>CAZVDU010000022.1:0-31546 GCA_964625615.1 uncultured Pseudoalteromonadaceae bacterium | reverse complement strand
GTATCCGCTTTGGCTTTAACAACATTACGCATTCTGTCAGTATCGATAAACCCAGGTAACAAATTATTGATAGTGACATTGTGTTGAGCTGAACCTCTTGCTATGCCCGCTATAAACCCCGTTAAGCCTGCCCTGGCACCGTTCGAAAGGCCGAGTTCAGCTTGCGGTAATTTAACAGCTACGCTGGTGATATTCACAATCCTACCAAACCCTCGTTCAGTCATTCCATCGATAGAGCGCTTGATCATGTCGATGGCGCTGTACATGTTGTCATTGATGGCACTAAACCAGTCGTTTTGATCCCAATCTCTGAAGTCACCAGGTGGCGGTCCGCCGGCATTGTTAATAATGATATCCGGTTCAGGGCAAGCTGCAAAAAGTGCATCTCGGCCTTCTTGCGTAGTGACATCTGCAGTAACGATGTGTGCAGTGCCTTGCCCTAGCGCATTAATTTCGTTAGCTGTAGCTTCTAGAGTGTCTAAATTTCTGCCGCTGATCCAAACGTTGACACCTTCATTCGCCAATGCTTTTGCACACGCTTTGCCTAATCCGCGGCTGGACGCGCAGACAATAGCTGATTTACCTGAAATATTTAAGTCCATGAATATGCTCCGTACAATAGATTAGTCTGAGGACAATTTTTGGATTAAGGCGGCTCTATCGGTTGCATCGACCATCCAACTAAGCTCGTCAACGGCCCTGCCTTCCTGGACGTCAAGCAGCCCTTTTCTGAGTTTATTCGCCAGTAAGTTGACGTTTGGCAATGCTTGTTTAGAACCATCCAACTCACCGATTTCTTTTATCGGGCTAATAATGGCAGCTGTACCACAGGCAAATAATTCACTGCACTTTCCCGTCGCGATATCGTCTTTCAATGCATCAATAGGGATGTCTCTTTCTACCGTTTCAATACCTAGGGTTGACGCTAACTCGATCAAGGACTGCCTTGTTATGCCAGGTAAAATAGTTCCTGTGAGTCTAGGAGTATGTAGTTCACCACCAATAACGGCCATGAAATTCATCCCAGACAATTCTTCAACAAGCGTATGACTCGCTGCATCTAACCATAAAGGTTGATCAAATCCAGCTTTGATGCAGCGTTCGGTTGCTTGTAAGGATCCTGCATAGTTACCGCCAACTTTTTCTGCACCTGTGCCACCATTAGCTGCTCTAGATTGCTTCCTTTCAACCATAATACTTATAGGTGACGTATAATAAGCATCTGATGGACTGGCTATTAAGACAAAGCAATAGCGTTTCGATGCTGTTACGGCAAAGGTTTGGTCCATTCCTAAAAGTGTTGGTCTAAGATACAAAGACTGCCCTGTTTCATCAGGAACGAAAGGCTTCATTGCTTGCGTTACGCTTGCCAATGCTTCTGCAAAGAGCTCAGCAGGAGGGACGGGCATACAGAGGCGTGATGCTGAGCGCTGAAAGCGGCGATAGTTTACCTCTGGGCGAAAGAGCGCAGGAGATGATTGTGAGACTTGGTAGGCTTTCATTCCTTCAAAACACTGCTGACCAAACTGTACACAGGTAGCGCCGGGGTTTATTTGAAGGTTGGTGAATGGAACTAACTCACCTTTACTCCACTGACCGTTGTCATAGTCTGCTCGAAACATCACAGGCGCCAGCTCTTTTCCAAAACCCAGCGGTGATGGCAGTTGATAATGTGCCAGTCTGTCAGCTACAGCTTGAGAAGTTATGTCATTACTCATTTGGATGAACCGTCTCTGAGGTATGCATCGGTACCATCTAGCCAATCTTCTCTAGGCGGATTAAAAACATCTACATCGACAGTGTCTTCTAACGCAGTTGCACTATGTGGTAAATGGGGAGGAATAACTAAAACTTCACCTGCGCGAACTATGACTTCTTCATCTTGATTTTCGCCGAGCAAAAACTTGAGGGCGCCGTCGAGAATATAGGTGATCTGTTCATTATGATGGCTATGCATGGGTACTACGCCACCGGCTTTGATATAAACATGGGCAATCATCATATTATCGCCAGTAATTAAACGTCTCTGGATGTCGTCGTTTAATTGCTCTTTGGGCATCGCTTCCCAGTTAACATGCTGGGCTGATTTTTTCGTATTTGTCATAATTTTCACTCACAATTGATAAAGCGTGTTCATTATTGACGGAGATAGGATAGTTTGGATAATTTAGAGACGTAAAAAATTTGTTAAAAAATTCGAATTTAGGAAACCTTTGATTACAGTTCGACGAGAGAAAGGAAGTACTCTTACCCAAGCGTTGAGTAAGAGTACTAGGGCTTGTTGATTTCGATGTTATTCAGCTGCAAAGCAGTAGAACAGACCGTCTCCACCTGTGCTTTGCAGGTTTTCTTGGCTGCACCCTCTAGAGCCGTGTGCTGATTGCCATGATGTTGGGTTTTGACCTCCACCGGTACGGTCATGATGGCCGACCTGAGCACTACCTTCACCTTGGCTTGTCCAGTTGGCGCAGGTTTTATCGCCATCTCCGCTCATCAAATAGCCTTGTAAATCAGAGCCAGATAGAATGTCGTGGCGATTTGGTTTGTCACCACGACCATTGATGACTTCGCCATGCTCACTGATAGAGTTCTCTTTGCTTAATTTACTGTTGTCACTATGCAAATCGTCAACATTGTTGGCAACTTTGACGCCCTTAGCATTGAACCAAGGACCATTACCGATGCGATCTCGCGCGTTTACACTGGGCTTGTTACCTTCTGCAGAGGTACTTAAATAGGCACGCCACTTTTTATCTCCTGCACCTACACTTGCAGCTAATTCATGACAGTAACTATCAGCTCCCGAAAGACCACCAAGGTCAGCACCATTGCCTGGGCCTTTACTGGTTAAGAAAAAACTTATATTTTCACTGACTTCGTGATGAGCGGCAATGCTCGTTTGTGATAATGCCACAAATAGGGTAATGCTCGTGAGTGCATAAGCGACAGGTTTTAACATAATAGTGCTTCCAAATAGTTTGGGTATAAGTCTTATAATTGAGGCTAATTAAATTAACATAGATGGTTGGGTTAGCCATAAATTATGCTAGCTTATTTAACATTATTTGTGTCAACTTGGGTGTCCTTATGAAATACGCATTGTTAATTGTCCTGTTCATTTTTAGGCATACTGAGGCGCAAGGTGATGACAAGGTAAGCTGGCAAATGATTGATGATTTTGAGTCTTCTTCACTTTCTGGCTTATGGCAGTTAGTTGACTCCGATAATCAAACATCTCCTCATGTGCCTAATCCTCAAGTTACTGAGGTTAGAGTTGATGAGGGAAATAGCTATCTTCTGAAAAAGCCAGCTAACGAAGGTGTCGTTGGCAACCGAAAAGCGCTCACTTTTCGTCAGTTACCATCTGCAGTGGAAGTAGGAGAAACATACACCTTTTATACCCGTATTCAGGTAGAGTACTTCCCCAACAATCATTCATTTGGCTTAAGCAACTTAATGAATGAAGGCATTATCGATAAGAATTACGATGCGTTTGAGCCTATGATCAGAGTGACCGACAAAGAAGAGTCTGATGGCAGTGTTAACAACGGTACATTGATGGTTTCGACAGGCTTTAAAACGTATGAGCGGATATCAAATACTAAGACTAAACAAGCCGCTAAGCCAGTGGAAGAAGGCGTTTGGTATGAGCTTTGGTATGTCGTTAATAATGCACCTTATGCTGAAGGAGGCCAGCGTTTTGACTTATTTATGCGGGGTGGTGAATTTAAGCATCAAACGCAAGTTTTTAAAGGTGCAGTATTTCGAATGCAAAGAGAAAAGCCGTTACGACAGTTTTTTATGATCAGTAATACGGGCTCTAAGAAGAAGCCATACGGTAACGGTGGTCTTTTGTACGACGACTTATATATGGTTAAAGGCAAACAATTGACTGACCCCAGAACAATAAAGCTGTAACTACCACTGGATAGCTTTGCCTTCCCAATCTATATAATGTGGACTTGATTCACTGTCTAAACTGAACATGAGTTGCAATAATTGTGACACACTAAACTCGGCGCTGAAAAGTTTCTCTGGTGTTACATTCGCTTGGTAGGGCTTTGACAGAGCTGTGTCGACGGTACCCGGGTGATAACAGATTAAAGAAGCATTAGGTCGGCGCCTTTTATATTCGACAGCAGCAGTTTTGATCATCATATTGAGTGCCGCTTTGGATGCTCGGTAGCCATACCAACCTCCTAGGTTATTGTCTGAAATGCTACCAACACGTGCACTTAGCACGACAATTTTCGATGCATTATGTGTCATGACATGTGGAAGGTGTTTTAACCAGAGCGTTGGCGTGATGCCATTAACCTTGAAATATTCCACTAATTGGTCGGTGTGAATATCTTCTAACCGCTTCTCGGGTTTCAAAGTAACGGGTGATGTTTGATGTAAAACCCCACTACAGCAGATAACGATAGACATGGTGATTTTGTCTTTCCATAGTTGCTGGGTGTAGTCTCCGATTTCTTCGTCGTTTGCAGTATCAAAAGCCTGATGACATTGTTTTTCATGGGAATACTCAATGGGCTGTCTAGCCACTGTGTAGACCTTTGCAATATCGGGCATTGTACACAGCTGTTTCACGACTTCTTTACCGATACCACCATTGGCACCGATAACCAATGCATTCGTTGTTTTCAATGTTTACTCTCAAATAATTTACGCCGCTTGTATAACGGTTTTTTTACACTAATGAACTTCATACGTTCAAAGTAAAGAAACGGATGTCTCATGATACAAATGTGAAGTAATTGCTAACTTTCATTTGTCTATAAAGCTTGCGAGTATTGAGAGATAAACACATACTTTACATTTATTTTTCATTGAGTAGTGACTGAACAAATATCGAACGATGTCGATATAATGAAAGTCAATCGCATAAAAGAGCGTAATAGTTTTATGAGTGAAGGTACGTCCAATATTATTGAGGAAGTTCAACATCGCTTCTATAACCTTTTGCTTGGCATCGAGAAGGCGAGAGAAGCCGCCGGTATTGAAGACGACAGTAAGGTTAAGTTCGAAGAGTCCATTCAAGGAGATTCCGGCCGTGAGCTGTTGCGTGTTGAGAAAATTGCCATTAGAGATAAAGACCTTAATGAACGTTCAGAAGCGAATTATATAAACTCTATTAGTGACAAAGTACATGAAGAGCTAACGCTGAGATTAGAAGAACAGCTTAAGGATGTTGATTACCTCTACGAGAAGTCACTGAACGTCCACGAAAAACTTCCTGAAGTTATCGATATTATGTCTGTACGTGCCGCATCAACATCTCGAATTGAAGCTGTTATTTCTCCAATACAATGGCTGCAGGCTGACATAATTAAAATGGTCAATATGCCTAAATACCGTAAGACAGATAAACGCGGTAAAGTTGTCGCTATTGATAATTTAAGGGTGGCATTGAATTTTCTTGGTGTTGAAAATTTGAAAATGGTTGTTCCTTCACTGGCATTAAGGCGTTGGATCCCTCAAATAACAGATCCTTATCCTGATATAAAAAGCCGGTTGTGGGAACAGGCGATAGGCTCTGCGATGTCTTGCAAACGAATAGGGGAAGTGAGTGAGTTACCCATAAGTCAGGCCTTCACACTGGGGATGCTCCACGAAGTTGGGAAGATCATCATTGTTAAACTTTACTTTAGGTTGTTTGACCACGTTCTGCAGGACGCGATGAAAGAAGCGCATGATGAAAAGTTGCGAGATGAGCATGCAGCGTTGACGAAGATAGTGCCATCAGGTGAATTTTTACAAAAAATATTGCGTAAATATTCATTATCAGTCAGTCAGCAAGTTATACAAAAAATGGACTTTAAGCGGGTATTTATTGCTAATGCAATGGAAGAGTTTGCGACTAACATGCCCATACAGAAAATGTCGCCCATGGGGCGCGTTTTGGCGCAAGGTAATGCATATAATAAGTATCGGATGTTGAAATCATATAAACTGATACAAATGGACGAAGCTAAACAGTACTTGAGGCAGTTTAGGATGCCGCCAGGTGCGTTAGCTGCTTTGAAGTCAACTGACTTACGGCGATTAAGTTTAAGCTTTGAAGAAGAATAACCCTCATAGGGCGCAACAACGGCTTGTGCCTTGATTTGACTCTACTGAGATAATCAATTTATATAATACTATCTTCCTGTATAGGTGTTCACTTAAAGTGAATGACTATTCAAACCCTTTAAAATAAAGCCCTTTGGACCGGTTAGACTGTGCAAGACATTGGCTCAAATCTCTGAAATAATACCTTCCTTATTTAAGGGTTATTGTGTTTTCTTGATGAAAGTTGTGCAGTAATCTCAAAGTTCTAATTGCCCATACAGATTGGCTATACGGAGTGATGAATGAAGGTTACACGCGAGTTGTTTGATGAAGTTATGGTGCCTAACTATAACCCTGCATCTATTATCCCTGTGAAAGGAAAAGGTTCAAGAGTTTGGGATCAAGAAGGCAACGAGTATATAGATTTTGCGGGTGGTATTGCGGTTAATGTCTTGGGACATTGTCACCCTGTTTTAGTAAATGCATTGCAAGAGCAAAGCGAGAAGATATGGCACTTGAGCAATGTTTTAACGAATGAGCCTTCATTACGTTTAGCGAAAAAGCTTATTGATGCTACTTTTGCCGAAAAAGTCTACTTCTGTAACTCCGGTGCTGAAGCAAATGAGGCAGCACTAAAATTAGCGAGACGCTATGCAATTGATAATTACGGCGAACAGAAATCACAAATTATTGCTTTTAAGCAAGGTTTTCATGGACGTACTTTCTTTACCGTAACTGTGGGTGGACAAGCTGCTTATTCAGATGGGTTTGGTCCTAAACCAGGTGCTATAGATCATGTTGATTATAATGACTTAGAAGCCGTTGCTAATCTTATATCGGACAATACTTGTGCCGTGATGCTTGAACCACTGCAAGGCGAAGGCGGGATAATTAGTCCAACACCAGAGTTCATACAAGGGCTGAGAGAGCTTTGTGATAAGCATAACGCATTATTGATTTTTGATGAAGTGCAGTCAGGTGTGGGTCGTACAGGCGATTTGTATGCATATATGGGGTTAAGTGTTACACCGGATATCCTTACAACGGCTAAGGCATTAGGTGGCGGCTTTCCGATTGGCGCTATGTTGACGACTGATAAAATCGCCCCAAGCCTAAAAGTGGGAACTCATGGCAGCACATATGGCGGTAACCCGCTAGCTTGCGCGGTTGCAGAAGCAGCTTTTGATTTGGTGAGTACGCCCGAAGTACTCGAAGGCGTAAAGCGTAAAGAAACGCTTTTCCGTGATGGGTTGAATCGTATCAATGAAAAATATAACGCCTTTAGTGAAATTCGTGGGAAAGGCTTGTTGTTGGGTTGTGCTCTGAATGAAAGTTACCAAGGTCGTGCTCGTGACTTCCTTGTCGCGTCTGCAGACAATCAATTAATGTGCTTGGTCGCAGGTGCAAGCGTTGTGCGGTTTGCACCGTCACTGGTTATACCAGATGCAGATATTCTGCAAGGTCTTGAAAAGTTTGAGGCTGCTGTGGCTTCTGTGGTGAATGCTTAGTTAATCACGAAGTGCTATAGGGTCTGCGACTAATAAGTGTTGGGGTGAAGCTAATTCGCCCTTCGAAAGTCTGCAGAGTTGCCTTAATCATTGAAATGTAAGGAGTAAGCGCTATGAAAATCATACGCCCAATCCAACAAAGCGATTTTGCTGAATTATGCGATATTGCTGTTGAGTCAGGAATAGGCTTTACGTCTTTGCCTGTAAACGACGAACTCTTACAAAGGAAGATTGACGATTCTGAACGCGCTTTTTCTCAAGATGTTAGAGCGCCAGGAGATCAGAGCTACTTGTTCGTCATGCAGGATACTGAGACAGGCGATGTCGTTGGTACAAGTGGTGTAGAAGCGGCCTTAGGTATTAATGAACCGAATTACCACTACCATCTTGGTAAGGTTGTACATGCTTCACGCGAGCTGAATGTATATAACCCTGTTGAAATACTGACGTTGTGTAATGACTACACAGGTGTATCAGAAATATGTACGCTGTTTTTGCGAGAATCAGCGAGAGAAGGACGTAATGGGCGTTTACTCTCAAAGTTTAGGTTCTTATTCATTGCAGAACACAGCCACCGGTTTGCAGAGCGAATTATTGCGGAAATGCGGGGCATGAGTTGTGAAGAAGGTACATCTCCTTTCTGGCAATGGCTACAGGATCATTTTTTCTCTCTCGACTTTCCAACCGCAGATTATTTGACAGGCATAGGTCAAAAAGTATTCATTGCCGAGCTTATGCCTAAGTACCCTATTTATGTCAACTTACTAAGTGAGGCGGCACAAAAGGCTATCGGTAAGGTGCATGATAAAACCAAACCTGCTTTGCAGCTGTTAGAGTCAGAAGGTTTTAGTTGCAAAGGTTATGTTGATATTTTTGATGCAGGCCCAACAGTAGAAGCTAAATTGCAGAATATCAGAACGGTAAATGCAAGCCGTAAGATGCCTATCATTATTGGCGATGTTGATAATGGTCAGGCGCAAGAAAGTTTCATTATCAATACTAAAATATCAGCATTTCGTGCAGTCTGCGCACAATCTATGGTAGACGAAAAGGAACAAAAATTAGTTGTCTCTAATGAGACAGCTAAAGCGCTTGGTATCGGCGAAGATGAATATGTCCGCTTTTCACCAAGCTCAATTAAAGGTTAATTATGACAACACATTATATAGATGGTGACTGGGTAGCTGGCCAAGGCCATGACATTGAATCGAGAGACCCAGCGAAGAATGCCGTAATTTGGCAAGGCCTATCTGCTGATTCTGAACAAGTTGATGAAGCAATAGACGCAGCAAGAGCTGCTTTTGTAGATTGGAGTGCTCAAACGTTCAAACAACGCCTGAGTGTTATCAAACGATATGCAGAGTTGCTGGGCGAGAATAAAGAAAGTTTGGCTTATAGTATCGCGCAAGAAACTGGGAAGCCTCTTTGGGAAACAGCAACAGAGGTTGCTGCTATGGTAGGTAAAATAGGCTTATCTGAAAAAGCCTATCACGATCGTACAGGTGTCGTTGAAAATAGCATGCCAGTGGGTAAGGCTTTCATTCGCCATAAACCGCACGGTGTTGTTGCAGTTTTTGGGCCTTATAACTTCCCCGGGCATTTACCTAACGGGCATATTGTGCCTGCCTTGATGGCTGGCAACACTCTTATTTTCAAGCCGAGTGACTTAACGCCTCTTGTCGCAGAGAAAATGGTCAAATTGTGGGAACAGGCTGGATTGCCGAAAGGCGTTCTAAATTTAGTCCAAGGGCAAGTTGAAACCGGCAAAGCACTTGCGAGTCATGCAGGTATTGATGGCCTCTTTTTTACAGGTAGTTCTCGAACGGGAAAAATGTTGCATGAGCAGTTTGCTGGTCACCCGGGTAAGATTCTAGCGTTAGAGATGGGGGGGAATAACCCACTCGTTGTAAAAGATGTCCACAATATTGATGCTGCAATACATGACATAATCCAGTCGGCTTTTATCACCACAGGTCAACGTTGTACTTGTGCTCGACGCCTATTTATTCAAAACGGTGAAGCGGGTGATATTTTGCTTACAAGGTTAGTTGAGGTGACAAAACAGATTCGAGTTGGGCATTATGATGATGAAAATGCACCTTTTATGGGCGCAATGATTTCGGCGCATGCAGCTCGATTAATGGTGGCTGCTCAACAGCAACTCGCTGAGTCAGGTGCGGAAGTCTTGGTTGAATTAAAACATACCGATGCTGATACTGGTTTTGTCTCTCCTGGTATTATGGATGTGACATCTATTGTTAACACAATGCCAGATGAGGAACATTTTGGACCGTTATTGAAAGTCATTCGTTATGGCAGTTTTGATGATGCCATTGCTATGGCTAACAACACGAGCTTTGGTTTGTCAGCTGGATTGTTAGCGGATAGTGAAGAAGATTATCGATATTTCTTGCAGCGTATTAGGGCAGGTATTGTTAACTGGAACCGACCTATTACAGGGGCTAGTGGAGCAGCACCTTTCGGTGGTATTGGTGATAGCGGGAACCATCGGGCGAGTGCCTATTACGCAGCTGATTATTGTGCTTACCCTGTTGCGTCGGTTGAAGCTACAGAAGTCACAATGCCCACCACGTTGAGCCCAGGGCTTAAGTTTTAAGGCTATTGCGGCAAATTTATTGGTATATTTTGCTTTAGTGTTATTAGCTAACAGCTTGGCACTAAAGCCATTAGAAGTGGTAATCGAAACTAATTGAACCTTCATTGATGCGCAGATTGTCTGTAGTATCTGATTTAAATTGAAGGTTCAGTGTGTAGTTTTTTTGACCGAACCAAGACAAAGATAATGAAGACGTTTGCTTGACACTACTGGCGTTGAATTGACCTAGGCTAGCTCGATGTTCCAAAATAACCTTGGTATCCCAAAGAGTATTTACAATTACCCCTACATGGGGGTCAGTAAAAATAAATGCATCATTCCTGTTTCCAGCGGCACCCACGTTTAAAATCCCGTAAGCCAGAACGTCACGATGAAGTCTATAGGTCTTGCCAACGCCTCCAGACAATTCAAAGATTCCCTCAAGTTCGAGCTGTTCGTTGAGTATATGCCTATACCCTAGGTAGAAAGCGCCGGACAGTTCAGGTAAAAATGCTGAAGTTGGTACAAAAGATCTTAATGAATAAAGGGTTAGTTGTTGCAGATCTAGGTCATTACTATCGATGTCAAAGCGAGCTGTTACTTCTCCTATCTTTAATTCCGATTCTGCAAAATATTGACGATTGTCAGAATAGAGAAAATGAGATGCGGGGAGAAACGTCAAATCTAAAAAGCGTTTGTCGTTATGGAAATTAAGTCTTGTTGAAAAAACAGTGTCCTGTTGAGTGTTGAACGGATCTTTGTAACGGCTAAGATCAAACACGATATTTTCTGAATCATTGGATGCATTAATTTCTTTCAACTCGTTTAGTCGATCTTGCGACAATTTTTCTGATACTTTTTGATCTAGCAAAATGTCCAGGTAGCGCTTTGATAATTTTTGAGTTTTTTCACTCTTTTTAGATAAATCGAAGTTTTCCCCCTTGGTAATTACACCTTCGACATGGCGTCTAGTACCCTTATCTAGCTCAAGTTGCAACATATTGAATGCCCATTCATCAGATAAAATAACCTGTGTAGAGTCCACTAAGTTCGAAGACTTGACTGCCTTTACAACATCAATGGGGCTTACGAAAAGTGTTTCATGTTGGCGTAACGCAGGATCGCCAAGAGACAATACATATAAGGTTAATGTGGCGCAGTTGTAGCTTTGGAAGAGATACTCTATCTCTATATCTTTTAATTCCCATATATGAAGCTTTATGAGTTCCTTTTCTTCATCACTTAAGTTTAAAGAGTAGGACCATACATTTCGGCCTTCTTTTTGGGAATATTGCTTTAAGTCGACAGATTTGGGGCGAACTATTAACAGGCCTTCCATTCCGCCGACCAGACCATCATAGATTAGCCTGAATGGGTTAAAGGTATCGAATTCAGTAAAAAATGAAATTGAGTGTGAAACCTGGTTTTCATTAATATTAGTGCCACCAACGCTAAGGAAAGAATGCCCCATCATGCTTGAGGCGGACGCTAAGACCTCAGAAGCAAAAACCAAGTCGATGTCGTCGAACGGAACAAAATCTCTGTATTTTTTGAATTCTTGACACTTTACTGAGTCATCAAGTACCGCTGTGCTTATTTTGAGGTGTTGAGCTAAGAATCTGTATCGTGCGGGAAAGCGACAAGCTGCTTCTGTTGGTGCGTCTAAAATAAGTTCAACAGTCTTTTCTAGCTCTGCTGTGGGTGAAAACGATTGATAGCTTAGTAAAAACTGAGGATCTTCAATCTGAGGCTTTTCATCCTTTAGGTGTAAAAGAGCTGTCCATGTCGGGTTTTCTGCTAAATCTTTAAGTTGTGCATCAGCCAATGACGGATTCGGCGAATCACAAAAAGCTTCAAAGCAGACAAAGAAGAATAGAGCTGGCATAAGTAGCCAGCTTTTTGTTAGTCGAAAACTCAAAGCTGTCTATTTAGGGCAGCTAATTTCAACTGAGTCTTCGTAATCCCACATTTTTCCCGTTACACCATCTGTGGTTGAGCCTAATAGCCCACCGATGACGATGTTACCCCAGAAAATTGGTGTGATTGATTTTTTAACGGGTGTTGCGTTATCACAACCTGCAGCTTTTGTTCTAACGACTTTATCTTTGCCATCCCGCAAGATAACAACATCACCGGGTGCAGTAATGGTTTTACCTTCAATTTCGACAGTTGCAGATTTGTTGTTGCTGGTGGTGATATTGATGGTTTGTTCTGGAGAGGTCGTAACACTTGCACACCCACTTCCTAACAAAAGAATACTTGCTCCTAATACAAGATTTTTCATACTTTTCCTCATTTATTTGTAGCTTCCTCTATATTGAATCATTCAATATATGCCGAATCATTCAGCGTGGAGTAAGTTACTAATCTGAAAGAGGCAAGTCAATTGTTTGGGATGCTTTGCGGAGGAAATTGTTATATTTTTGCTATACTTGATTAAATTATGAGCACATATGATTAATTAAGTTACCTTTGTTTTTTGATGGAAACGCGCTTCTAAAAATACGTTGTTTTCTACAATATCAGACAAGGTTTCAACGGCATTCCATATATCACTATATGATGTGTATAAAGGCGTAAAACCAATACGCAAAATATTAGGTGCCCGGAAATCACCTATGACGCCTTTTTCAATCAATGCTTGGCATATTGCGTAAGCGTTATCATGTGAGTACGCTATTTGACTGCCTCTTTTCTCCTTGACGAGAGTTGAACATAGAGTGAGCGCTCTTAAGCTTTCTTTTTGCCCAACCAATTGAATAAATAACTCAGCGAGCGCTAGAGATTTTTCTCTAACTTGATGGATATCGACGTTACACCATGTATCTAATGCGGCATCTAGTGCACTCAATGCCAAAATGCTTGGTGTGCCGCACAAGTACTTATGGATGCTCTCAGAGGCGTGATATTCTGGGTTAAAGGCAAAAGGCTGCTCGTGTCCCATCCAGCCACTAAGTGGCTGCTGACAGCTTTGCTGATGTCGTTCAGCGACATATAAAAATGCTGGAGAACCAGGACCACCATTTAAATACTTGTAACCACAACCTACGGCGAAATCTACCTGACATTCATCTAGTTTAATGGGCAAAGCGCCAGCAGAGTGCGCTAAGTCCCAAATAACCAGTACGCCCATATTATGCGCTAACTCAGTAAGTTTTTGCATGTCTAGCAATGCGCCTGTTCTGAAATTAACTTGGGTCAACATCAAGACGGCGACTGTATCGTTAAGCGATGCTTCTAGCTCATCTTCTTGAACGGTTCTCAGCTCGCATTGCTCTGGCGATAAAAGGTCACTTAGCCCTTGCACCATGTATAGGTCAGTTGGGAAGTTATCGCTTGTGGATAATACAACAGTGCGCCCCTTGTTAAGCTGGAGCGCACTGCATAGAACTTTAAACAGGTTAACTGAAATTGAATCACAGCAGATAACTTGCCCTGCTTTTGCACCAATGAGTGGTGCTATTTTTTCGCCTACTATTTCAGGTAAGTCAATCCATTGGTGTTTATTCCAACTTTTGATGAGGTCTTGTCCCCACTGCTGTTCAATGACTTCACTGACTCGGGTTTTAACAGACTTCGGTAGTGCGCCTAACGAATTACCGTCTAAGTATATCGTGCCTTCTTGTATAGCAAATTCGTTCCGTTTCGCTGCTAGTGGGTCGTTTGCATCTAGTGCTTGTACATCGCCTAACTTCATTGCTTGTCGATTGCCTGTAAAGTGTGAATCAAAGACTTAAATGCATCAGAGCCAGGATGGATCCAATCAAAATGCCCGGCTTTTTCAACAATTTTAGTCGGCAAATTGCTATTGGTCGCTTGTGACTCCGGGACAATGCTGTCAGCGTCTCCTTGCAATAACATTACTTTAGCGTGAGGTTCGTGCTTGACTGGGTTTGCTAATGCATATGCATGGGGTTTCTCGTCAGCGGTGCCTTGCATAAAATCTTTTGTCACTGTCTGACAGCTATTTTTCCCCTTCGAATATTCTTCAATATCAACAATAGCCGCTAAGCCAACTATCCCTTTTAGACTCTCCATTTCACTGCCTGCTAGTAAAGCTAAATGCCCGCCTGCGGAGTGTCCGGCGACAATAATATTGTCTAATGAGTAGTTATCATTGTATTTAGAAGCTGCAGCTATGCCTTGTTTGATATCTTCAAAGGTTCCAGGCCAACCGCCTCCTTCATCTCCTGTTCGGCGATACTCGAGTGACCAAACATCAAACCCAGCCTGAACTAAGCCGGTACTGAAAGGAAAAGTGTGGTGGATATCAAAAGCATTTAACCAACATCCTCCATGTATCAAAACTATTAGGGGTTTATTTGTACTTGCTGAGTTCGCTTTCCACAGAAGTGCGTATTGCAAAGGATCTTCACCATATTGGATTTTTTCATCAGCGTCCCGGTATTCTAGTGCTGTAACAGATGAATAGGGAACATCAGATGTAACTGATGGATATTCAAAAGTGCCTGCTGCTACTTGTGTCGACATTGTAGTTAAGTACGTTAATACAAGGCATCCAACAAGGTATGAAAAATGTAGTACGCTTTTATTATTCATAGGTGAAACAGCCATATGCCATCAAATACTCTTATAAGTGTTTTAACACAAACATGTATAGATATGTGATCGCTTAGTAAGAATTTAAATCCCTTGAGTATATTAAAAAAGCGCTGTGTTGTTACCAACAGCAGCGCTTTGTTTTTAACTAAGACTCACTTACTACCAAATACGTACGCGCTCTTCAGGCGCTAAGTAAAGTGCATCGCCTGGTTTAACATCAAACGCTTCATACCATGCGTCATGGTTACGCGGTGCTAGAGTGCGGAATTTACCGGGTGCATGTGTGCCAGCTCTTAGTTGGTTCAGCATGCTTTGCTCAGTAAGCTTCCCACGCCATACTTGTGCCCAAGCAAGGAAGAAACGTTGATCGCCGGTTGTGCCATCGATAATGGGTGCTTCTTTACCATTTAAGCTCAACTTATAAGCGTGGTAAGCCATGGCAAGGCCACCAACGTCACCAATGTTCTCGCCTAGGCTATTTTGACCATTGACAAAGTTGCCTTCAATTGGCTCGTAAGCACTGTATTGGTTGATAAGCATTTGTGTTTTGGCTTCAAATGCTGCTCGATCTTCTTCAGTCCACCAGTTACGCTGAATGCCTTCCGCATCAGATTTTGATCCTTGATCATCAAACCCGTGACCAATTTCATGACCGATAACAGCACCTATACCACCATAGTTAACAGCAGGATCAGCATTCGGATCAAAGAAAGGAGGCTGTAATATGGCTGCTGGGAATACGATTTCGTTAAATGAACTATTATAGTATGCATTGACTGTTTGAGGTGTCATGCCCCAACGCTCGCGATCCGTTCTTTCAAGCTCTTTACTGGCACTATCTTCGCGGAAGAATTTGCGAAGGCTACGTATGTTACCGACGAGATCTGAATCACTAATGGTAACACCGCTGAAACCTTGCCATTCATCTGGGTAACCTATCTTAGGACGAAAAGACGCTAATTTAGCTTGTGCATTTTTTCTAGTTTCTGCGCCCATCCAGTCAAGTGTTTCAAGTCTTTCACCTAATGCTGCTCTTAAGTTCTTAACAAGGTCAGCCATTTTAGCTTTTGAGCTTTCTGGGAAGTAGCGGTCAACGTAAACTTTACCAATTGCAAAACCAAGTGATTGTGTACCTGACATTTGCCCGATCGCACGTTTCCAACGAGGGCGAGGCTCGGCTTGTCCTCGAAGTTTTGTGCCGTAGAAAGCAAAGTTTGCGTTAAAGAAATCTTCAGATAACAAGTTGGCACTTCTACGGATAGCATGGTAAGTCATATAGTCTTTCCATGTATCTAATGACTCACCATTAATAAGTGCAATAATATCTTTAACAGGCTGAGGCTGAGAGATATTGAGTTGGCCCGCTACCTTATAGCCTGTTTGTGCAATGTAAGTGTCCCAATCAAAACCAGGGTATTCTGTATTAAGTTGTGCACGGTCAAGCTGGTTAAGGGTTAAATCGCGGTTACGGCGCTTTTCACGAGGCCACTGTGCTTCTGCAAGTTTTGTTTCTAATGCAAGAATTGCGTCCGCTTTTCCTTGGCCACCATCAATACCTGCTAATGTAAATATTTCTGCCATATGTGCAACATAAGCACTTCGGATATCATCAAAACGCTCACTATCTGTGAGGTAATATGAGCGATCGGGTAAGCCTGTAGCTGCACCGGAGGCACTAATGCTCATCTGATAGGTATTTGGGTCTAAGCGATCAAAGCCCATACCGCTGCCAATTGGGCTGATTGTTGCGTCGTACCATGATTTACCAAATAACACAGTCAAATCTTTAACTGAGCTAACTGCATTGATCTCAGCGATAACATCAGCGATAGGTGCCATGCCTTTAGCATTGATAGCATCGACATCCATATAGGCTTGATAGAAATCGTAGACCATCTTTTCATCAGCACTCAGGTTTGTTTCTGACGCTAGGCTGTCGATAATTTCTTTAACCTGCTTTTCACTGCGTTCTGCCAACGCAGTGAATGCACCGTATCGTGTTTTGTCGGCGGGCATGACATAGTTTTTATACCAAGTACCGCCAGCATACATGAAGAAATCATCACCAGGTTTGACTGATTCGTCGCGAGTGGTTAGGTCGACGCCAAATGAACCGAGTTCCGCTTTGGTGGTTGTAGTTGTTGCCGTTGCCGTTGCCGGTGTTGCTGCCTCTGTTTGAGCCGTTGTTTGCTGCTCAGCTTGTTGTTGGCCGCAGGCACTGAGTAATACTAGAGTGGAGGCAACGGAGGCTGCCAAGAGCGTTTTCTTCATAGTTATTTCACTTGTTTAGTTATTTCAGTTGTCTCTAATGCTGACACTTTTATGATTTTTATGATGGTTCAGCGCTACCATGTCTCAGAGATCTATACAATGTATGTGACCTTTACGTAAGGTGCAATTGTTAATAGATTTTGTCTATAGTGTTAATGTTTCTATTTGTTGCCAAAAATTGGCTTTTTGATTCAAACAGTTGTTTACATTTTTAGCTGAGAAGCTTAAATTACGCGCGTTTTTAACCACCTCAAATAGCGCAGAGTAGTATTAGATGTCCCAAGCTATACAGCAATTGTTCGACAACCTTTGGCAAGACTATGTTGCCATTACCCCATCAGCGAAACGCATACATGCTTTACTGGAATCAGGTGAAAATTCTGATACTGATATAGTGAATGATCATATAGCGTTACGGACATTCAATCTTGAGAAGGTTGGACTTGGTAAGTTAGCTGCACACTTTTTATCGTTAGGTTATAAACAAGGTGGTGAGTATCATTTCAAAGAGAAGAAGTTGTATGCGCAGCATTTTGAACATCCTGATCCACGCGTTGCTAAAGTGTTCATTAGTGAATTACTGGTCGAACAGTTGTCTGATAAAGCGCAACAGATCATCACAACAATGGTGGACGCTATTGATGAAAAAGCTATAGTTGATAGTAGCTTCCTATATTCTGGTGCACACTGGCCGTTATCTCGAAGTAATTATCAGATACTACTTGAAGAGTCTGAGTACGCAGCCTGGATGTCAGTGTGGGGATTCAGAGCGAACCATTTTACTGTGAGCGTGAATCAATTATCTCACATTGATGAGTTAGCTGATGTGAATGCTCTCTTGAAGCAAGCAAACTTCTCTTTAAACCAGTCTGGCGGAGAGATAAAAGGTGGGGCTGATGTTTGTTTAGCGCAGTCTTCTACAATAGCTGACCGTGTAGCGGTGAACTTTAAAGAAGGGGAAATGATCATTCCATCTTGTTTCTACGAGTTCGCTCAGCGATACCTTACAACTAATGGTCAGTTGTATTCCGGTTTTGTCGCAGCCTCCGCCGATAAAATATTCGAAAGTACCAACGCATCAATTGATGTTAAAAAAGCAGGTTAGACCTGCTTTTATGAGAAGTTAATGGGAGTTAGACAACGAGTTGGCGCTGTTCTGGCATCCCCATAGATAACACAAAAGGCTCTGCTTTTTGTCTTTGAATAAAGTCAGCTTTGGTGCTCATATCCAGCCATTGGTTTTGCACCAAGCAGTGGCCAATGGCGCCACCTAGCGTTGCGCCAGGTCCCAATATAATTAATTTGTCAGGTGCAAACTCTTTTAAACTCACTTCTATGGCTTTGGTAAAGTTATAAGTTTCAGTAACTTGATGCCCAAGAGTGTAGTCACGTAGTGCTTTCACATTAGTTGCATAGGGTTGCCATATATGACCTCTTCCATCAATCAAGGGTATGCTTGGCGCCTGAAATAAGCTCACACCCAATTGTTCTTTCGCCTTAGTACTGATGGCGTTAAGTAACGGTGTATGAAAAGCGGCGTGATTGTGCAGCGGCATAGGGTATCTGTCTTGTACCGATGGGAGTATTTTAAGCAATGTGTCTAGTGCTACCTGGTTACCCCCTAAAACTAGATACCCACCGAGATAAATTGAGTCATGAATTTCGGCATCTTGCATTGAATCAATCAGTGCTTTAGCTTTCTCTACTTCGGCAACTAATTGTTCATCGATATGCCAATTTTCATTCACAATAGGATAGATAAGTTGTCCACCAATAATACCGGAAGTCATCATTGAGCCCATGGTATTGATGAGTTCTATGGATGCTTCTGTATTCAATGCATTCGATAAAGCTAACGCAATGTACCAGCCCATAGAGTTTCCAGTAATAGCTTTAATATCGTATTGGGATAAATCAATAGATTCATAGTCACCTTTTGCACAGGCATAGATAAGAGCAGACGCGTTTTCGCCAGCAGTATGCTTTTTCATTTGGTAACGAGTCGCTGAATCCAACTCTTCAACACTAACTTGCCCTTGCTTTGCTCTGTGCAGATCAATTGTTTTTAGGATATCGTGCTTGTCAGCATGGAATCGATGAAAGTAACCTAATTCTTCCTTGTTGTATGTCCCGCGACCAGGGCAAATAACAACAGCTGTTTGTTTTTGTTGAGTCGCCATTACACTTCTCCTTCAATCATTCTGAGCGCGGTATCAACAATTTGCTCAACACTGGGCAAGACTAAATAAGATGCACTGCCTAACGGAATGAAGCAGTCTTCAGCAGTAATGCGTTGCTTAGGCTGTGTCTGTGAGCGTTCGCTAAAGAGTGTCATTAATGCCTCGCTGATTGAACCCGTTTTACGGCATTCATCGACAATGAGTATTTGCTCACAGTCAGCTACAGCATCGACAATGGCTTTTTCATTGAGTGGTGCAAGCCAACGTAAATCAATGATTCGGCAGTTGATACCCTGTTCAGCTAACAACTGTTCTGCTTTTCTACTCAAGTAATAACCGTTACCGTAACTAACAATAGCGAGTTTCTTACCTTCTCCATAAACACCGATATCACCTACTTTCATTGCCGATGACTGGTCGGGTACGGGGTAGTCAAAGCACCACTTGCCATCTCCAACTTGGTGTAAGTCTTTTTGCATGTATAACGCAATAGGTTCGATAAAAATGACCAAGCGTTGTTCTTTATTGGCGAGCTCGACACAGGCCCTTAGCATTTCGGCAGCATCCGCGCCGTTTGAAGGACAGGCGATAATAACGCCAGGTATGTCTCTGAAAACAGCAAATGAGTTGTCGTTATGGAAGTGTCCACCGAAGCCTTTTTGATAAGCAAGCCCAGCAATCCTGATGACCATGGGATTGGTGAATTGACCATTGGAGAAAAAGGGTAGCGTTGCTGCTTCACCACGAATTTGATCTTCAGCATTGTGTACGTAAGCTAAGAATTGGATTTCCGGGATCGGTAAAAAGCCATTGTGGGCTAATCCAATAGCTAAGCCTAAAATGGACTGCTCATCTAATAATGTATTGATTACACGCGCAGGGCCGAACTCTTCACACAGGTGCGAGGTGACATTGTAGACGCCACCTTTACGAGCAATATCTTCGCCGCAGAGTACAGTATTGTCGTAGCTGGCCATGATGTCGTGTAATGCCCAATTAATGAGCTTAGCCATATGTTGTTTTTTGGTGATATTGTGTTTTTCATGTTTGAACAAGTTAGTGCGTTGTTCAGCTGTCAGTATTGACGGTAGTGAGCCAGTTTCTGCTGGAGGAGGGATAATGCTCTGCATAACTTGCTTTGCATTCTCAAGCCGAGGTCTGTTACACGCAACTTCACTGATGTGTTTGACACGTTCTGCAACAGACTCGTACAAATCTATGACTTGGGCAGCTGTCATCAAGCCATGATGTATCAGCATACTGGCGTTATGCATCAATGGATCCTGGCTTTCGTCATGTGCAATAGATTGTTTGGTGCGGTACGCAGACTCGGTGTCGGAGCCTGCATGGCCCAGCAAGCGAACGAGTTTCATATGCAAGAACACAGGTTGGTGCCTTTTTCTCGCAATATGAATAGCGTGTTGTGTTGTTTGATAAGTATCGAGTAAATTTAAACCATCACATTGTAAGTAATTGAGGCCAGGGCGATGACTAAAGTTTGCTTCAACCCACCCTTTGGGTGTTGATGTAGAGATGCCAATGCCGTTGTCCTCACACAAGAATATAATGGGTAAGGGCGCTGACTGATATGATGCCCATGCTGCTGCATTAATAGCACCTTGTGCTGTTGAATGATTAGCTGACGCATCACCAAAGCTGCACAGTACGACGGAGTCGTTGGTTAGCTTACCCTTGTGTCCTAATTTATTTGATAAACCTATACTGTATGCTGTCCCTACTGCTTTAGGTAAATGTGATGCAATGGTACTGGTTTGTGGTGGTATATAGAGCGATTGGCTACCCAAGACTTTGTGTCGACCACCCGAAATAGGGTCTTCAGACGAGGCAGCAAAAGAGAGCATCATGTCATAGAGTGGCGTTTGTCCAGGTACTTGCTTGCTGCGCTGGATCATAAAAGCACCGCTACGATAGTGTAAAAAAGCCATATCGTTAAAGCGCAGTGCGGCTGCAACAGCTGCATTCCCTTCATGGCCAGAGCTGCCAATGGTATAAAAGCTTTTGCCTTGTTTCTGCATAACACGTGATTGAAAATCAAGGTGGCGACTCATGACTTGTGTTTCAAATAAGTCGATAACATCACTATCACTCAGTGTCGTATCAGCAGGCGATAATCCACTTGTATAAGTTGGTAGCTGACCTTTTTTGATGGCTTGGATAAGTTTTTCGCTGAGCGGAAATTGTAGGGTGTTACTGGTAGTAGACATGACTCATCGACCTTATTTCGCGAGATAAATGCGCTAGAAATGATTCGTACCAATCATCAAATAGGTTTTTGGTACGAACTTTTATGACTTAGTCGTCGCTTTCTTAAACACTAAATGCTTGTAGCCCGGTTTGTGCACGACCCAATATAAGCGCATGAACATCATGCGTGCCTTCATAGGTGTTAACAGCCTCAAGGTTCATTGCGTGTCGAATAACATGGAACTCGTCAGCGATACCATTACCGCCATGCATATCTCTCGCAACCCGTGCAATTTCAAGAGCTTTACCACAGGAGTTACGTTTTATCAGTGAGATGCTTTCTGGCGCAAGCAAACCTGCATCCATTGCTCTTCCTGCCATCAAACATGAACTAAGGCCAATATTGATCTCAGTCTGCATATCGGCAAGCTTCTTCTGAATGAGTTGAGTTGCGGCGAGTGGGCGGCCAAATTGACTTCTGTCTAGAGTGTATTGACGCGCAGCATGCCAACAAAACTCTGCGGCACCTAAAGCTCCCCAAGCAATACCATATCGGGCTTTGTTTAAACAACCAAAAGGTCCGCCTAAGCCCCTTGCGTTAGGTAAGCGGTTTTCTTCAGGGACAAAGACGTTGTCCATGACAATTTCGCCAGTAATCGATGCTCTTAGCGAAAACTTACCTTCAATCTTGGGCGCTGATAGGCCTTCCATGCCTTTTTCTAGAATAAAACCTGTGATAACGCCATCGAGTTTACCCCAGACCACAAAGACATCAGCAATAGGCGAGTTGGTGATCCACATCTTATTGCCGGTTAGCTGATATCCGCCATCGACTGCTTTAGCACGTGTCGTCATGCTAGCAGGATCTGATCCAGAATCTGGTTCAGTCAAACCAAAGCATCCTACCCATTCACCTGAAGCTAATTTAGGTAAATACTTCATACGCTGTTCTTCGTTGCCGTATTCGTAGATCGGATGCATAACTAAAGAGCTTTGCACGCTCATGGCACTTCTGTAGCCGCTATCTACGCGTTCGACTTCTCGTGCAACTAAGCCATAAGTAACATAGTTAACGCCAGCACAACCATACTTCTCTGGTAAGGTTGCGCCTAACAAGCCCAGTTCGCCTAGTTCGTTCATGATTTCTCGATCGAACACTTCATGTCGATTTGCCATCAGCACGCGAGTTTGCAATTTTTCTTGGCAGTATTGGTGCGCAGTATCCCTGACCAACCGCTCTTCTTCTGATAGTTGAGATTCAAGTAGAAGTGGATCTTGCCAATCGAATTGAGGCTTAGAAGCTTTGTTAGTCATAGGGCACCTAATGTGAGTCGTAGTGAATTTGTTAAGCATCATACGATTAAGCGGGTAGATGCAAAAATATCAAAAAGCTTTATGAGGTATAGTTAATACCTATAGATAAAGCTTTTTGTACACTATACATTGATAGGGAGTTATACCAATAACAAGAGCTTCATATGGATTTACGATCATTACATTACTTTACCTTAGTGTATGAAAACGGCAGTGTTAGCGCGGCTGCACGAGCTGGCTATGTGGCACAACCCTCGGTGTCCGCGTCGATTAAACATCTAGAAACTGAGTTAAGTTGCGAGCTTTTCACACGCCATGCGCGAGGAGTTGTTCCGACAGACTCGGGTAAAGAGCTATATGTACAAGCAAAACAGCTGTTATCTCAGGCTGCTGCGATAAAACAAAAGTTCTCACAACAACAACAAAAAGAACCGTTTAGATTAGGGCTGGTTAAAGGGTTGAGCGTTGAGAGAATGACGACTCTATTGAAACGCTTTATGTCCGCACAAGAAAACATGGAACTTACTCTAGTGCCTCCTGAAGAAGGTGCCGATGCGAAGATCATCAACAGAGAGCTCAAACTTCATGGGGAGACATTTTTTCCAATGTGGGAAGAGAGCTATGTGATTGCTATTCCAGCTTCTCATGAACTGGCACTGAAAAAAGAGTTATTACTGCAGCATTTGGAAGGTGTTCCTTTTGTGCAAAGAACGACTTGTGACGCTTGGCCAATGTTTGAGAAGCAACTCAATAAACAACAAATTCAAATTGAGGTTAGGGCAAAAATCCAGACGGTTGAATATGCTATTGGGTTGGTTAAAGCTGGCTTGGGTTGTGCGTTGCTTCCTAAATACTCTGAGCTATTAAGTCAGTCTGAGGTTGAATTCAGATCTCTAGAAGAATTTAAGTTTACACGACAAATAGGTCTTTGCTACTTAGAGCATTCGGAAAGTATTGATGCGCTGGAAAAGCTGTCAAGTATAGATTGGCCAGGATAGCTTTGGTTTTTTCAAGAGGTATGTCTGTTGATGTTTTGTGAGGGGAATATAATCAATTTGGTTAATTTTCTTATGCAAACTGTATGATACTTCGATTATATTGGACGCAACCCTTAAATTGTTTAGAAAGTTTATGAGTTTAAAATTACGATTAATCCTTTCCATGTCCTTACTGGTTTTTTGCTCTGTTGCTGTTATCAGTATTGTTTTAGGTCGCGGGGCGATTATCGATATGAAGAGTTCTCTAGAACGTCGGGCTGAAACGGACCTGATATCTAAGAAAGAGCTAATATCTCAGAATGTGACCGAGTATTTCGACACTATCAATAAACAACTGATTACTATGGCGTCGGATGTCTCTATGGTGTCAATGTCGAAGGAGCTTATTGAAGCTTTTGAAAGTTATCCTCGACAAAGAGGACGCACTACTCGTGAGCAAGAAGTCACCGTTGCGGTGTACTATGAAGAACAGTTTAAAAAGGAATTTGAAAATCAGAATACTGGTAGCTTGGATACCCGCCCAATGGTATCGAGACTCTCTGAACAAGCGCTAGCTTTTCAACATGATTTGATTGCCAATAATGCTAACCCACTTGGAGAGAAAGACTCGTTAACTGCACCAAACAATAGCTCAGACTATGCGAAATTTCATGAGGCCTATCACCCTAGTATCAGAAATTTTTTAATGAAGTTTGGGTACTACGACATTTTTATTGTTGATGCGAATACAGGGAATGTCGTCTATAGCGTATTTAAAGAGTTAGATTTTGCTACTAATTTGAAGTCAGGGTTGTATGCCAAAGCGGGGATCGGGAAAGCATTTACAAGTGCTTTAAACCTAGGTCAAGAGCAGACTTATTTGACTGACTTTGAACCTTATCTACCCTCATACAATAACACAGCGAGTTTTATTGCATCACCGATAATGGAAAATGGGGTGACAATTGCTGTACTCATTTTTCAGATGCCGATCGATAGGCTGAATAGTGTGATGACACAGCAACAAGATTGGCGAAATAAAGGGTTTGGGGATAGTGGTGAAACCTACTTAGTTGGTGAAAATGGTACGCTGAGAAATGAGAGCCGTTTTTTTGTAGAGGATAAACCAGCCTATTTAGCAGCACTCGGAAAGGTTAATGCGTCGACGTTGGAAGAGATCAAAACGAAAGATACCAGTATTTCGTTACAGCAAGTTGATTCAATTGGTGTTAAGCAGGCGTTATCAGGTAGAGATGGTTTCGCCACTTTCGAAGACTATAGAGAAGTTCCAGTGTTATCTGCTTATGGTCCTTTAAAAGTAGGTAATATGACATGGGCTATTTTGTCTGAGATAGATAGAGCAGAAGCATTACAGGATGTGACAAAACTTAAGAATAGTATTATCAAAGATACTATCATTCTAGGCGTGTTCTTAGTGATAGCCGGGTTGGCTGTATCTTATGTGCTAGCTAACGTCCTTCAAAAACCCATTTGTAACTTGAGAGATAATTTTTCTGATTTGAACTCTGGGGAGGCTGATCTAACACGCAGGATTCCTAAACGGAATATCCCTGAACTCAATCAAATAGCAGATGGTTTTAATACCTTTATTGGCGATATAGCAAATACAATTAAATCCACCAAGGAAAATGCAGACACAGTTGCAAGTTCAAGTTCCCAATTAAAAGTTGCGACAGAGCAATCAAGAGTAACTATCGAAAAACAAAAAGAAAATGCGTCTGACATGCGTCGATCGTTAGTGGAATTTAATCAGGCTATTGACGAGATAACCCTGCGTTCTTCAGAGGCTTCGTCACAAACCAGTCTGGCACGAGATAATACGCTAGAAAACTCCCAACGAGCGCAAGAAGCGGCAAATAATATTAAAACACTGGTGGATGAAGTCAAAAACTCAGCAAAAATTATTCTTAAGCTCCGTGAGGAGGTTAAAGGTATAGATAATGTTCTTTCGGTGATCAATGAAATTGCTGATCAGACGAACTTATTGGCGTTAAATGCAGCTATTGAAGCTGCGCGAGCGGGAGATCATGGTCGAGGTTTTTCTGTTGTAGCTGATGAAGTGAGAACGCTTGCTGGACGAACACAGGACAGTACTATTGAGATTCAGTCAAAAATTGGCGAATTGACGACAGCCGCGAATAGATCAGTTGATTCTATGCAATTAGCATCCTCTTCGGCTGAAGGAGGAATCCAATTAGTTGAGTCGGTGAGTTCAGCATTGGTTGAGTTGCAAGAGATGATAAATCATATGGCTGATGTTAATCAGATAGTGGCATCAGCGAGTGAGGAACAAAAATATACCTGTGATGAGATAAACCAACGCATGATGGAATTGGCGGATGACGCTAATGAAGTGCAATCCATGATGGGAGAAATATCATCATCAACAAGTAGCCTACACGAAATGTCTAATACAATGAAAGGGAGTGTTTCGCGGTTTATCGTATAGTTTGCAGTATATGTGCATTGCGTTTGTCATTCTCCAACATTATTGATATTGACTTTATGATTTTGAATGTTGGCCGATAAGTTGATTAAGAAGTACCGAGCAAAGAGATCGTTATGTATAAGTTACTACCACTACTGATTGTTTTGATCAGCTTTCAATTAAAAGCGCAAAGCAATGATCTCAAGGCTGTCCAGTTATACAGCCAGGATGAGTTGATTCGACTGATCAACCGTAATGAACACCTTTCCAGAGTTGTATTAGATGACTGTCAGTTAGTTCAAGACATCGAAGCAAGAGCTCAGACATTAAAAATACCTGCATACCAGTTCTTATGGGGAGATATGCTAGCTTGGGGGGTTTGCGTCGAAGCCGATGCTGAACGTGGTATTTATTATATGAACTTGTCTGCAGAGCAAGGTTTACCAACTGCCTTTGAGCAGCTAGGACGTTATTACAGAGATGGGAAGTTTGTTCAAGTTGATAGTGAAAAAGCTGTTCGCTATTTCTATGAGTCAAGCTACCTTGGAAATCAAAAAGGTCAAATACAGTTAGCGGAAATGTTTGTTGATGGTTACGGAAGCCCTTACGATTATGAAGACGAATATCATTGGTTGTATAACGCTATAACGGCTGACAAAACGACACACGATCGAATCGAAGTCTGTTTAGAGGGCTTGGAGCGATTGATGAGCCCTAAAAGTGTACGCAATGCGAAAAGGCCTTTGGACAGTTGATTCTTACTAATTGCTTTCTTATCGTAAATGTTATGTAGTAATGGCCTTACATTGAAAGTAAGTACTGAGGTGATAACACTTTTTAATGCCTTTCTTGTCAAAATAGTTGCGCTTTATTTGCTGATATAAGCAGCTAACCCAATTGAGATTAGGTATACTCTGTAAAACCCCTTTTTGTAACAATCAATGAGTCAAGACCCCCATTTTAAACGTGAGCAACAGAAATACGAGAACCCGGTTGCTAGTCGTGAATACCTTCTACATATTCTTACTGATAAAAAGCAAGCACTAAGCTTTATGGATATTTGTCATTTGGTGAATGCTAATGACGAAGATTCTCGTGTGGGTATTCAAAGACGATTACGAGCTATGGAACGAGAAGGACAGATACTTTTTAATCGCAATAAAAAGTACGAAGTTGCTGATCAGTCTGATTTGATTAAAGGGCGCATTATTGGTCATAGGGATGGCTTTGGATTTTTAGCGAAAGAAGGTGGCGGTAAAGATTTGTTTATTCCCATTGGGCAGATGCAAATCTATTTACCAGGTGATCTTGTTCTTGCCAAAGAAACGAATGCGTCCTCAAAAGGCCGCACTGAAGCAAAGATTGTTCGATTAGTCGAGCCTCGCGTAGAGGCAATAGTGGGTCGTTACTATGTAGAAAACGGTGTTGGTATTGTAGTGCCAGATGATAGCCGTATTTGCCATGAAATTTTTATATTAGGCGGACAAAATCAAGGTGCTCGTCAAGGTAACGTAGTTGTCGTTGAAATTACCGAACGTCCACGTCATCGTCGCAATGCTGTTGGTAAAGTGACTGAAGTGCTTGGTGACCATTTAGCTCCTGGTATGGAAATCGAAATGGCGTTACGTACCTTCGATATCCCTCATCAATGGCCTCAAGGTGTTAAACGACAAATTAAGAAACTGTCTGAGGTTGTTGAGGAAAAAGCCAAGGTCGGTCGTATAGATTTACGTGAAATGCCCTTGGTGACTATTGATGGTGAAGATGCAAGAGATTTTGATGACGCCGTGTTCTGTCAGCCTAATGATGCTGGTGGATGGACGTTATGGGTTGCTATCGCTGATGTGAGCTATTATGTCCGTAACGGGACGGCACTAGATGAGGAAGCACAGAACAGAGGAACATCAGTTTATTTTCCAGATCAAGTTGTCCCTATGCTGCCAGAAGCACTTTCTAACGGCCTGTGTTCCTTGAATCCGGATGTTGACAGGCTTTGTATGACCTGTGAAATGTCGGTAGATAGTAAGGGCAAGTTAGAGAACTATCGCTTTTACGAAGCCGTCATGAATTCGAAAGCGCGTTTAACATACACTAAAGTGGCTGCAATATTGGAAGGTGACCCTGAACTCCACAAACGTTATCAAGGTTTTGTTCCCCACCTAAGAGAGCTCTACAGCTTGTTTAAGGTATTACGTAAAGCTCGGCAAGGACGTGGTGCCATTGAATTTGAAACACAAGAAAGTAAGTTTGTCTTTAATGCTCAACGTAAAATTGATCATATCGTACCCATTGTTCGAAATGATGCTCACAAACTCATCGAAGAATGCATGATTATGGCGAATGTTGCTACAGCAAGCTTTCTGCAAGAACATAAAGCTGAAGGGTTGTATCGTATCCATGATGAACCCGATGCAGATCGTCTGCTTGCGTTTAAGTCATATTTGAGTGAAGTGGGTATCCAGCATGATTTAGGTGATGATGTAACACCTGGGCTATTAGGGCGTGTTTTATCTAAAGTGGGTGAACGGCCTGATCAAGAATTAATACAAACGATGCTGCTGCGCTCTATGAAGCAAGCTGTTTATGATCGTGAGAATATAGGACACTTCGGTTTAGCCCTAGAGGCTTATGCGCATTTTACATCACCTATACGTCGTTATCCTGACTTGATTGTGCATCGGGCTATAAAAGCAGTCCTTAAGAAGAAAAACGGTGAAAAAACGGAAGGTGCTAAAAATTATTCTGTTGAAGAAGTTGAAGCTTTAGGTGAATCTTGTTCAATGGCTGAACGAAGGGCTGATGATGCTACGCGTGATGTGAGTGACTGGCTCAAGTGTGAATTTATGCAAGATCATGTTGGTGATAGTTTTGATGGTGTTATCGCTTCTGTTACCAACTTCGGCTTTTTCGTTCGGTTAACAGAGTTTCATATTGACGGATTGGTCCATATTACTAGTTTAGGTGGTGACTATTATCATTTTGATGAAGTAAAGCAGCACTTGGTGGGTGAAAGCCGAGGTGTTGTTTATCGTTTAGGTGATGAATTGTCCGTAAAAGTAGCTGCAGTTAACTTAGACGATCGTAAGATAGATTTTGTTCTAGATTCTTTGGTAACTAATTCAAATTCTAGGCCGTCAAAGAAGAAGGGTCGGGTCTGCAAAGTGCCTGCTAAAGAGCCTTCAATCGCGGCGAAAAAGAATAACAAAAAGCGGTCGGCAAAGCTTAGTTCAAAAGTTAAATCAAAGAAATCCAAAGGCAGTAAAAATAAACCTGCATCATCTAGAGGAAAAAGATAGATGGCCCAACAAGAATGGCTCTATGGTATCCACGCGCTGGAGGCTGTGTTAGCGAGAGAACCCGAGCGTATTATCGAATTATACCTTCTTAAGGGACGAGAAGACGAGCGGTTTAACACTCTCGTTAATCAAGCGCGTCGATTTGGTATTTCAATACAGTTTTGCCAACGTAAAGTGCTGGATGAAAAATCGAAAGGTGAGCAACATCAAGGCGTTGTCGCCAGAGCTAGGCCTGGAAAAGTACTTGATGAAAAAGATCTTGATAATATCATTGAAAGTCAAAACTTGCCTTTTTTGTTGATACTTGATGGTGTCACTGATCCGCATAATCTAGGTGCCTGCTTGCGTTCTGCCGATGCAGCAGGTGTGCACGCCGTTATCGTGCCTAAAGATAAATCCGCCACATTGACTCCCATAGTTAGAAAAGTAGCTTGTGGAGCTGCTGAAGTAATACCACTTATTCAAGTGACTAATTTATCGAGAACCATACGCGATATTCAGCAAGCAGGTGTGTGGGTTGTTGGTACTGCTGGCGAAGCTGAAAAGACCATTTATCAAGCGTCACTGACGGGACCGTTGGCTCTCGTAATGGGCGCGGAAGGAAAAGGTATGCGGCGTCTAACGAGAGAAAACTGTGATGAGCTGATCAAACTTCCCATGGCAGGATCTGTTTCGAGCCTTAATGTTTCTGTTGCGACTGGTATTAGCTTGTATGAAATTGTGCGACAACGACTTTCGTAATTACTCTTCTTAACTCCTTTTTTACTCAATCAATGTGCATTTCTGCTAGCCCAGAGGGTAGTGTCGTAAATTAGTAACAGTATTCGATGCCTTGAAGGTATTCTTTCAATTCAACATATCTAAATTAGCTAATTCAAGGCTTTTGGGATAACAATGTTTATTTTTTTATAAAAAATTATATTTTCAACTTATTGTATTTTATAGGTTTTTGAAATTTTTTTACTCAGGGAAGGTTTTTTTTTACCGTGTGTAACGCATTCCACATTTTTTTTTTTATTATGTATCCCGATGAAGACACAAAGCACCGTGTCATTGGAAAGTAAAAAAAGAGGTATTGCATATGTTCATGACAGGTAGAGATTTACGTAGAATGCGTTTAAGTGCACACAGAACAACGTCTGATATGGCCAGAATTGCTGGTGTTAAAACACGTAAAACCTATGAGAATTGGGAAAAAAATGTAGGTACGCCAAGCATTAATCAATTTGTTGCTATGTGCGATGGTTGTAACATCGATTCTTCAAAGTTTGTTGGTCTGATGATGCAACGTTCAGGACTTCAAGACGAAGTTAACTTAGCACAAGCAAGCAAATAAGCTTAAGCTACTTCGCTAATTAGATATTTGTGCCGAGCGCTATATATAGCGTTCGGTAACTCTTTTTCTTCGCGAAATTTAATAATATTGCATGTTATGCAATTATCTTTAATTCATCAAAATGATTATAAATGTGAAATGCATGTGCTATTTCATACTCTTCTTTGGTGAGTTCCTCAAAAGCAAAGTGAGACTTTAAGGTTCCTTCGAAACGCTTGAATGTTTCGAGACTGGTAATCAAACCTTGCAAAGCACTCTGTTCGTCACCTTCTAATGTAAGTTCTTTCGTATCGGGAATAGGTTCTGCTAAGTTATGTGACATAGAACCTTGGCTAGAGAATACTGTGTATGCAATACGTCCAGCCGTCGGTTCGAACAAATCTGACTTAGGGACAGGAAATCCAATCATGCTGAAATCGACACTTTGTATCATATGTGTCAATGTTTAAAAATGCATTCCATTGATCAACAAAAGAAAGTTCTCTGTTCTCCTAAGGCTAAAAGTTTGCTTAGTAATGTATCCAATGATAGTTCTTCCTTCGCCGCCCAATGATTAAGCCATATATAGCCGCTTCCCACTGTTATCACTGAGAGAGCGGCTGATGAAATAAAAAGTGGTATCTATCCGTCATGCTTCTTAAATGTAACTTTAAGGATAGTCTAAGGTGCAATTTAGGACATTTAAAAACCTGCTTTAAGACACTGTTATGGAGGAGGTTCGGTAGGTTGATTATTTTTTGACATTCGACTATCCCTTCTGAAAGTTTTCTGTTATCATTTCGCGCCCTTTTTATAGG
>CAZVDU010000021.1:0-37507 GCA_964625615.1 uncultured Pseudoalteromonadaceae bacterium | reverse complement strand
CTATTGTCAATAACGTCACCTTCGTTAATATTTATATCACCACCACCGCAACCAGCGAGAATTAGCGCCGCTGATATTGCAGAGGCTCTGAAAATAGTTTTAAGGGTCATCATACTCTCCAACAGAGTTTTATCGCGAAAATAAAATTGCGGAAAGAGTACAGGCAACGAATGACACTTTTGTGACAGCCAAACGCTGTCACAAAAGTTTCATAAACGACTTTTAAGGGTAAGTGTAAAGCGAAGAAAAGCTATCACTTTAGCCTTGAATTAACATAGGATTTGATAAAACCAAGTTAAGCCAGTGTGTTTAAAAAATAACCACCATAAAGACATAATGATGTCTGGTTATTTTAGATTGAAGTAACCCTATCGTGAACTTGCATAGGGTTGCGTATACAGACTCTATAGTGAGAGAACTTGGTGCTCGATCAATTCATTAGATAAGGGGACATAACCGCCTCTGTCGACAATCACCTGCCCTTCAGAAGAGAGAATGTAGCGAATAAACTCCTTCTGTAGCTTAGGCAGCGAATGGTTAGGTTCTTGGTTAACAACAAGATATAAGAAACGTGACAGCGGGTAACTCCCATCAGCGATCGTTTCTCTGCTAGGTTCAACAAAACTTCCTTCAGTTCCCAAAATTGGTAATGCTCTGACATTAGTTGTTTCGTACCCCAAAGCAGCGTAGCCAATGGCATTCTTTGAGTAAGCAATGGATTGTATAACTGACGCGGATCCTGGGAGTTCATTTACTTGCGCTTTGAAATCACCGTTACACAGCGCTACTTGCTTAAATAAGCCATAAGTACCTGAAACAGAATTTCTGCCATACAACTCAATGATTGCATCGGAAGGTAAATTGTTACTCAACTGCCCCCACCGCCTTAGTACATTATTACTGCCACAATATCGAGTGACCGAAAACAACGCGTCTATCTGAGCCAATGTAAGATGTTTTAGTTGATTCTGTTTATTGACAAAAACTGCAATGGCATCGATAGCCACTTTCAGTACTTTAGGTTCATAACCGTATTTTTTAACAAAGTAATTGATCTCACTGGGTTTAAGGGCTCTGCTCATTGGTCCTATGTTGGCCGTACCTTCAGTCAGCGCAGGTGGCGCTGTGGATGAACCAGAGGCTTGAATTTGAATATTGACGTTAGGGTAGTATCGTTTAAACCCATCGGCCCAAAATGTCATCAAACCAGCCAACGTATCTGAACCGACAGAAATGATCTCTCCATCGACACCAGGCATTGCCTTGTAGGACTCTGCTACAGAGAATAATGGGAAAAGTGCACATATCAATCCCAACAGACAATGCTTAGATTTAGTCACTAAACAATTAAGCAAGGTTTGTTTCCGTTATTGTTTTATTAGCCATCGTTAGCTCTTCTGATAAAGCAAATGAGAAAGTACAACCTTCTCCGACAACACTCTGAATTTCAAGCTTAGAGTTGTGGTGATTAAGCACATGTTTAACAATAGACAGGCCCAACCCTGATCCACCCGTCTTACGCGAACGCGCTTTATCAATGCGATAGAACCGCTCTGTAATACGCGTAATATGTTTTTGCGCAATCCCGTCGCCGTTATCTTCAACAGAAAAGCGTGCTCGTGTGCCGTCTAAATACCAACGAACGATGATCTCTCCTCCGTCAGGCGTATAGTGGATCGCATTAAAAATTAAATTAGAAAATGCACTTCTAAGCTCTGTCTCAACACCAAAACACGTTAAATTGTGATCCAATTCAAACTTAATATTGTGGTGTTTAGCCTGATTAAGTGATGCTGCTTCAGGCTCTATCGTTAACAGCAATTGCGGCACATCAACGATTTTTTCATAAACGGGTTCTGAGCTCGCTTCAATACGAGACAAAATCAACAGTTGTTCTATCAAACTTTGCATACGTTTCGTTTGAGAGGACATTTCATTGTATGCTTTTCCGAGAAAGAAAGGCGGATACTCCTCGTCACCTGAAAGCATTTCTAAGTAGCCAGTAACAACCGTTAAAGGCGTACGTAATTCATGAGATACGTTAGCGACAAAGTCTTTACGCATTTGGTCCATCTGCGTCACTCGCGTTACGTCCCGAGCAATAAGCAGCAAATGCTTGTCGCCATAGGGCATAACGCGATATTCCAGTATTTTTTGATCGTTAGCAGGACTCACAACCTCAATGGGGTTTTCGTAATGTCCGCTTTGGAAAAAACGAATAAAATCGGGGTGTCGAATAAGGTTGTCTACTCGTCGACCAATATCAGCCGGCCAATGTAAACCTAATTCAATTCTTGCCAAGCGATTACACCAAACAATACAAGCATCAGCATCAACAACCACAGCAGCATCAGGTAATGCTTCTGACCCTTCTCGAAAGCGCCGAACTAACATACCGAGTTCTTTACGTTTGTTCCTATTACGACGTTGAAGAAAATAAACACCGTCGTATATATGGCCCCATAAACCCTTAGCTTTAGGCGGTGTCATTTTTTTACTATGCCATAACCAACGGTTCAGCCTGAAGAGCTGCCAGTAATGCAATAACAGCAAGCCAACAGTTGCAATCCATAGACATAAAAAAAGCTGGCCAGTGAACAACCCTAATACCGCCACTACAGAAAAATATAGAGCGACATTAGTCATCGTTTTCAACCAGGAGAAGCGTTTATACACTAGATGAAATGCCCCTTAAGCTTGTTAGAGAGTCTTATCATCATCTAACCGAGAATCGATAACCAGCACCACGTACTGTTTGGATCATATTGTCGTGGTTAGACAGGGAAATAGCCTTTCGTAGACGCCTTATGTGCACATCGACTGTCCGATCTTCAACATACACGTTGGTTCCCCATACGTTATTGAGTAGTTGTTCACGACTATAAACACGTTCTGTATGCGTCATAAAGAAATGCAGTAGCTTAAATTCAGTCGGTCCCATATCAACAGGCGTGCCATTGATTGTCACTCGGTGTGAGACTGGATCTAATGACAAGCCATTAAACTCAATAAGATCATCGTTTGACATAGGCGTTGCACGACGAATAACCGCCTTAATACGCGCAATAAGTTCTTTGGGTGAAAACGGCTTAGTTACGTAATCGTCAGCACCAGCATCTAATCCACGAACTTTGTCTTCTTCTTCACCTCTAGCCGTCAACATGATAATAGGTATGTCTTTAACAAATTCTAACTGCTTAAACTTTTTTGCCAGCTGTATACCACTGCCACCAGGTAACATCCAATCAAGCAAAATTAAATCTGGATAGGGTTCGCCTATTTTCTCTAGCGCTACATCGTAATCTTCAGCTTCTATCGTTTCGTAGCCGTTTTGCTCGAGTACGATTTTAACCATCTCGCGAATTGGTGCTTCATCTTCAACCAGTAATATACGTTTTGACATCTGTAAACCTAACGTGTTTCGAGTGCTTTATAATCAGCCCTAATTAAAATCGGCCAAATTATCACCTCAATATATGACACTTTTATTAATGCTATGGCAAGAGCTTTGATTTTCATCTAAAAGTTTGTTTTACGAGCAATAATTGGATATTTATGCCTTAATACGCCTATAACCTTTATAAACGCATAAATAACCTTGCAATTTCATGCTACAACTTTAAAAATGAACCCAATACTAACCCTTTGTTATAAGGATAGTCTTTAATGCAAATGACTATGACACAAGCCTTTTACAAGAACTTCTTAGGAAATGCGCCAGTTTGGTATAAACAAACTATTATAGCGTTTTTAATCCTTAACCCGATCATATTTATGATTAGCCCTTATATTGCGGGTTGGGTACTTGTTTTAGAGTTTATATTTACGCTAGCAATGGCGCTTAAATGCTATCCACTGCAACCGGGTGGCATACTATTATTCGAGGCCTTGTTTATCGGGATGACATCCCCGGAACATGTTAAACATGAAATAGTTGTTAACATTGAAGTGGTGCTGCTGCTCATCTTTATGGTGGCAGGCATCTTCTTTATGAAAGACTTACTCTTGTTCCTGTTTACCAAACTATTAATTAAGTTAAAGAGTAAAATTGCCTTATCGATATCATTCGCTGCTGCATCAGCCTTTTTATCGGCCTTTCTAGATGCATTAACGGTGGTTGCCGTTATTATTACAGTCGCAACAGGCTTTTTTGCGATTTACCACAAAATAGCGTCAGGTAAGCACTTTCACCATGACGATCATGATCATACCAATGATGAAGAGTTACCGCACCTGACACGGGACGATCTAGATAACTTCAGAGCATTCTTGCGCAACCTGATGATGCACGCAGCTGTCGGTACCGCTTTAGGTGGTGTTATGACTATGGTTGGTGAACCACAGAACCTTATCATTGCAGAAAAAGCAGGTTGGGGCTTTGTTGAATTCTTTTTAAGAATGAGTCCTATCACTATCCCAGTATTTGTACTTGGTCTTACAACAACCTTTGTCGTTGAAAAATTCAGTTTGTTTGATTATGGCGCAAAATTACCAGATGCAGTGCGTATTGTATTAACAGATTATAATATGCACGTTGATGAACAAAGAACAAAGCAAGATGTTGCGAAGTTGATTGTGCAAGGCTTTATTGCAGTATGGTTGATTGTAGGCTTAGCTACCCACTTAGCAGCTGTTGGCTTGATTGGCTTATCTATTATCGTACTGGCAACAACTATGACGGGTGTCATTGACGAGCACGCTATTGGTAAAGCTTTTGAAGAAGCTCTGCCCTTTACAGCCCTACTCTGCGTATTCTTTGGTGTAGTTGCCGTTATTGTTGACCAAGGACTCTTTAAACCTGTCATCGATTGGGTGCTGACTTATGAAGGTAAAACACAGTTAATGCTGTTCTATCTCGCCAATGGCGCCTTATCTATGGTGAGCGACAACGTTTTTGTTGGTTCAGTGTATATCACAGAGGTGAGTGCGGCATTGCAAGCAGGTACTATCACACGTGATCAATACGACATGCTAGCAGTAGCCATCAATACCGGTACTAATCTACCAAGTGTTGCAACACCAAACGGACAAGCAGCTTTCTTGTTCCTTCTCACGTCAGCGCTTGCACCACTGTTAAGATTGTCCTACGGCAAAATGGTTTATATGGCAATCCCATACACCTTGGTATTAACATTGACCGGCTTGGCAGCAACCTATTTTGGCTTGTACAGCATGACAGAAGTACTTTATGACATGCACCTTATAGAACACCATACGGGTCTTCCATCAGTTGGTGCTGAGCAAGGCCACTAATATTTAATGCTATTCGAAAAGCACTCTTCAATGGGTGCTTTTTCATTATTACCTGTCCAACAACCCTTGTTGGTCACAAAACTGAAGACGGAGTTGTTATGACGTTACTTCATGGACTTTCAAACTGGCCCGATAAAAAGACGCCTTGGCTCCTATTGATGCTGTCTGCATTGTGTTTTGAAGTCAGCGCACTTTACTTCCAATACATGATGGATTTGCAACCCTGTATCATGTGCATTTATCAACGCACAGCGATGTTAGGTGTATTCTTCGCAGGGCTTATCGGCTATATGTTTCATAAGCACTGGTTTGGACGGCTTATTGCGTTTGCTATTTGGGGTATCTCAGCAATTTGGGGAATGCTCATTGCAATAGAGCATGTCGATATTCAAACCAGTACATCATTTTTTACTGTGTGTGAAATCGTGCCTAATTTCCCATCCTGGTTACAGTTGCATGAATGGATTCCTTCTTTCTTTGCAGCTACAGGTGATTGTGGAAATATCGATTGGCAGTTTGTGGGATATAGCATGCCACAGTGGATGATCGTTATCTTTGCTGCCTATAGTTTAGCTGCAATACTTATGTTTGTTCTACGTATTTTTTACAGCCGTTCAATATAGAAAAGTAAGGTCGCTAATCGCTATCTGTTAGCGGCCACATCACAATATAATCTTCAAACCGTTCCATATCGACATCATGGTCAAAAACAGTTTTCCCTCGGATCGACATCCCCTCTTTATGCATCGCTGTTTTTTTGCCCCGATTTAACAATGGGTGCCACGAGGGCAAGCCTCTGTCTTCGTGCAAGCGTCGGTAACTGCAGCTAGACGGCATATAAAAGATACTATCAAGATTATCTTTGGTTAGTTTTACACAATCAGGCACCAACTCTGTTCGTCTTTGATATTGGCTACAACTGCAAGTTTTGGTATTCAATAAACCACAAACAATGTTAGTGAAATGTATCGTCTCTCCTTGCTTAATATGCTCTGTTGGTTGCATTTCACCTGTAGTGTCTTCATCTTCTATAAACTTATGCAAGCAACATTTTCCGCATCCGTCACAGAGTGACTCCCACTGTTCGTCTGACATATCCTCTAACGCTATTGTCTCCCAAAATGGACTCGTCATATTGCTTTACCCTACTGAAGCGACAGAAGTATTTACAGACAATTGCTCATCTAAACGCATGACCAGTTCATCACCACCCTTTAATGCAGCAACCCCTTCGGGCGTGCCGGTCAAAACAATATCACCGGGGTTTAACGTAAATAGCTGACTAACGTCAGCGATTAAGTCGGGGATTTTTAACATCATATTGGCGGTATTACCTTGTTGCTGCATACGGCCATTGACCGAAAGCGAAAACGCAATATCACCTCCATCAAAATGATTAAAAGGTACAAATGCGCTTACTGGGCAACTACCATCAAACGCTTTAGCTCTTTCCCAAGGTTGGCCTTTCTGCTTTAAACGCGTTTGCAAATCACGCAATGTTAAGTCAAGTGCCAACCCATAACCCCAAATCGCTTTACTAGCCTCTTCTAGCGTCGCCATTTTCAGCTTTTGAGAAATCAAAACGGCGATCTCAAGCTCATGGTGGCAGCTTCCATAACCTAAAGGCCATTTAATAGGCAACTGCATCGCAACCAAAGCATCAACTGGCTTCATGAAATAAAGCGACTGCTCAGGCACTTCATTATTCAGTTCATTGATATGCGCCATATAGTTTCGGCCAATACACACAACTTTCCCTGCGGGCAGCTCGATCTCTTTGCCATCATTATTGGTATGTTGATAAGTATCACTCATGGCTTATCTCGCAAACTTAATACGATCAGCTAAGTAACTCACGGCAACACCAAAATACAACGAGCGATTCCAGCGCATAAGCGTCTGAAAGTTGTTATAAACCAAATATACGCGACCGTTTTCATCATCAGGTATGATTAGACTGGCATTCAAATTACGCTTAGGAAGGTCTTCGCCTGAGTGTTTTCGATAGCCCAACGTTTGCCACTGTTCAAGAGTCTTACTCTTTGCTTTATCTAAGCCCGCGAGAGACAAATCAGCACCCTGCGGTAACCTTACTTGCCTTCCCCAAGTTGCAGAGCCATTCCATCCTTCACTCTTGAGATAATTGGCAATGGACGCGAAAACATCAGCTTTGTTCCCCCAAATATCTTTCTTGCCATCCTGATCAAAGTCGTAGGCATAGTTCAAAAATGAAGAAGGTAAAAACTGGCTTTGGCCCATAGCGCCAGCCCACGACCCTAAAAACTGGCTATGTTGAATGTGCCCTTCTTTCAAAATCTGTAATGCTGAAAAAAGTTCTTTCTTAAATAAAGCCTCACGCCGTCCATCGTATGCCAGAGTCGTCAGGGCAGAAATTACTGGATACTTACCGGTTATTTTGCCGAAGTTACTTTCATTCCCCCACAAGGCGACAATAAAACGCGCTTGCACATTAAAGTGCTTTTCAACACGATCTAACAGATCTTTATTGTCGTTGTATATCTCAATAGCTTGTTTCACTTTCCAATCAGGAACACGGGTAGCCAGATAGGTATCAAGAGTGATTTTTCTTTCGGGTTGATTTCGATCTGCGCTTACCGCTCGCTTTCGATAGGTGATATTTGCGAATGCTTGTGCAATTAACTCTTCCGAATACCCTAATTCTTTTGCTTCTTCTTTAAGCGCTTGAGTGTATTCTTCAAAGGTTGGTTTGGCGTATAGAGAGTGGCTCAACAACATAGTAACTGAGACAATGAGTGCCCGTATCATCATTAATTACCCTGCTGTGCTTTATGTTGTTTGAGTAAATCTTCGGGGGGAGGCGGAAGTTGAAGGTAATAGCCTTGCTCTGTGAGCGCTTGTTTAACCTTCTCAATATCTGCCTGTGCTAGCTCTCGCCCTTCTTTTAGCAAAAGAGGCATCACCAAAACAGGCAGCCCAAAGGTAACCATCAATTCTTTAGGGACGGGAGAAAAGTCATCCTTTTTTACAAGGTACAAATAAGTATCACTCTTTTTACTGCTTTTATAAATCGTACACAACATCTGTAAACTTCTTCAAAATAAGGGGAAAGGTATGAGCGCTATTTTAATTCAACACCACACAATTGCTCTAATTCTTTTTGTAATATTTGCTGTCGCCATCCCATCAAAAAGTCTGGTACTAACCCTAAAATCCTTGTTTCATCATGTTCAAACCACAGCCACTTCAACAATTGACTCACTTGACGCTTAGATGCCAAAAGTTCAATCGGGATATCAAGTTCTTGCGATTTTTCCTCGCAAAAAGAACGGAGTGCTTTACTTATTCCTTTGAATTTTGGAAAGTCAGTCAACCGTTGAATATCAAGAGGGTAATCGCTCTGCTCACACGCTTCACAGGATGAAACAATGGCTAAGATTTCCTCACCATATCGTCTAATTTCTATAGGGCCTAGTCGTTCGATGCCCTTTAAATTTTGAAGGCCTTTAGGTTTTCTCTTGGCAATTTCAACAAGACAGCTTTCACGAATAATAAAGTTAAGCGCGACATCCTTGGCTCTTGCTTTTTCAACTCGCCACTGTGCAAGCTTTTTCAGCATTAACAATGACTTCCCTCTAATAAGCCAATTGTGTTTGATTGTAAGATATGTCCATTCTGAAGGAAGCTGAAACTCCTTCTTGTTTGTCAGCAATAATACTTCATCAAAAACCCAGTTTAGGCGACCAATCGCAGTCACTTTATCAAGTAACATAGGGTATAGTTGCATCAGATAAACGACGTCATTAGCTGCATATTGACATTGCTTGTCTGTTAGAGGACGAGCTAACCAATCGGCTCTTGATTCACCTTTATCTAATGAAACTTCCAGCATCACCTCGACAAGCTTTGCGTAACCCAACGCGTTGCCCATATTGCATAAGGCCGCCGCAATCTGTGAATCAAAAAGTGGTTTAGGAATAACAGTAAAGTAACGCCAGAAAACTTCCAAATCCTCAGAGCATGAATGCAAAATCTTGGTTACATTCTCATCTATTAATAGTGCTTTGAGGCAATCAAACTGATCAATTTCAAGAGGATCAATCAAAACAAGCTGCTCTCCATCATAGGCTTGAATAAGACCTATTTGAGGATAAAAAGTACGCGTTCTAACAAACTCTGTATCGATAGCGATCGCTTGCTTGGTTTTGGCTTTCGCACAAAATGCCGCTAACGCTTCATTTGTCTTTATATATTGGTATTGCATAGCAATTAATTAACCTGAGCATTCTTTTAGTATTATGCAGCTATGCCGTTGATGGAGTCAGCTACCCTTAAAGTAAAAAGTCGGCACTTTGCCGACTTATACAAACAACTTGGAAAAACCTTTTAGTCTCTAAGTTCTTTTCGCAAAATCTTACCAACATTTGTCTTGGGTAAGTCCTCTCTGAACTCTATCAACTTAGGCACTTTATAGCCCGTTAAATGTTCCCGACAATGTGCAATAACCATTTTTTCGGTTAGTGCGTCATCTTTACGCACAACGAACAATTTAACCATTTCGCCAGTGGAATCGTGAGGTACACCGATAGCCGCTGCTTCCATAACCATGTCATGCATAGCTGCAACTTCTTCAATCTCATTAGGAAAGACGTTAAAACCTGATACTAGGATCATGTCTTTCTTGCGATCGACGATATAGAAATACCCATCTTCATCGCATTTACCAATATCGCCGGTTGCAAGCCAACCGTCCTGTAGAATTTCCTCCGTAGCTTCTTGCCTATTTAAATACCCTTTCATGACTTGAGGGCCTTTGACAAGGATTTCTCCTGCTTCGCCAAATGCAACTTCGTTACCATCATCATCAATCAACTTGATATCCGTTGAAGGCAAAGGCATGCCGATTGAGCCTTTATACGCTTTTAAGTCAGGAGGATTTACAGTGACAACGGGAGAACATTCAGTCAAACCATAACCCTCAAGAAGAACTGAGCCAGTTATCTCTTGCCAACGTTCTGCAACGGGTCTCTGAACAGCCGTACCACCACCAAGCGCAAACTTAAATCGGCTAAAATCAAGGTCACTAAATCCTGGCGTATTAATAAGGCCGTTAAACAATGTGTTGACGCCTGGCAAGACAGTAAAATCATACTTAGCTAATTCACTGACAAAGCCTGGCATATCTCTAGGGTTTGTAATCAATAAATTAGGGCAACCAAATTTAATGAAGGTGAGGCAACTACCTTGCAATGCAAAGATATGGTAAAGCGGCAATGCCGTGACGACTATCTCGTTCCCCTTATCAATCACTGGCTCTAAAATGCCAGATACTTGTTCTAAATTAGCAACCAAATTGCGATGCGTTAACATCGCGCCTTTAGAAACACCTGTCGTACCACCGGTATACTGTAAATAGGCGATGTCATCACCAGTAACTTCTGGTCTGGTATACGCCTGCCCGCTACCAATAGCTAAGGTTTTATTAAAAGGTATTATTTTGGACAGGCTATAAGCAGGCACCATTTTCTTGATATGCTTAACGGCAAAATTAACAATCCAACGCTTCGGTATTGGCAGCATATCACCAAGCTGCGTCAACAATACCTGTTCAACGGGAGTATCACTGATCACTTCAGCCAAAGTACATGCAAAATTTTCAACAATAACGATCGCTTTAACATTTGCATCATTAAGCTGATGCTTGAGCTCTCTAGCTGTATACAATGGATTTACGTTTACAACCCGCATACCTGCTCTTAAAACACCGAACATCGCAATAGGGTATTGAATGAGATTGGGCATCATGATCGCAACTGAATCATCACGCTTTAAACCTGAGTTTTGCAAGTAAGCTGCAAAGTCTTTTGATTTTTGATCTAGCTCTGCGAAAGTGATTTCATGCCCCATATTGATGTAGGCGACAGTGCTAGCAAACTTCTTAACTGACTCTTCGAAGATTTCAAGTAATGATGGATAATGATCAGCGTCTATTTCAGCAGGCACTTGCTCTTGATAATTTTTTAACCAAACTTTTTCCATATTGCCTCTTCTTATTTATCTCATTCATGAATCAAGTTGCTAAACAGTTTACAACGCAAAACAATGGGTAGAATCATTTATTCTTATATTGGTTCATTGATAGTACCCAATGACAACTTAAAATTAAATGGTAATTCGTCGCGATCCTTCAGTTCGATTCAACCTTAACTAATGTATGCAAAAATTTCATGAGGCTCTGACTAACCTCTTCGGGATTATCCATGTGTAAATGATGACCACCTCCACAGCTATCCACGGTCAGATTAGGTAACCAATGATGGCGCTCATCTACGAACCCTTTAACCTGATCAAATCCTCTAGCGCCATGAATAACCATAACGGGCATTTCCAACTTTCGCATGAAATGTTCTGCTTGCCCTTTCGTGACCCGCACCGAAGATATGGTCCGTAGTCGCCTATCGGTTCTCCATTTAAGCACATCGTCTTGACGTGACAAGTTACGTTCCACCAACAATTCAGCTGAGGCCATTTCCATATATCCTGCACTAACCCTAGCCTGGACAGCTTGTGACAAGCTTGTAGGGTGCCTTGCGGGGCGATTACGTAAGGCTATACGACTCAGTATTGACTCCCTCAACTGTTGCGCGCTGCTTTCAGCTTCTTTAGTGATAGGCCCAAAAGCTTCAATAGTCACGAACGCTTTAATTCGCTCTGGAAAGCTACTGGCGTATAGAGAGCCAATTATCCCACCCATGGAATGTCCCACTAAAATAAAATGTTTCCACTCTTGAGACTCTATCAGCTCATGCAGATCCTGAACAAAATCCATCTGATGATAATGCGCATCTGCAGAGCGATGTTCTGAATGGCCATGTCCCATAAAGTCCAAAGCAACAACATAGTAATCATCCTTCAAATAACCACTGACAGGTATAAAACTCGCTGCATTATCTAACCAACCGTGAAGCGCAAGTATTAAGGGTTTAGTTGGATCACCGAAGGCTAAGCCATTCATTCTACGTTGACTTAATTGAAAGGAAATTTCTTGCATAGAGTACTGAAGCCTATTGATACTTTTGTATGAATTTACATTGGAAATGATATATATCGCACTAGTTTATACTAATTCGACTTTAAGGTTACTATTTCAAAAGGCAGGTATTTTTGAGACAAAAAAAGCGGCAATATATTGCCGCTTTTTGTACATACATTTGCCACATTAACTTCAAACCGGCAAAAACTATCCAGCTAATTAACGTTCAACACTCGTACGCGAAATACTCCGACTCCGAGAGGTAGCACCGCCTCTTACGGCTGCTGAACCGCTGCGGCGAACACCTGTACTACGTGGGGTTCGAATGGCACCACGGCCGCCTCTAAAGCCAAACCCTCTATGACCAAAGCCCCTATTGCCAAAACGGCCAAAGCCTCGTCTACCGAAACCATGTCCGATAAAATGTCTACCACCTACAAATCCGTAAGGGTAGAAACCGTAAGGAAATGCGTTATAGCGAGCTACATCAACAGGCCTGACTTCTTCCCAAAGTTCGTAACCTTCAGAATTCACAACGGGGAATTTATAAACATACTCACCAATAGAACCCTCTTCGACGCCTTCTAATTGCCCAGCGAACGTTACACTGCGCCCTTCACTAAAGACGATAGGATCTAAAAAACCTTCAACATTGACTCTGAATCTACCACCGCTTTCGCTAGTTTCAATAGGTCGCCCATAGTTTCGCAACGGCAATTGAACCATTTCAATTGTTGTTGAATCTGCATTATTCTTTACTTCGGCAATAATACCGCCCCAACGTACCCACTCTCCCTCTTTGGTATCGGTTTCAGGTTTTACTTCAGAGTAATTAACGAGGTTTTTCTCTTTACCAACTTGGATACTCTTAGGTACTGTAGAACAAGCTGAAAGCCCTATAATGAGTGACAACACGCAAAACTTTTTCAACATGACGAACCAACCTTTAACGTTTCCATTCTTGATTAACATAGGTACGACTAACCTTACATATCGATCATAACAAAAGTAACTGAATATCAAATGAATGTACAAGGCTTATTGATACTCCTAACACCTACCAAGGCAAAGCAATTCACCTCTTGTTAATTAGGCGCTATTTAGATAAAAGTATCAACCCCAAGTAGCTGCTGAACCTCCGCCCTTCTGTCTTCGCGTGCAAAGCTCTGATAAGCTGCTATGGCTCTATTATTGCGAGAATTAGGTTCCTCAGAGACCGTTGATTGTTCCTGGCTAAATTGCTGTGCACTTTGCTGCCCTCGCTCATCACCAGGGCGTATAATTGAGGGTTGATTACGTCCGTTTTGCGGCTGTTCGTCGCGCACGACATTAGGCCGTGATGTATCACGGGAAGCAGGCCCAATCAGGACCGTATTACGGGGAGCATTTACTGCTGACTCAATTGCCATAATCACCAAGTATCAAAACAGGCATACCCGGCGAAAGTGCATACTTATTCCGCCAGACCACGTTAAGACAACAGCAAAAATTATACCAGCATCAATAAATACAGAAGGTAGTTTCAGTTACTCGGTAAAGCAGGAGGTATTACTAAGTAGAAAGCTTAAATCGACCCAATAAGCAGTATTCATTCTTTTCCTGGTAGTTTTTTCCAGGTTACTTTATCTCGAAGGTATGTCGGTTGTGCCTGCTCTACTGGCACTGTTTGCCCGTTGGCAATAGCAGTTTCAGCAAGTGTTAACATATGTAAGGCATTCGGATAAAGTATTTGCGGGTAATAATCAATATCTAAACCACTAAGCTCGGTATAAGCAGTCCAACCGGTACCAACAGCACAAAGTTTTGGGTTTGGAGAGAAAGCTGCTAATGCTTCATTCGGTGGCAGAACCTGCTCTGCATTTTGGCTTTTAGCAACGCCATCATTATTCACGTAGCTCGCCATGTAAACTTCATTCATACGTGCATCTATGGCTGCCACAACCTCTGTTACACCGAATTCTGTTATAGCTTGTTGCGCCATTGTTGCAAGCGTTGAAACGCCAACCACCGGGATATTGGCTCCCATTGCCAAACCTTGCATAACACCGGTAGCAATACGAATTCCAGTAAAACTGCCGGGGCCTTGACCATACGCTAAATAATCAACTTCATCTAACTCGATACCCGCTTGTTTTAGGATATCATCAATCATAGGCAATAGCCGTTGGCTATGCTGTTGAGGACAAACAACAAAAGAGGAATATGACTGGCCATCAACAGACAAAGCAACGGAACATGCTTCTGTTGCGGCATCTATAGCTAAGATAGTGTGTAATGGTTCACTGGGCATGTAATGTCTCTAAATAATCTGTCGCGATAGTCAAATCACGGGTACGGCGCATAGGTGGCAAGCTTTCAACGAAAGTTCGGCCATATTCTCTACTAACCAAGCGATGATCACAAATAACCAAAACACCTTTGTCGGTTTCATCACGAATTAGCCGACCAGCACCTTGTTTCAACGAAATAACGGCCTGCGGGATTTGAAGTTGTGCAAAGGGATTTCCACCTTGTTTACGGCAGTCTTCTATGCGTGCCTGAAGTAAGGGATCATCAGGTGACGCAAATGGTAATTTATCGATAAGGACACAGGTTAAATCATCCCCCCTAATGTCGACCCCTTCCCAAAAAGCGCCAGTTGCTAGTAGCACGGCATCTTTCTCGCTGAGAAACGTATCAAGTAATGCCCGTTTACTCATCGAACCTTGAACTAAGAGCTTATTATCTACCTTGTCTTCCAGTTTTTTCGCCATGTCATTCAATGTCGCATAACTCGTGAACAGCAAAAAGCAACGACCTAGGCTCGCTTTAATCAAATCAGCAGCTGTTTTTACAAGAAACGCTCTCATTGCTGGGGCATTGGGATCGGGTAAATAACGAGGAATGCAAAGCATTGACTGATGCTGATAATCAAAAGGACTATCAAGCATCAAGGTATTAGCGTCTTCTAATCCCATTTGGTGTTGGTAATGCGAGAAATCAGTACCAACCACAAGCGTTGCTGAAGTAAAAACCCAGCTACGCTTTGGTGAGCTGATAATTTCTCTAAACTTGTCAGCGACTTGCAATGGTGTTAAACGAATAACAAGATGTCGTGTTGTTGTTTCATACCAAAGGCTAACGCCAGTTTGTGTGGTATCGGTTAATTTCTCCAGCTTTGCGCGCATTTGGGTTACGCGTTCAAACACCTTATCTAAATCATCATCTCGTCCTAGATGTAATTTAAGCACTTCATATAAAGTCGCGAGATTCTCACCTAAGCGGCTGATATGTCGTTGAATCTCCGGATCCTTAAGCTTTGTTACCCAATTTCCCTTTTCTGGGTGCTGACCAAACAACATTCGCAAATCAGCAGACGATATTCGCAATTTATCTGCCATCAAACTAACTTGTTTAATATCTTTTAGCTGTGTTCGGTATAAAGTCTCTAGCTCTTTACAGGTGTCTTGAATTTGGCGAGTGGATAACGCATCGCCAAAATATTCGCTTGCGATATCTGGGAGTTGGTGCGCTTCATCAAATACAATCACATCAACATCTGGAATCAGTTCACCGAACCCGGTGTCTTTAAGAGCTAAATCAGCAAAAAACAAGTGGTGGTTAACAACAACAACGTCAGCTTCCATAGCTTTTCGCCGCGCCTTAACTAAATAGCAGTCATTGTAGTCGGGACAGTCTTTGCCTAAACAGTTGTCCACTGAAGATGTCACAAAAGGAATAACCTTAGCATCCTCCGCTAGTGTTTCAATTTCACCTATGTCGCCCGATTTAGTGCTATTAGCCCACTTCCTCACAACCGACAACTCGGATAGTGTCTTTGCTTCGAATAAGGTGCTATCACCACTATGTTGCCTTAATCGATGTGCACACAGATAATTAGCTCTACCTTTGAGTAACGCGAGTTCTTTATTAACACCTAATGCTTTTTTAACAACAGGCAAGTCTCGATGAAAAAGCTGTTCTTGCAAGTTTTTAGTGCCGGTAGAAATAATCGATTTCTTACTGCTCAGCAAGGCAGGAACCAAGTAAGCGAAGGTTTTCCCCGTACCTGTACCTGCTTCAACAACAAGAGACTCTTTGTCTTCTATCGCATCACCAACTGCAATAGCCATATCGGTTTGTGGTTTTCGTGGTTTAAAGCCCTGAATGGATTCAGCAAGTTTTCCTTGCTCTGAAAAAGCAGATTTTATAGAAGACATCAAATGTTATTAGGGAAAATAGTTGAGGCAGATTATGACAAATTCTTAGCAACGATTCAGAATTAATTATCCGTAAATCGACATATTTGTGCACTCAGCACAAGCAAATACTATACATAGTCATCAACATGTTTAATACGATGTTCAGGATCAGGGTCTTCGGGCAGATGTCCCGTTCTATCAAACAACTTCTCTGGTTCACTATCATCCATCAGTACCTGCTCATTTTCAGAGAGGTGTTGTTCGGCACGTTTCTTCTTGTCCTTTCGATTCTTTTCGTTCTGCTTTTGACGCGCTTCCCGCTCTTCAGCATGTAGCAGCTTTTCTTCGTCTGTAAGCTTTTTAAGCTCAGCCTCTTTGCTCACCTTTTCTACAATGTGCCTATCTTCAATTGGCGGCGTACGCCCTTGTCTAGCTAACGCTGAAAATACCAACGCATCATTCATAATCTTTCACTCTATGCAGTTTCTAATGCAACTAGCTTCATTCGTTAGTACTCCAAAAACCAAAATCAGCAATTATTAAGCCATAGTCATTATATCGCTACATTTAGAGCATTTTTTAGCGAATCAGTTCAATTTTTACACAAAAATGAGATAGTCTGTCTGAATATATGAACAACTCCTAATACCTTAGTGCTTTTAAGAATATTTCTATCGCCCTCAGACATTGCATTTTTGAGTCGGCTCAGTTAAAGTCACGCCTCTTTTGTAAAGCGAGCAATGCTAAAGGCATTAGGCGACAAAACCATGAATACAATTAACCTGAAAGCAGTACATCATCATCACTTAGCATAACCTTTCAGGTTCGTGCTGGAAGGTTATTGATAACCTTCCAGAGGACAAAATGAAAACCCTCGGAAGGAAACTTTCGAGGGTTTTTTCGTATTTTGAATCAGCATTTCTTAAAATTGGAATTGAAAATGAGTGATAACAAAAGGCTTCGCATAGCCATTCAAAAATCGGGTCGATTGAGCGACGACAGTATCAAACTACTGAAAGCTATCGGTGTAAAGCTTTCTATTAGGGACCGCTTACTCATTGCTCATTCAACCAACCTACCAATTGATCTGTTACGTGTGCGTGATGACGACATTCCGGGCCTTGTTATGGATGGGGTTGTTGATTTAGGTTTCATTGGTGAAAACGAACTTGAAGAAAAAATGCTTGAGAGAAAAGCAGCTGGTAAAAATTTCGAGTATAAAGAGCTCACTAAGTTAGATTATGGCCACTGCCGCCTTTCCATCGCAGTGCCTAATGAGTTTGATTATCAAGGTGTAAAATCACTCAACGGCTTAAAAATAGCGACGACTTATCCTTACTTATTAGAGCGTTACTTTAAGCAAAATGATATTAGCGCAAGTGCTGTAATGCTCACAGGCTCCGTAGAGGTCGCCCCAAGAGCGGGTCTAGCTGAAGCAATTTGTGATTTAGTCTCAACTGGCGCCACTCTAGAAGCTAATGGACTTCAAGAGAAACAAGGGATATTTGATTCAAAAGCTGTCCTTATACAACGCAATGAGATCTTAAGTGAAGATAAGCAAGAGCTTTTAGACAGATTGTTACCTCGTATTCAAGGTGTAATGCAAGCTAAAGAAAGCAAATACATTATGTTGCATGCGCCTAAATCTAAACTTCAAGAAGTCACGGATTTATTACCAGGTGCAGAAGTACCTACAGTGCTGCCGCTATCGGGAAATGATGAAACTGTCGCATTGCACGTCGTGAGTCCTGAAACACTTTTCTGGGAAACCATGGAAAAACTCAAAGCGTTAGGGTGCAGCAGCATTTTAGTTATGCCAATTGAAAAGATGATGGGGTAAGTCATGCAAGTTTGGTCTGAACTCAATAACGACCAGCAGCGCGCATTATTAGCGAGGCCTGCTTTGGCCGACAATAAACGTTTATCTGACACCGTCAGTGATATCCTTGAACAAGTTCGTTCCAAAGGTGACCAAGCATTAACTGAGTTAACTAAGCGATTTGACGGTATTCGGTTGGCGAAATTTGCGTTACCTTCAGAAAAATTGGAACAGGCATCGAGCGAGATATCAGTAGAAGTGAAAGAGGCCATTGATTTGGCTTATGCCAACATCCAAACCTTTCATCAGGCGCAAAAGCCAACCTCTGTAAAAGTTGAAACTTCACCTGGCGTTATTTGTGAATCAATGCAAAAAGCGATTCACTCTGTGGGGCTTTATATCCCGGGTGGAAGTGCACCTTTACCTTCAACAGTTCTCATGTTGGGTGTGCCTGCACAGGTAGCCGGATGTAAGAGGAAAGTACTCTGTACACCACCTAATGCTGGAGGTGAGATTGCAGCAGAAATTAGATACGCCGCAACGTTATGTGGCATTGATGAAGTATATTTGGTCGGCGGCGCTCAAGCAATTGCGGCTATGGCATTTGGCACTCAAAGTATTACTAGAGTCGACAAAATTTTCGGCCCTGGGAATAGCTATGTCACAGAGGCCAAACAACAAGTCAGTCGTGTCGCTGGTGGTGCAGCTATCGATATGCCTGCGGGCCCATCGGAAGTATTAGTTATTGCTGATTGCAATGCTAATCCTGAGTTCGTTGCAGCGGATCTTCTTTCTCAAGCAGAGCACGGTGCAGACTCTCAAGCTGTTTTAGTCAGCGATAGCGCAGATGTAATATCCCAATCAAAGGATGCTGTATCGAGACAGCTAGAAACACTGTCACGCAAAGATATTGCACAACAAGCCATTCAACACAGTCGTTATATTTTAACGGATTCTATAGAACAAGCGATTCAAGTCAGCAATCAGTATGCACCTGAACACCTTATTGTTCAGATTGATGATGCGAGGGCTAGATTGAGTGATATTGAGAATGCGGGTTCTATCTTTCTTGGAAAATGGTCGCCAGAATCAGCAGGGGACTACGCTAGTGGCACTAACCACGTATTACCAACTTACGGTTATGCAAGGAATTACTCGAGCTTAGGGCTTGCTGACTTCTACCGTCGGTTTACTGTTCAAGAGCTAAGTGAAGAAGGATTGAAAAATATCGGCCCTGCGATAATGAACTTAGCCAATGCTGAGGGTTTAGATGCTCATAGGCAAGCCGTCGCCATACGTTTGGAGCAAAACTCATGAGTAAGGAATTAGCACAAACATTGGTCGATAGTTTAACTTGCCCATTCGTGAAAACGTTAAAGCCTTATGAATCAGCGAGAAGGCTATATTCGGGTGGGCAAGATTGGCTCAATGCGAACGAGTCCCCCTTTTCGAACCACTATCAGTTAGATGACTCGACGTTTAACCGCTACCCAAGCTGCCAGCCAAGCTCAGTAGTCGAAGGTTATGCAGCATATGCAGGCGTTCAGAAAGACCAAGTACTAGTCACTCGCGGTGCTGACGAAGGTATTGAATGTTTGATTAGAGCATTTTGCGAACCCGGTAAAGACAGTATAGTCATCTGCCCACCAACCTATGGCATGTATGCGATAAGTGCAGAAACATTCAATGTCGGTGTCGAAAGATTTCCATTGCTTGATGGCTTTGCGTTAGACACAGAGTCAATTATTAACGGATGTCAGTCGCCCAAATTGATTTTTGTCTGCGCGCCGAATAATCCAACAGGCACTTTGGTTGAACGGGAAAAGTTGGAGAATTTGCTCACAACTTATGCCAGTAAAGCACTGATTGTCGTTGATGAGGCGTACATTGAGTTTGCTAGCGATACCAGTGTCGCATCTCTATTAAGAGAACACACTAATCTGGTCATCCTAAGAACGCTATCCAAAGGCTTTGCTTTAGCGGGGCTACGCTGTGGCTTTACTCTCGCAGCCCCAGCTATCATAGATACTTTGTTGAAAGTGATTGCACCCTATCCAGTGCCAGAACCTGTTGCTCAAGTTGCTACTCAAGCATTGAATAAGAATGGACTATCACAACTCCATCAACAGGTTGATTATTTGCAACAGCAAAAGAATGTATTAACTGATCACATAGCAAATTTTCCTCAACTTACGCTTGTAGGCGGTTTATACGCTAACTTTGTGCTTGTTCGAGCTGAAAATAAGCAAGCACTAATGGATTATTTAGTCTCTGAAGGCATGTTAATTCGTGATCAATCTAAACAACCACAACTAGACGACTGCCTCAGGATAAGTATTGGCAACCAAGAACAGAATGAGCGCCTATTAATCTTAATAGCTCAGTTTTATCAACATGTAGGAGCACTCGCATGAGTCAGCAAGCTATTTTATTTATAGACAGAGATGGCACTTTGGTTGAGGAGCCCGCCATTGACAAACAGCTTGATTCGTTGGAAAAGCTCGTGTTTGAACCACATGTCATTCCTGTATTACTCAACTTGCAACAAGCGGGTTTCAGGCTGGTTATGGTATCGAATCAAGACGGGTTAGGCACTGACAGCTTCCCGCAAGCAGATTTTGATTTACCTCACGACGCAATGATGGCTGTTTTTAATAGCCAAGGCGTTACGTTCGATGATGTGCTTATATGCCCACACTTTGATGAAGACAACTGCACTTGCCGCAAACCTAAACTTGGTTTAGTTAAAGAATATTTGCAACAAGGCAGAGTCGACTTCACACGCTCTTACGTAATAGGTGATCGTGAAACGGATATGCAATTAGCCGAGAATATGGGCATACGCGGCATTCGTTACGAGCCAAAAACAATGAACTGGAAAGCCATTGAAAAATCGTTACTGAGTTCATCTCGTACAGCTCAAGTTGTCCGTAACACGTCAGAGACGCAAATCAATGTCAGTCTCAACCTTGATTCAAATGAAAAATCAACTATTCAGACAGGCATTGGCTTTTTTGATCACATGCTTGACCAGATATCGACACACGGCGGCTTTGAGCTAAATCTGTCCGTGAATGGTGACTTACACATAGATGATCACCATACTGTTGAAGACACAGCGTTGGCATTAGGTGAGGCACTAAAAAAGGCGTTAGGTAATAAGCGTGGTATTGGTCGTTTTGGCTTTGCCTTGCCTATGGATGAATGCCGAGCCGAATGTATTTTGGATATCTCAAATCGACCTATATTGAAGTTTGATGCACAATTTACACAAGCTAAAGTCGGCGAGCTAGCGACAGAAATGGTTCCTCACTTTTTCCATTCTTTATCACAAGCGATGGGGCTATCGCTTCATTTGTCGATTACTGAGGGCAATGCGCATCATCAAGTAGAAGGCTTATTTAAAGCGTTCGGTAGAGCATTAAGGCAAGCAATTCAAAAGCAAGGTGATGTACTACCTAGCAGTAAAGGAGCACTCTAAATGTCGAGTAATTTAGTCATTGTAAACACCGGATGCGCTAATATCTCATCCGTTCGTTATGCAATTGAGCGTATGGGTTACAAGGTTGATGTGTCTGACGACATAGATGCAATCAAAAACGCTGGCAAGGTTTTTTTGCCAGGTGTCGGCTCAGCATCGGCAGCAATGAGTGAAATTAGACATAAGCAGTTAGAATCAACCATACAATCGCTTACGCAGCCTGTGCTTGGTATTTGTCTGGGCATGCAATTGATGACATCATCATCAGAAGAAGGCGATGCAAGTTGCCTTAGCTTGATCGATGCGCAAGTCAAGCGTATGCAAGTCGGTCAACTACGGCTACCCCATATGGGTTGGAACAACATTAAAGCACAAAAAGATTGTTTTCTGTTTGACGGCCTAGACGATGAGTATTTCTACTTTGTTCACAGTTATTCGGTAAGTACAGGAAGTTATACATTAGCCAGTTGCGAATATGGTGGCGATTTCTCAGCATCGATCGGACAAGATAATTTTTACGGCGTGCAATTTCACCCTGAACGTTCCAGTACAGCTGGTGCGAAACTTCTACAAAACTTCATTGAGAATGCTTAATACATTTTCAACCTTTATGGTTAAGAGTAATTAACATGATTATTCCAGCTTTAGACCTGATTGACGGCAACATCGTTCGCTTATATCAGGGCGATTATGAACAAAAAACACAGTACTCGTTAGACCCAATTGAAACCGTTCACAACTATGCAGACCAAGGCGCGCAATGGCTGCATATTGTCGATTTGACCGGTGCGCAGGACACAGATAAAAGACAAATTGCGTTGATCAAACGTATGGCTGCGACACAGCGTATGAAATTTCAAGCTGGTGGTGGTATTCGAAGTGAACATGATGTCATTCAGCTTCTCAAAGCAGGTGTAGAACGTGTTGTTATTGGATCATTAGCGGTCAAGCAACCCGATGTAGTAAAAAGTTGGATCACCAAGTATGGTCCTGAACATATAGTGTTAGCGCTAGATATCAATATAAATGCTAACGGCGAAAAAATGATTGCCACACATGGCTGGCAAGAAGATAGCGGTGTGCGTTTGGAAGATTTGCTTAACGATTTCTTATCCGTCGGCTGCCAACATGTACTATGTACCGATATTAGCAAAGATGGGACATTAAGCGGTTCCAATAAAGACTTGTATAAAGAAGTAGTTACAGCCTTTCCGTCAATCCAATGGCAAGCTTCGGGTGGTATAGGTAGCATACAAGATATCGACGACCTCAAACCGACTAAGGTTCAAGGTGTTATCTTAGGCCGCTCTTTATTAGAAGGTAAATTTACTTTGAAGGAGGCTATCGCATGCTGGCAAGACGCATAATTCCTTGTTTGGATGTTCGTGATGGCAAAGTCGTGAAAGGCGTACAATTTCGTAATCATGAGATTATTGGCGACATTGTCCCTCTAGCAGAGCAATATGCCAAAGCAGGTGCAGACGAATTAGTTTTTTATGATATCACTGCATCAAGTGATCAACGTGTGGTCAATAAAAGCTGGGTTAGCCGCATTGCTCAAGTTATTGATATTCCATTCTGCGTAGCTGGCGGTATTAAGTCTGTGGCTGATGCTGGAAAAATCCTTGAGATGGGAGCAGATAAGATATCTATAAACTCCCCTGCCTTGGCCAATCCTGAGTTAATTACTGAGTTACATGACAAATTCGGTCAGCAGTGTGTCGTGATCGGCATCGATAGTTTTTACAATGCCGATGAAAATCAATATCAGGTTTATCAGTTTACGGGTGATGAAAGCAGAACTCAAAGAACACGTTGGCAGACAGCTGATTGGGTCAAAGAAGTTCAAAAGCGCGGTGCTGGAGAAATAGTCCTTAACTGCATGAATCAGGACGGAGTCCGTAAAGGATACGACATAGAACAGTTAGCTATAGTAAGAGACATTTGCAAAGTACCTTTAATTGCTTCTGGTGGCGCAGGCACACAGCAGCATTTTGCAGATGTATACAAGCAAGCTGACGTCGATGGTGCTTTAGCTGCTTCTGTTTTCCATAAAGCAGTGATCGATATTCAAGAACTTAAAGCCTTTTTACGCCAAGAAAGTATAGAGATACGCGCATGATTATCACGAATGAAAACATCAATGAATTAGCTTGGGAAAAAATGGATGGGCTACTCCCTTGCGTTGTCCAACATGTACAATCTGGTGCGGCACAAATGCTTGGTTATATGAATCAAGCAGCTATTGAGGAGACACTAAAATCTGGCAATGTCACTTTTTTCAGTCGTTCCAAACAGCGCTTATGGACTAAAGGAGAGACATCAGGGAATACGTTACAATTGGTTCAGCTAACCGCTGACTGTGATCAGGATTGTTTGTTAGCACTTGTTAACCCTATAGGGCCAACTTGCCACCTAGGTACGGATACATGCTGGGCCGATGCAGAGACGCCAACGTTTAGTTTTGTTGCTGAACTTGAACAAGTGTTAGCCGAACGGAAATCAGCAGATCCTGATTCAAGTTACACAGCAAGCCTTTACGCAAAAGGGATAAAACGCATATCACAGAAAGTGGGTGAAGAGGGTGTAGAGACTGCACTAGCAGCCACAGTAGGAGATCTAGAAGAACTTAAGAACGAGTCAGCTGATTTGCTTTATCATTTAATTGTTCTTTTGCAGGCGAGTAACCTTTCTCTTAAAGACGCTATCGATGTACTTAAAGAGCGTCATCAAAAATAAAGTGATCCTCCATGCAGTAGCAATAGTAACTAATAGAACGAGTTAACAAGTGTCTCGTGTTCCTGTTAGGCTTTAGGCTCTTTTTAAGAGCCTTTTTTATTCATACTCTTCACAACTGCTGACACGATTTTTCCCTTCACCTTTACTTTCATAAAGCAGCGCATCAGCCCTAGCAACGAAAGATGAAGCATTTTCACATAAACGGTATTCTGTTACCCCAAAGCTAGCCGTTACTTTATCCACGACACGAAATCGATGTTCCATAATAGCTAACCGTATCCTGTTGGCTAACTGCTTAGCGACTTTTTTATCTAACTGTGGACAGACAATCAAGAACTCCTCCCCTCCCCACCGAACGACTATATCTCCTCGACGAATTTTATCCTGAACGAGTTTTATAACATCCTTCAACACGAGATCACCAACATCATGCCCAAACGTGTCATTGATAAGTTTAAAGTCATCTATGTCGATCATAATCACTGCTAAGGGAATATTATGAAGGTTTGAAGACTTGATTTGAGCTTTCAGCAGCTCCTCCCCTTTTCGACGATTATAGATTTCAACAAGCGAGTCCATATTCGCGAGTACTATCTTACGTTTTAGATCTTGGAGGCGGCGTAATGTGAAAATTATCACCAGCAGTAAGCATAAGGACAGTGCTATGGGTATTTCGTCCAGTTCAAGTGATTCATAAGATTGAGCAAACTCAGCGTACAGCTCGGCTATATCAAGGGTCCTGACATAATAGAAAACAGCGAAACAGGCTAAAAGCAGTAGTAGGGAGTCAGCTAAGGTGCGTAATTCATAGGCGAGCAGCGCTTTCTTGAGCGTGCCAAAATACTTATCCATAGGCTACTTACGGTAAAACCCGCACATATTTACGTTAATTAGAGTTGTCAAAGTAGGCCTATTGTTAGTGTAATCACTTTGTTTATCGACCACTTCATCAAATAATGTAGATTTTCGTTATTCGAGGCTAGAATTCATTGCTTGTCCATTAAGTAAAGAATGAATGAAGCTAGGCTTCAACACCAATATTATGCATTAAGAATGTATTGTTTCTGCAAACCGGGAAATTGTATACGGCTATTATTTGTCTTACATTGATAGAACCAATAAATCAGATATGCCGTTTTTAGCCTAAATTCTGCCGAGAAACGATATCGGGCAAATAACAAAATATAACTAATCAAGGAAAAGTAATGCTCCATAAAACACTATTATCCCTGTCATTGGGCTTTATTACATTGATCAGTGTGTCAACCTTAGCAGCCGATAAAAAGGCGCTTGTAGGTGGTCGACTCATCGATGGGTTTGGTCATCAACCTATAGCAAATAGCGTCATACTCATTAATGGCGATACGATAGAAAAAGTAGGTACTGTAGAAACGCTGTCTGTACCCAAGGATTATGAAGTCATATCCACCGACGGAATGGACGTTTTACCAGGGCTATGGGAAAGTCACGCTCACTTAATGCTTAATGGACACTCAGACTATAGTCATTGGCGTAAGGTATATCCTGACAGATTTGCTGATGAAATTATGCCAGCTAGTGCCGCTCAATTACTGCTTGCAGGGATTACCAGTGCACGAGACTTAGGTGCACCATTAGAAGCCTCAATCTCAGTCAAAACTCGTATTGAGAGTGGTGAGATTCCAGGACCAAGACTTTATATTTCAGGCCCATTCATTCAACATGAGGCTTACCCAGGGACAGATTATTACCGTTGGGGAGTCGACAGTGTCAGTGATGCTAAAAAGAAAGTTAAAAAGCTCGCGGATGCCGGCGTCGATATTATCAAACTCATCGATCACGATAAAATGACCTTAGAAGAAGCGCAAACTGTTGTTGATGAAGCGCATAAGCGCGGATTAAAGGTCGTCGCCCATTCACATCGACCTGATGAGATTCGACGAGGCCTTGAAATAGGTGTCGATAATTTTGAGCATACGGGATTAACGACAGCACCGGAATACCCTGCTGATGTCATTGAGATGCTCAAAGAGAGAACAGCAACAGGACGTATTGCCGGTGGGCCGTTATACTGGACACCTACAGTAGAAGGGTTATGGAACTATGAGCACACTGTTGCTAACCCTGAAAGGCTCGATAACAAATGTTGGCATAGGGGCCTCAAACAAGACACGATTGCAGATATAAAACAGTCTCTTAAAAATGTTGGACAACTCGAATACATGCAGCTGACCCCTCTTCGTAAACCGACACTTAAAAGAAAAATTCAGCAACTCAAAGACACTGGTGTTGTCTTCTTGATCGGCACAGACAGCGGCATACCAACTAAATTTCACTGTCAAAGTACTTGGAATGAGCTCGCAGTCTGGGTTAATGAAATGGATATCAGTCCTATGGACACTATACGAGCAGCTACCTATTGGCCATCCGTTATGATGGGTGTTAGTGATAAAACAGGGACTGTTTCGGAAGGTAAACTTGCCGACATCATAGCCATCAAAGGAGATGTCTTGAGGTACATCAACTTGCTACAAGGCGTTGATATGGTTATGAAAGGTGGAGTGCTGTATAAGAATGACGGAAAAGTAATAGAGTCAGCGCTGTAAAAGTTAAATTAGAGCTAACGACTTCTCAATAATCAACAACTAGGCCATGTAACATCGTCCACCGTCACCGTTACATGGCTTTTAATAAAGCAAGTGCATCTTCTGCTCTATGTTCAGGGACAAAAATATGATCGTGATAGTAAGCTGCAATAACATTCGCGCTAATCCCGTTATTTGCGAGAACTCTAGATACTTCAGCAGTCAAGCCAACAGCATCTAAACTGCTGTGTATTTTTAATGATATGCAGCGAAATAACCCGTGATAAGTTAGATCCATAATATCAGCCTGACATTTTAACAATACAATGGTAAGCCCTTCTTTTTCTTGAAAAGAAGCTATTGGCTGTAATGCTGAAAAAGCACCATAATGTCCACCAGGTACTGTACAGAAAACGTATGTTTCCTTTTCCAGCACGGGCTCCATATTATCTAACAAATAGGCGAGTTCGCTATGTCCTTGCATCTAACTTCTCGTTAAACCATAAATGTCGGTTTTTACTATTATTATTGTTACCTTCAACCTCTACTCTAGAGCGCAATTAACTAATTCGCAAACAATTATAAGAAATTTCGACTATCTGCTTGAAAAGCACTAGCAGGCCCCTATATTAGTATTGTGGTTGCCGAAAGGGACCTCAAATGAAAACGTCGCCGATTATTCGGGACATAAATTAACATATTGCTTAACGAGGATATGACTATGCGCAATATCGATCTATCTCCACTTTACCGTTCATTCATTGGCTTTGACCACTTGGCTTCTCTGGCAGATGCTGCGAATAAAAATGAAAAGCAGAACAGCTACCCCCCTTATAATGTAGAATTATTAGCGGAAGATAAATACCGAATTACTATGGCCGTTGCAGGGTTCGCTAAGAACGAGCTTACTATAGAAGTGCAAGAGAACACATTAAAAGTAACTGGCATTAAATCTGAAAAAGAGCGTGAACGTCAGTTTTTACACAAAGGTATTTCTGAAAGAAATTTTGATCGTAAATTTCAATTAGGCGATCATGTTAAAGTTCTCGCTGCAGATATTGAAAACGGTTTGTTGCATATTGACCTTGAAAGGCTCATTCCTGAAACGAAAAAACCTCGCTCTATAGAGATTGGCAGCAAACTTATCGAAAGTTAAACGATTCAATACAAAATATACTAAAACGGCACTAACTAGTGCCGTTTTAGTAGATAACCTAAATTAAGATTTAGACAGCCCCTATCTCACCCAAATCCCATTAAACACTAAACATAGAAAGAGGTTAAGTTCAGCGTTGCAGAAATTAGAATAGCGCTTAACGTCAAAACCGTACCAGCAGCTCTTTGCCAACTTGCTCCGTCATGCAACCTTAATCCATAAGCATGTAGCAAACGACCAAATAACAAACAAAGTGCTGAGATATGTATAACCCATTCAACAAGCTCATTAATCTCAGCCATCAACATTAAGATAAGTGCTAACGGTACATATTCAGCAAAATTAGCATGTGCCCTTATGAGTTGATTAAATTTTTTATTACCACCATCACCCAGGCTCACTTGCTGTTTATTTCTTTCATGCAGTACTAACAAAGTGAGGTAGATATAAAAAATCCCCAGTAAGCTGCCGTAGAATAAAGTAATTCTTAATTGCATGATTCAACATGTATTGTGATTAATAGAATGATGCTGCAAGAAAGTGTTCTATTTGTAAACAATTAGATTCAAAATAAACGGCAAACCCACATCAATGTTTACCGTTTATTCTATATATATTTATTAGCCTAATAAATCAGCAAGCAATGTACTAACTTTTTCGACTGGCTGTGAACCGTCAACTTTATGATAACGGCAGTTGCCACTTTCAGCTTCCTGTGAATAGTAGTCAACTAAAGGTTTTGTTTGTTCATGATAAACCTTAAGTCGGTTGCGGACGGTGTCTTCCTGATCATCAGGCCTAACAATCAAATCTTCACCTGTTTCATTGTCTTTATCCGCCACTTTAGGTGGATTGAATATAACGTGATACACCCTACCCGAGTTTGGATGTACTCGGCGACCAGCCATGCGATCTACAATAACTTCATCATCAACATCAAACTCAATAACGTGATCAACATCGATCCCTGCATCTTTCATAGCATCTGCTTGAGGAATAGTTCTTGGAAAACCATCTAGCAGAAAGCCGCCTGCGCAATCGTCCTGACTAATACGCTCTTTGACCAAGCCTATAATTAGTCCATCAGAAACTAGCTTTCCTTCATCCATCACTTGTTTGGCTTGCTTACCTAAATCAGTGCCTGCCTTTATTGCTGCACGCAACATGTCACCCGTCGAAATTTGAGGAATTCCAAATTGACTCATTAAAAATTGAGCTTGGGTGCCTTTTCCTGCACCTGGCGCGCCAAGGAGTATGATACGCATAGCTTTCCTATTGTGTTGAATAATAATAAAAACGCAACTCTACACATTCAATATGAATGTTACAAGGAGATTAAAGAGGCCAATTATCATAAATCAGTTAATCAAATAAAACAGAGCCTAAACAAAGGCCCTGTCATTGATTTTCTGAATGTTAATGCGCTACTTAACCAAACTCATCAGTAACCCATTCAGCTTCTGAACAAAGCTTGCCGGATCTTTCAAACTGCCTTTTTCAGATAGCGCCGCTTGATCAAATAAAACTTCAGACCATTGACCGAATTGCTCTTCATCTTGCATATCAGATAGCAATTTAACCAAAGTGTGTTCTGGATTAAGCTCAAAGAGATACTTAACTTCTGGTACTGGCTGCCCAGCAGATTCCATTAGCTTAGCCATTTGAGTTGTCATGCCATGTTCTTCAGCAACGATACACGCAGGTGAGTCAGTCAAACGGTGTGTAAACTTAACATCGCTTACTTTATCACCTAGAGCTGTTTTAACTCGCTCTAGCAAGCCTTCAACTTTTTTCTCGGCTTCTTCTTGCGCTTTTTTGCTCTCTTCATCATCCAAATCACCTAGATCAAGCTCACCACGGGCAATAGATTGGAATTGCTTCTCAGAGTATTCAGTGAGGTGTGACATCAACCACTCATCGATTCGATCCGACATTAATAGTACTTCGATACCTTTCTTGCGGAAAATTTCTAAGTGAGGGCTATTCTTAGCGGCTTCGTAGCTATCTGCTGCAACGTAGTAGATCTTATCCTGCCCTTCTTTCATACGACCAATGTATTCATCAAGTGACACGTTCTGAACACTAGTATCACCCTCAGTAGATGCAAAACGGAGCAACTTAGCAATTTTTTCCTTATTGGATGCATCTTCTGCAGGTCCTTCTTTTAAAACACCACCAAAATCATTCCAAAACCCTTGATACTTCTCAGCATCTTTTGACGCCAATTTATCAAGCATTGACAAGACTCGTTTTGTACAGCCTTGACGCATAGCTTGTGTGATTTTATTGTCTTGAAGAATTTCACGCGATACATTGAGCGGTAGGTCATTCGAGTCAAGTAAGCCTTTAACGAAACGCAAATAGGTCGGCATAAATTGTTCTGCATCATCCATAATGAAGACTCGTTGAACAAATAACTTCAAGCCGTGGCTCTGATCGCGATTCCACATATCAAATGGTGCTTTTGCAGGAATATACAATAAGCTTGTGTATTCCGTTTTACCTTCAACTTTGTTGTGAGACCACAAGAGTGGATCAGCGAAGTCATGAGATATATGCTTATAAAACTCATTATATTCTTCATCGCTAATGTCTGACTTGTCACGATTCCATAACGCCGTTGCTTTGTTTACGGCATCCCATTTTCCAGGTACGCCAGGCACTTTATTACCGTCAGCATCTTCACTTTCTTCTATTGGCGCTGTGTACATTTCAACAGGAATACTGATGTGATCTGAGTACTTGCTCACAACAGATTTTAATTGCCAGTCGTTGAGGAATTCATGTTCATCTTCTTTCAGATGAAGGATAATATCAGTTCCACGCTCCGCTTTTTCAATTTGAGTTACGTCAAACTCACCTTCGCCAGCAGATTCCCATTCAACACCATTAGCGGCCTCATCACCTGCTGCGCGGCTTCTTACTGTAACTTTATCGGCAACAATAAAAGCGGAATAGAAACCAACACCAAATTGACCAATTAACTGTGAATCTTTAGCTTCGTCACCAGACAACCTATCGAAAAACTCTGAGGTCCCCGACTTCGCGATAGTCCCTAGATTCTCAATCACTTGATCACGGTTCATACCAATACCGTTATCAGATATCGTTAATGTACCTGCGTCTTTATCAACGGATAAACGAACTCTAAGCTCACCATCACCTTCATATAAACTGTTGTCAGAAAGCGCTTTAAAACGCAACTTATCGGATGCATCAGCTGCATTTGATACAAGCTCTCTAAGGAAGATTTCTTTGTTCGAATAAAGTGAGTGGATCATGAGTTTTAGAAGCTTTTTTACTTCTGTTTGAAATCCAAGTGTTTCCTTCTGGGCGACTTCGGCCATAACCAATTTTCTCCTGGTAGGGTTTTTATACAATGGTTAGATAAATAAGGGCGGGCGTTACAAATTCAAGTAAATTTGTAAAAATTTTCGAAGAAGAAATAGACTATTCACTAAAGAAATAATGATTCGCCAGAACAATTAAACAATGCGGTTGGGATAAAACGACTAGAGCTTCCTTCGCCCACTAAATGCGTGAGTCAACGTTGAGCCATCAATGAACTCTAATTCGCCCCCTACGGGCACCCCGTGAGCAATACGCGTTGCATCTATTCCTTGCTCCTTACACATTTGCGCAATGTAATGTGCTGTAGCTTCACCTTCAACAGTTGGGTTTGTTGCCAGTATTACCTCATTAATCGTTTCGTCCCTCAGTATCAAAAGTAATTGCTCGAGTCCCAAATCACTTGGCCCTATACCGTCAATCGGGGACAAATGCCCCATCAACACAAAGTATCGCCCAGTAAATTCAGCCGTTTGCTCAATAGCTATAACATCTTGAGGAGACTCTACAATACAAAGAATACCTGATGCCTCTCGACGAGGGTTACTACAGATATCGCATCGCTGCTGTTCAGTGAATGTTCGGCAGCGCTCACAATGCTTAACGTGTTGCATGGCATCGTGTAATACGGTACTTAACTTAAGGGCCCCTTCCCTTTGTCGCTCAAGTAGCTGAAATGCCATTCTCTGCGCAGATTTAGGGCCTACACCTGGGAGTATCTTAAGCGAGGAAATAAGTTCATCAATTAATGGGCTAAACTTCATGATTAAACGCTAATGACCAACTAAAAAGGCATTTTAAACCCTGGTGGTAAAGGCATCCCACCAGTCACTTCTGCCATTTTATCTTTACTGGTCTCCTGGGTCTTACGCACAGCATCATTGATTGCTGCAGCAACCAAGTCTTCAATCATTTCCTTATCATCTTCCATTAAGCTCTGGTCAATGTCCACACGCCTTACATTGTGGTTGCATGTCATGGTGACTTTGACCATGCCTGCACCAGATTGCCCAATGACTTCTATATTTGCTAACTCTTCTTGTGTTTTTTGCATGCGCTCTTGCATCTGCTGCGCCTGCTTCATCATGTTTCCCATGCCGCCTTTAAACATATTACATACTCCTCTGGTTTATGGCTTAGTCTCTCGTCGTTCAGCAACTAACGAGCATGTGTAGAGTTCATTTCGATGGTAGCATCAAATTGCTGTTTAAAAGCCTGAATATTTTCATCTCGTTCCACCAGCTGATAAGCATACTGCTGTCTTACTTTATTAATTTTTCTTTGAATAGCAAAAGGTGTATTAACAGGAACACCAAAGGTGATAGATAGATCAACTTGTGTTCCCAAAACATGCTCGAGCGACGACTTAATCTGAGCCCTGGCAATATCGGTATTCAAATGCGACTTACCCTCAGCGATGAGTAGTGTAACTTCTCTATCCGTTTTGGAATAGTTAGAATGTAATGCTAGTTGCTTCGTTAAGCCTCGCACTTCCATTTTTTCTATAACATCGCTCCACTGATCAACCTGTTTCGATCCAGTAATTTTCTCGCCTTGTTCGTTGAAAGCCTTAATATCGATTGTTACTTCGACGTCATCTTCAACATTGAAATCAATTGCTGGGTCTACCTGTTCCATTTCACTCGGAAAAGTGTCTTTAGGATCTTGAGCATCATGTTCAATCAGCGGTTGATCATTATCAACCTCTTCAAAACTAACTGGGGATTCATTTTCAACACTTGCTTGAAAACACGGTTCTATCTCGAGTATATCGATAGGTTCGGCACTATCTATATCAAATGGCGGGCTATCATCTCCACTCTTAAACTCACTTTCTGATTCTGAGGCCGGAACCTGATCACTTATAGGCACTTCAAGGTGTTGAGGAGGTCGACTGTTCGCCTTCGGTTCTATATCACTCTTTTCTTGTTTGGAAGCAAAAGATAACGACTCAAAATCTCTTGCCTTCGTATCTTCATCATTACTTGCTTTCTCTAGCTCTGTCTCGTTGAGCTCTTTAATTTTCTGCTTCATAGCGATCAAAGAAGCAGTATCGCTTAACGTGCTTTCTTGACTTATATTGCCTTCTTCTGAATTAACCTCTAAAGCATCAGTACTATCGAATTGAGTAGGTAATTCATTGCTCTCAAGCACTTGAAGCTCGGAGTTTTCAATAATACCTTCTGGTTCTTGCGGCAGTGAGCTTGTCATGAAGGATTCAGCTTGTTCAACAATTTGAGCTTGCTGTTCTATCAACTGCTTATGTTCTAGAGAATTAGTTTCTGATTCGAAAGTGTCTACATCATCAACTATGCCTTTCAATAAGTTTTCAGTATCGACTGAAACATCAGCTTCTTCATTCACATTCTCTAGAACAACATGACTTTGACTCTGATTTTCTTCATTAGCTAACTGGTTGACAACCTCAGGGCTTTTTTTTTGAGCGACGGGTCTAAATGCCAACATGCGTAGTAAGGTCATTTCCAAACCAGAACGACCATCAGCGGCATAAGGTAAATCTCTTCTACCTTGCAAAGCTATCTGATAGCATAATTGCACATATTCAGGAGATGTAGTTCTCGCTAATTGATAGATAACCTTAGGTGTTGATGTTTCTAGCTTACAGGCGTCTGGAACGAATTGAGTTAATGCAACTTGATGTAATAGACTCAACAATTCACTCATTAATTGACTATAATCTGGCGATTGATTAGCCAAACTATCAACCCATTCAAAGGTCTTTGCCGAATCCTGTGATAAGACACTTGCTAGTAACTTAGATAATTGCCCTCGATCAAGCAACCCGAGCATCGCGATAACGACATCAACAAGAACCTCACCGTTGCCTGATGCAATTGCTTGATCTGTTAAGCTCAGAGCATCTCGCATACTACCTTGAGCTGCATGTGTCAGATGGTTAATTGCTTCTTCTTGGAACACAATTTTTTCAGCACTTAATATATGTGTGATCTGGTGCTTTATCTGTTCACGTGATAAGGCTTTTAAATTAAATTGGAGACAGCGAGATAGTATCGTTATAGGCAATTTTTGAGGATCAGTTGTAGCCAACAAAAACTTTACGTGCTCCGGCGGCTCTTCAAGTGTTTTTAACAATGCATTGAAGCTATGCTTAGATAGCATATGAACTTCATCAATAAGATAAACTTTGTATCTACCTCGAGTAGGCTTATATTGAACATTGTCCAATAACTCACGCGTATCTTCGACCTTGGTGCGCGAAGCAGCATCAATCTCAAGTAAATCAACATATCGACCCTGCTCGATATCCAAACATGTTGGACATCGACCACAAGGATTAGCGCCTACTTGTACTTCGCAATTCAAACTCTTAGATAAAATACGAGCGATAGTAGTTTTACCGACGCCTCGAGTACCGGTGAAGAGATAGGCATGATGGACCCTGTTGTTTGCCAGTCCATTGCTAATAGCAGTAACCACATGTTCCTGACCAACAAGCTCACTAAAGTTATTAGGGCGCCACTTTCTAGCGAGTACTTGGTATGACATTATGCTTTATTCACCTTCGTAACTACATAAAGAAAAACTTCTTATCCCAGCTTGCTCAAGTCGAGATTCTCCTTGTAATTCAGGCAGTGAAACGACAAACCCAGCGTCTTGCACTGTCCCTCCAAGTTGAGCAACTAAAGACGCTGCAGCTAACATGGTGCCACCTGTTGCTAGCAAGTCGTCAACCAAAAGGACTTTGTCCCCTCTATCTATAGCGTCGATATGGACTTCAAGCGCACTCTCTCCATATTCTAATTGGTAAGGCTCAGAGAGTATTTCACCAGGGAGCTTATTAGGTTTTCTTAATGGCACAAAACCAACACCTAATTTAAGTGCCAGTGGTGCACCAAAAATAAAACCTCTCGCTTCAGCGCCAGCAATTTTATCAAATTTCCGATTTTCATATTCAGAAGCTAACTTATCAATAGTGTAAGCAAATGCTTGAGCATCCTGAATAAGTGTTGTGACATCACGAAACATAATCCCTGATTTGGGATAATGAGGAATAGTTCGAATAACAGACTTTAAATACTGATCAGACAAAATGGATTTCTTATTGAAGCAATCGTGTTATCGAAAATAAAACGTAGCCCAACCTGCTATCACGTGCAGTAAAGGCAAGGCTAACACAACAAGAGCAAGTAAAAAGTACTTGGCATTAAAAGGGTCTTTTAGCTCATTTTGCATAAGGTTTTCCTTTAGTATTCTTCGAGCACTTCGCCCACACTATGAATGAGCGAATGTTAAAGGAAAGCAACTCATAATCATAGGTTATTCAGACAATATTTGTGCGCTGTCAAAATAAATACTGAGTATTAATTAGCTTTAACTAACTACACATAGGATTTGTTGTTCAAGCAAGGTATCTATAGTGGTCTTAGCGCCTTTTAATACAATGTCTTTGTCAATATGGGGCATTGCCATGTGCATTTCCTCAGTAATTTGTTCTATAGACAGATGTTGTTCTGAAATAATAGACAACATGTGAGCGGTGGCCGCATTCAACAAAGAAAAATTCACCTCACTAGAGGTATTTCTGTACACAACAAGGTAGATAGGCTCTTTTGACGATTCTATTGGCTTATAATCAGGGCCTATTAAATGCACTGGGAACTGATAGCTAACAACAGTCGCTAACTCAGACAAAATCACTTTATCTGCACCTTGTCCTTGTTTCCAATAACGCTGAATTTTGGATTCTTTCTGGACACTGATTGATAATTCCAGCCATTCATAATGTGCAAGTTCGAGCATGAAAGGAGGGTCTATCTCCACAAGCTCATAGTCATTACTAAGGTATTCAACAAACTCCTTACTGATATCAACGAAATAAGGTGATTTTGCCTTGTGCTGTGAGAAGAACTTCCTCGCAAGCGCTTCCCAGTCAGACGTTGAATACATACCCTCTAAGACGGGAAAACCATTCGAAAGAAACCCTTTGATATTATTAAAAAACAAATCTCTGTATATGCCCATTCTGCGATCTTCTATTCCAGAAGGCGCTGGATTGACAGTAGGGTTTTTTATGTGTCGAATAAATTGCAGTTGCGTCTCTTTAAAACTTTTACTAGCAGTCATGCAGAAGCCTTTGTCGCTGCCATATGTTTGTCCTGCATATGTCTAATTTTATCTACTTCAACTAAGAGATCGCCTATCGGAGGAATATTAAAATCTCTCTCTAAAAGTGTTGGGAAAACTCCGTGGATACTATAAGCCAAGTCAAGAAGATCCCACACAGGTTGTATAACGTCTGCACCATGTGTATCGACAATCAGATCCTCTGCTTCGTTGTAATGTCCAGCAATATGGCCGTAGACAATTTTGTTTGTGGGCAAGGCTCGCAAAAACGCCTCAGCATCATACCCATGATTTACCGTATTCACGTAAATATTATTAACATCAAGCAACATCATGCATCCAGACTTCTTCAAGACTTCGAGTGTAAACTCTAGCTCAGACATTTCCTGACCAGGCGCTGCATAATAAGAAACGTTTTCGATAACTAATGGGGCTTGCATGATGTCTTGAACTTGCTCAATCCTTTCAGAGACATAGCTTACTGCATATTTAGTAAAAGGTATTGGCATAAGATCATAGAGATGTCCTTCTCCAGAGCAGTAACTCAAGTGTTCGCTATAGTAAAGAATGTCATGTTGCTCTACGAAAGACTTAACTTGTTTCACAAAATCGACATCTAAAGGCTCAGGTCCTCCTATGGATAAGGATAGCCCGTGAGTCACAAAATTCGATGCTTTCGTAAAAGTAGATAACTGTTGTTGATATTTCCCGCCTAGTGGGATCCAGTTTTCTGGTGCAACCTCCCAAAAATCAACATCTTCAGGGATATTGTTAACCAATCCACCAATCATCTCTCGGCGTAAACCTAGACCTACACCTTTTAAGTTTTTTTTCATCCACTTAATCTC
>CAZVDU010000020.1:34749-37726 GCA_964625615.1 uncultured Pseudoalteromonadaceae bacterium | reverse complement strand
AAAATGGCCAATGCCGTAGCTAGCTCCAATAATATATTTATTCTTTTCGCCAACCTTCCAACTTTTCGAATTCTTCAGATGAGATATAACACCTAAGCCAACTCGTATGCTCCGGTTGAGCTTTTTGTTAGCTATTATTCTAATTCCTAAGATATATAGAACTAAGACTGGTTGTATCAATAATTGGATGCCCTGAAACACAGCCATTAGTTCTTATCCCAATTTGCTTACCACTAGCTGCAGCTGCCATAGCTACACTCAATATCTCTTGCTTACCAGGATGTGCTTGATCAACCCAAACCTCATCTGAGGGGCATCCTGGTTCTTCAACCACACTATCTAACTTAATGAAAAGGCTAGTATGTCCCCACAACCCAGTATATAAAACCTTAGCTCGTACAGCTGGACTTTGAGCAAATGAGGTACTTGATACAAATAAGAATAAGAAAATTAATTTATACATATAAACTCCTTGTAATAATGGCTGATTTTAACATAAGCGGCAAATATTTGATTGCTATAACGCGAAGCAACTAGCGAGTATTTGTCAGAAGAGCGACATCGAACGACTTAATGTTTTTGTTAGCTGACGGTCTTTAGCCTTTTGGGAAAGTATCTAATTTTTATAAAAAATACGCTAACTATAAATGGAATGGATACAAGTAATAATACAATTCCCATTGTTAACGCATTAAGACCACTTCTCTGCGCAGAACCTCCAAACATAACAACAAAGCTGGCGAAAAAAAGCAAGGTGCCACATAGGATATTGCTAATGTAAGCAAACCATGCCAAAGGCTTTTTCTGATAGCTTAAAGTTGTTGCTATTGCGCTTGCTGAAGTAAGTATAATAAAAACTGAAGTACCATTACCTAAAGTTAGAAATGTGTATAACGCACCTAATATTGTAAGCCCGTTTAGAAATGCATTTATCCTTCTCATATTAACGTCCTTAGTAAGCTAACATCTCAAATAACCAGCACAAATTTTCTAGCTAAAATATAAAAAGAGCCTGCGAGCTTGTGTCCGACCCCGCCCCGACAAAGGTAAAGTTGATCTGCTTGTTAGGTGCCTTACATATCAATGTTTAACTCTAATATCCAAGGACCTATAGTAAAAACCAAGATCAAAAACAGTAAGCGAAAGCTCTGCCAGTAGGAGATTTCTTTAACATTCGTTAGTTGTGGTAGTGTGCTATTCCATAGCTTTTTGACTATATACGGAGATAAGAACAACCACACGAGAGAAAAGATAAACAGCTTCATAAACAGTTGCTCTGGAGAGCCTAGCCAGTGACGGATCAAGTCGATAATTGTTAGCATATCCTTTCCTTATCATTATTAATTTCTATCGGCACATAACGACTACGCTAAACCGACCAGACGAGTTGGCTAAAATTGCAAAGCAATAGCCAGCGAGTATAGTTCCGGTTGAGCTTTTTGTTAGCAGCCTATAGTGCTGTTTGGTGTGATTAATGAACTAACAAACTGTGATGTCCTTTATTGAATTGCGTGATTGCATTGCATTGTCCATTGCCTTTTGTTTGTCAGTAATTGAGAAATGAATATTGCCAGACTTTTCAATTTACGTGAACCGCTTTTTAAAACTCGTGACAAAACAGAAAAACTAAACACTTTGCACACCAACTATCAGGTAACCAACCAAGAGAATCACTTGGCTAGCTAACGCTTAAGCTAATCAGAAGAAACTTGTTGGCTAAAATCAAAAAGAGCCAGTGAGTTTGTGTCCGACCTCGACAGGGTTACAGTTAATTACGAATGATGAAATCAGACAGCTTTTATCACTCGTCGGTACTCAGCACAAGCTGTATCACTTCTATTATGGCAATGGACTAAGATTAATGGAACGTACAAGGCTACGCGTTAAAGACATTGATTTAAGCTTTAAATCGACCAATGTTTGGAATGAAAAAGGAGGAAAAAAAGAGAAACCTGTGCCACCTCACACCCTTCGCCATTCATTTGCAACGCGTTTTTTACAATCAGGAGTAGACATTAGGACAGTGCAAGCCAACTAGGTCATACCTATTTACGTACTACACAGATTTACACACACATCCTTCAACGTGGCAATAGTTGCTTAATAAGCCCTCTTTCATACTCATAAAAAAGGCCTCAGATGAGGCCTTGTATATGGTGTTATAAATCGACTTTAGGTCTTGTTCCCAGTCCAGAACCATAAACTAGCGCGTTAAGCAGTAAACGATTTGTACCTCGTGTGGAGCCTCTAAAGTTAGGTTGTCCAGCAAATAGGATTATTTGCCCTGCGCCTAAAGATTCTCTCGTTAGATAGGCAGAATTAGCGATACGTTGTGACGCTTCAGGCCAGAGTAAACCACTCATCCTGACGGATAAATCATGTCCAGCAGGAACGGTAGACCAACCAATCACTGAAGGTGAGCTATCATCGTCGCTACTTTCCGTGCTTTCTGTTAGCACACCAACGCGCACAACAGCTCTGCTTTCGTCGCCTGACATGAGGACAGGTAAGCGTGAATATAACAACGGTAACGTTTCGTCAACGCCAAAACTTAACCAATGCTCTTGATCAACTCGCCCGGCTACCATAGCACCGCGTGGCATAAACAAGCTTTGCCATTTGTCACGCTTTTTAAGTGTATCTTCTTTCAGGCGCTTAACCTCATTGTCCCACGGGTAGCTTAGGTCATTGCTGACCGAATGCTGCATCACCTGCACAGGATCAACATTTTCTTGCAACGCTAACCACTCGCGCTGCACGGATAAGTCATACTCTTCTGCATCTCCAAAAGTGTCGGCTACTTGCCTTACTCGACTTAAGCTGTCTTTTTTTGCCAGGCTCGCAGCACTTCTATCATGCGCAATTAACGTGCCGCCCTGCTCTACCCATTTTTTGAGGGCATCTTGTTGTCCTTTAGACAATGCACCAAAGCCCGTGGGCAAGACTAACGTGTTATAACGTCTGAGATCGGTATTTG
>CAZVDU010000020.1:11976-34649 GCA_964625615.1 uncultured Pseudoalteromonadaceae bacterium | reverse complement strand
CTTAATACAGTCGCTTTATCAATAGTACGAACTTGGAAACCACGCTCCATCATACGAGCTGCAAAACTAACGGATCTGTCATCTGCACCATCAACTACCCAAGCATTAGCAGAGGCGGACGGTTTGCGAGGTACAGTTTTGTCCTCTTCATAAGGTTTAAGGTTTGATTTTAATTCGGCTGGCACGGTAAGCGCTGGCAAACCGTACATCATAGTTAGATTCCATGCTGTGGTGTCATACATAATTGACGAACCATCACGCAAATTACGCTGACGCTCTTCAACTAAAACCTCTGTTTTTATCGCGGCATCAAACTCCAAAATTGCAGCAATAAGCGGTGCTTCAGGTTGCCTATTAGGGATGACTAAACTGCCTTCTGGGATCTCGGTCGAACTCAATGTTTCACCTAAGTGGTTAACAGCGTCACTGACCTTAATCGCTTTTTGCGCAACAAAAACTTCGATATCCTGTGCTTGCAAACGTTCGACAAACGCATTCATTCGCCCTTTATTTTCATTGGCTAAAACAACATAAGAACGATTTGCGAATTGACCTTTAGGATCAACATTCTGCTTTCGGCTTTGCCAGTAATCGGCGTACATATCTTTAGAGTATTGGGCCAATGAAGTTAGGTTAGCGATAGTACTCACAAATTGATGATGCACAGACTCTTTGTAGGTTTGCACTGTACCTTCTGGACGGCGCACACCGTCTTCCGCCATTCTGGACTGCTCATACAATATATGCATGCTGCCACGATATTCTGCATAGTTTGAATAGCCTGGATACCAGTTTTCAAACCATTCACCGGTAAAATAACGCCAACCTTGCTCATCAAATGCAGCGCCTTGTTCTTTAGAGAATGTGACGCCCCATTTTTGGACAAAAGGAGGGATATTAGCGTTAAGTGGCTGCCTCGGCGGTCCCATTAAATAGGTACTTTGAGATCCCATTTCATGTCCGTCAATCATTAATTGTGGCCGCCAGCGATTAATCAACTTCACTCGGCCTCGTGTTTCAGGCTGCGTGAGGTAGAAAAAGTCTCGGTTTAAGTCGAAGAAATAGTGGTTAGTTCTGCCGTAAGGCCAGTCGCCATTATGTAATAACGACTGATCATCAACATTTGGCGCCGCACCACGATATTGTTCTAAAGACTTTGCAAAGCGTGCTCGGCCATCAGGGTTCATCATTGGATCGATAACAACAATTAATTTATCCAATAAATCAGCGACTGATTGTTCTTGTGATGCTGCCAAATGATACATGGCAGTCATCGCAGCATCGGCACCCGATGTCTCGTTACCATGAATCGAATAGGCCATCCATGCGACACCAGGTAAGTCATCTATAATATTCTTAGCATTCCGATCATTCAGGTTTCGCGGATCGGCTAACTTATTGATGTCATCTTTAATGGCATCCAAGCGGCTCAAGTTTTCGGGGCTTGAGAGGAAAACAGCGTACAAAGGACGGCCTTCATGTGTACGTGCATATTCAACAGCATGCACTCTATCACTTTGTTCATCCCATAATTTTACGGCTTCTGATATCTGTGTCGGTGTTGCAACACGCTGCCCTACAGGGAACCCTAAAATATCATCAGGTTTGGTGATACTGTTATTGTAACTTCCCTCAAGTAATTGCCCTTTGTACTCAATATCGGGCTCAAATACGGGCTTCATCAACACAGTTGACTGTGCTGAAAACGATAGCCCACAAAGCAATAACGCTGCGCTTAAAAAGCCTTTGTTTCGCATAATGTGTTTCCTAGTTTTAATAAGAGCATCTTGCTCATGTTATTTTATTCTTGCTTTCGCGACTGAAGCCGCTCCTACAGTTTAGTATTCAAATTGACTATTCTTTGGGTTTAAAGGTAAGCGAGATAGAATTAACACAATACCTTTGCCCTGTGGGTTCAGGGCCATCTTCGAAAACATGGCCTAAATGAGAGTCACAGTGCTTACATATAATCTCAACACGGCGCATACCATGGCTTAAATCGGTCTCATAACGGACATTTTCTTCGGCGCTTTCAGCATAAAACGAAGGCCAACCACAGCGTGAATCGAATTTATGATCGGATTCAAACAGTTTGACACCGCAACATTTACAAGAGTAGGTCCCAGCACTTTTCTCACCCAGATATTCACCTGTATAGGGACGTTCTGTGCCTTTCTGACGACATACTCGATATTCTTCATCCGTCAGTTTTTGACGCCAGTATTCTTCGGTCTGTTTCATAGTTGAAAAAGGTTAGATGATTTACGAGATATACAAGCCTAACGTAAGAGTTGCAGAATACCAATACTGCACGTGTATTGTGTTATGTAAAACTAGCTTGGCGGTTAAAACAACCGCCAACAGGGCATATATATTTAACGCTTGATGGTAACCTGCGGTTGGCCTGGCTGGCTCCACTCGATATGGAATTTCTTACCTGCTGGCTTATCTATACGCTCAAATGTATGAGCGCCAAAATAATCACGTTGCCCTTGCAATAAGTTTGCAGGTAAAGTTTCACAACGATAAGAGTCGTAATAATTCAATGCTGAAGACATCGCAGCGCAAGGCACACCAATTAATGTCGCATCGGCGATGGCTTTACGCCACTGCATTTGATAAGTCGCAATTTGCTCTACAAAAAACGGATCAAGTAACAAGTTAGTCAATGTTTCGTCATTCTCGTAAGCCTGCGTGATGGATTGCAAGAATACTGCACGAATAATACAGCCCGCACGCCATATCTTAGCAATTTCAGCAAAATCTAACGTCCAACTCTGCTCTTTTGAAGCCATGTCCATCAACTGAAAGCCCTGTGCGTAGGCACATATTTTTGAGCAATACATAGCGGCACGTAAATTATCGATAATATCTTGTTTTTGCTCGTCAGAGAGTTCAGGTACATCAGGCCCTTTAAGTACCTTGGACGCACTCACTCTTTCCGCTTTCAAACTAGACAAACTGCGCGCAAAAACTGCCTGTGAGATTGTCTGTGCCGGGCTACCGACTTGCAGAGCACTCACAGCTGTCCACAACCCTGTGCCTTTTTGACCAGCACGATCCATAATCAAATCGACTAATGGCTTCTGGGTAGCATCGTCTACTTTTTCAAGAACTTCAGCGCTGATTTCAATCAAGTAACTATCGAGTTCACCTTTATTCCACTCTCTAAAAATCTTGGCTATTTCGCTTGGCGTCAGGCCAAGCCCGTCCCGCATCATTTGATAAGCTTCGCAAATTAGTTGCATATCGGCATATTCTATACCGTTATGCACCATCTTGACGTAATGTCCTGCACCAACTGGACCAATGTAGGTTGTGCAAGGTTCACCTTCTGTCACTGGCTTACCCGGTGTCGAGGATTCAATAGGCTTACCCGTTTGAGCATCAACTTTAGCGGCAATTGCTTGCCAGACAGGTTCAATACGCGTCCAGGCATAAGGGTCGCCTGATGGCATCAATGAAGGACCAAATCTCGCACCGACTTCACCACCGGATACTGCGGTAGAGAAAAAGATAAATTTACCTTTATAGCCAGCTTCTCGTTCAACCGAATCTGTCCATAAACTGTTACCTGTATCCACAACTATGTCATCAGCACCGATACCTGCGTCTATTAAATGCGAACAGACATGATCAACAGGATCACCGGCAGGAACCGACAGAATAATCAAATGTGGCGCCTTCAATTGGCTTAACAATTCTGTATATGAGCGACAAGCTACAATGCGTTCAGAATCAGAACCATTCTCTACTTTATCCTGTTTAATAGTGTCATCTATTTTGTTCTTGTCGAGGTCAAAACAAGCAATACGATAACCATTATCTGCCAAGTTTAGTGTTAGGTTCTTCCCCATAACACCCAAACCAATAAAACCGATGTCGCATTGCGCACTATTATCGTTCATGCAATATTCCAATTGAATTAATAACCTATGATTGGACGCAAATTATACGTGAGATGATGCTTTTTGCTGTACTTTCATCTCTCTTTTTTCATGACTCAGCCTGTGAAGCAGAAAGAACACACAAACTACGGTCAATCAAATCATAACTTTGCATCACATTGTCCTGCTGAACCCTGCCATTGTGAGTGAAGCGAGTATCTACAATAACTTTCCATGATTGGTTTAATGGTAATATAAAAGTTCTGTCTTTTTTACTGGCATTAAATAAGAATAACCAATGATCACTCGTCCGTTCTCCGACAATTTCTATGGCAAAAGCTTGATTGTCGGGATCATGCCAATCATCTGGTGTTTTTTCGTCACCACTGGGTAAATACCAATGGATTTGTTTTACATTGCAGACGTTAGAGTAGTGATCATCCTCAAGTTGTATATTGCCTAATACTTCAGATGTCTTACGCAGTGCAATAAGTTGTTGACAGAATAGTTGAAAATCTTGTTCGGTGTCTCCTACATGCCAGTCAAACCAACTGATATCATTGTCTTGACAATAAGCATTATTATTACCGTGTTGCGTACGATTTAATTCATCACCTCCCAGCATATGAGGCGTGCCTTGAGACAGCATTAAGGTTGCAAACAGGTTTCGCTTTTGACGTCCTCTTAAGTCGGCGATAGTTAAATCATCGGTTGGCCCTTCAATGCCATAATTAGACGACAAGTTATGCCCGTGACCATCGCGGTTACTTTCAAGGTTCGCGAGGTTGTGTCTTTCATCAAAACTTACCAAGTCCTGCAACGTGAACCCGTCATGATAAGTCACATTGTTCACCGAAGAATGAATCGCTCTTTTGCCTTTATAGAAAATATCGCGACTCCCAAGCAACCGTGTTGCAAACTCACTTGCTAAACCTTTATCACCTCGCCAAAAAGCCCTAACGGTATCACGGTATTTATCATTCACCTCTAGCCAGTTGGATGGAAATTGACCTAAACGATATCCTCCCATACCAATATCCCAAGGCTCAGCAATTAACTTGACACTTTTTAAGATAGGGTCCTGTTTCACCATCCTTAAAAAGCCAGCAAAGACCGAGTATTCATAGGGGTCACGGCACAAGCTTGCGGCCAAATCAAACCTAAAACCGTCAACTTGCATGTCAGTTGCCCAGTATCGCAATGAATCCATCACCAACTGGTAGGCATAAGGTTGAGACAAATCAATGCTGTTACCACAACCAGAATTATTAACAGGCTCCTGATAATTGACATGACCATAATTGTTAGGCGTAAATGAATAAAAAGATCGGTTGTCCAATCCTCGAAAAGACAACGTTAGTCCATCGTATCCCGCCTCTGCTGTGTGGTTGTATACAACATCCAGAATAACTTCTAAGCCTGCTCTATGTAGCTCGCGAACCATTGTCTTAAACTCAACGACCGCGTCAGTTAAAGCATATCGAGGCTCTGGGCTAAAAAAACTTATGGGATTGTATCCCCAATAGTTTGTGAGCCCTTTCTGTGTCACAAAGCGCTCAGGCATGTAAGCGAATACTGGCAATAACTGAATGCTAGATACCCCTAAGTTTTTCAAGTGCTCAACAACACTGGCATGGCATACACCAACATAAGTACCTTTTAGTTCATTCGGCACATCAGGATGTTCTATGGTTAACCCTTTAACATGTGCTTCATAAATCACCGTATCTTTTAAAAGAACTTGTGGCTTTTGTATACCTTGCCAATCAAAAGTTCGCTCTCCAACAATCCCTTTAGGGATCATTAGCTGGCTATCACCTTCATAGGTTTGATGGCTCCATTCCAAAGCTCGGTTAAGCTGCTTCGTATAGGGATCGATCAATAGCTTATCTTTATCAAAGAACAGGCCTTGTTCTGGCTCATTTATGCCAGAAACACGATAAGCATAGTATTGCTTTGTTTTAATACCCTCGATATGAACATGCCAAATATCACCTGTCTTCGCGGGCATTGGGATCTCGGCAATTTGTGTTTCTGTATCACTATCAAAAAGGCACAAGAAAACCTGCTCGGCTTCAGGGCTATGCACAGCAAAGTTACATCCGGTTGAGCTAAGCGAAGCTCCCATAGGAACTGGTAAGCCAGGTGAAATTGTGTTTTCTTTTGTCATGCGTCGTAAAGAATATAGAGAGTCGACAAGGGCGGCACCTGAATCGTGATAGAAAATGGCTTTCCATGGCTTGGACTCTGAGAAGCCTTAAACTCTTCGCCTGTCACTTGATTACTGCCCCAATAATGCTGGCTATCACTATTAAAAATCAACGAATAACCTCCACCATCCAACACGCCTAATTTGAAATCAGCTCTTGGCAGGGGCGTAAAGTTGCACACACAATACACTCTCTGCTTACTAGACGATGCTTTACGAACGAAAATCAACATACTCCGTTCAGCATCAGCGTGATCAATCCATTCAAACCCTGCCGCAACATGATCTTGTTCGTATAACGCTGGTGTTGCGGTGTAAAGCTTATTCAAGTCGCGATAAGTTGATTGGATACCACGATGCTTTTCAAACTCAAGCAAATCCCAGGTTAACGAACCATCATGATTCCATTCATTTGCCTGTCCTAATTCATTCCCCATAAAATTTAGCTTTTTACCGGGGTGCGCATACATAAAACCGGCATAACACCGCAAATTAGCAGCTTGTTGCCATTCATCGCCTGGCATTTTGCGGATCATCGAGCCTTTACCGTGCACAACTTCATCATGAGAAATGGGCAAAATAAAGCTTTCATCCCAGGCATAAACAGTGCTGAAAGTGATTTCATTGTGATGATAGCGCCTGTAAGAGGGATCTTTACTGATGTAATGCAATGAGTCATTCATCCACCCCATATTCCATTTAAAGCCAAATCCCAAACCACCATCATGAACCGGATGAGAAACTTTTGGAAAAGACGTACTCTCTTCGGCAATGGTAATTGCATGAGGAAAATGTGCGTATACTTCCTTATTCATCCATTGCAGCAGACTTATCGCTTCGTAGTTATGATTCCCTCCGTCAACGTTCGGTATCCACTCTCCATCTTCTCTTGAGTAATCGAGATACAACATTGATGCAACAGCATCGACTCTTAAGCCATCGACATGAAAATGTTCCAACCAAAACAACGCGTTGGCAACCAAAAATTGTCGAACTGTATCTTTACCAAAATCATAAATACAGGAGTGCCAATCAGGGTGCCAACCTTTTTTAGGGTCGTCATACTCATACACATGAGTTCCGTCGAACCGTGCTAAACCATGACCATCTTCAGGAAAATGCGCAGGCACCCAATCGATAATGACGCCAATGCCTTGCTGATGGCATTGGTCGACGAAATACTTGAAATCATCGGGGTTACCGAAACGACTGGTTGGTGCAAAAAGCCCAACCGGTTGATAACCCCAAGAGCCGTCAAAAGGATGTTCTGAGATAGGCAATAGCTCGATATGCGTATAGTTCATGCTCTTCACATAAGGAAGCAGCTCTTCAACCAATTCGCGGTAGTTAAAACTTTTCCAGGCGCCGTCTTCGATCTTCTTTTTCCAAGAGCCGAGATGAACCTCGTAAATACTCATCGCCTGTTGATATTTGTCACCCCGGATATAAGCTTGCCAAGCTTGGTCTTGCCATTGATATTGACTATGATCGAAAACAACAGAAGCATGTGATGGGTATTGCTCAGCCTGAAACCCAACCGGATCGGCCTTGTCTGGCAATGTCTGCCCATATTGGTCTTTAATTCGAAACTTATACTTAACTCCTGGCAAGACATCAGGCACAAATAAAACCCAATACCCCATAGAGGTTTTCTCCATGGGATGGTACCGGGCGTCCCACATATTCATGTCACCAATCAAAGACACTGCGGATGCATTGGGCGCGTAAACAGCAAAGCGAGTCCCTTTAACGTCAGAAGATAGCCCTGCATCTAATGAAAGGTAATGCGCACCAATTTGACGATAAACGTTCTGAGGTTGATGATCCACATAATGCACAGCATGGTATGCCGCTTCTTTAAATTGATAAGGGTCAATGATGCTTCTTTCACAGTCATCATTAGTCACTAATAGGCGATAAACTAAATCATCGGGTAATGACGAAAAGGCACCTGAGAATAAGCCATTTTCTCCAGACAACGTTAAATCACCAATTTTTTTATCCGTTGTCAGATCATATACGCTGACGCTAGTCGCATCAGGAAACCACACTTGAATGCGTGTTTTATCGCCGTCGATGTGTTTACCAAGCTGCTCGAAAGGATGTGTAAACGACGCGTGTTCCAGTTGTTCCTCAATATGCAAAAGGTACTTCTCTAAAAACATGTTTTCACTCCCTCAAGTTTTACTAGTAGGTCGATTGTCTGGCTGCAGTTAGCTCTTCACCCAATGTAATCAATGCTGGATCACTAAATATCTCTTCCAATGTGTGAGTCAACTTACGCTGCCAGTTGGGATATTCAGTGCTTGTACCAGGCACATTAACGGGATCTGCCATATCAAGCCAATCCTCTAACTGCAAACTCAACATAGCACTATTCCCTCTCGCCATATGTCTTTGCAATGCATGGTTTAACGCGTCATGCATACCAGTATGTACCGCATCAGTTGAATGCCCAACTGGCAACGCACCGTGTCCATGCAACGAGTTTAGAATAGCTTGTTTATCACTAAGCCGCTGGTCGTATAGTTGCGGAAATTGCTCATCATCATAAAGTTGCAAAGTCTTAGCTAAAGCCAAATCCTCGCAGTGCCAATAGCCTCGCAAGGTGGGGATATCATGCGTAGTTAATGCTGCCAATGATTGGGTTGGATAGTGTTCTGGCGAAAAGAACCCGCCATCATGGGCTTGTTCAAATAAAAACACGCGATACGACAAAATGCCCTGCTCCGCTAGCTTAGTTCTTATTTCGCTGGGCACTGTGCCTAAATCTTCACCTACGATAATCGTTTGATGACGTTGACTTTCAAGCGCCAAAATCCCCAGTAGATCATCCATTGGATAGTAGACATAACCACCTTGTTTCGCCTCATCATCAGCACCAACCCACCATAGACGTAATAATGCCATGACGTGATCCAGGCGCAAGGCACCACAAGAATTCATATTTGAAGAGAGTAGATCAATAATTGGCTGATACTTTTGTTGATAAAGACTGTCAGGGTTCATAGGTGGCAACCCCCACTTTTGCCCAAGTGGCCCCATAATATCCGGCGGTGCACCTATACTGGCATCTATGGCGTAAAGCTCAGGGTTAGACCATATCTCACTACTGCCTTCACTTTCACCCACTGCAAGATCACGATACAAGCCTATACTCATGCCGCAACTCAATGCAGCTTGATGTGCTTCTTCTAGTTGCTTAGACGCTTGCCATTGCAGGTAAAGGTAGAACTTAATTCTATCTGCCTGAGCTTTCTTGAAATCTTCTACAGTATCCTTATCAGATTGATTAAGCTCTTCAGGGAATACTTGCCACCCCCAGCTTGGTAAACCTTGTTTAACAAGATGTTCCTGAATAGCTTCAAAGGTCGCTAAGTTATAGAGGGTCTCGCCGCCAGCCTGCACAAAAGCGTCGAACTCAACTTGTTGAGGGCTTGGCTTCAATAAATACTTCTTTTCGTACCAGGCAAAAATAAGCTCAAGTATTGTTAATTTAAGCTGTGCAACACCTTCGTAATCAACCAAGTCACTTTGGCGGACTCCAGCTAACCTGGATTGAAAAGCCTCAGCAAGAAACGCTTCCTGTACATGCGCCTGTTCAAACCCATCAAGCTCTGGTACACACAGGTAAAGCGTATTTAACCACTTTCTAGATGAAGGACCATAAGGGCTACACGTTTTAGGATGATTTAGATAGAGAGCATGCAATGGATTTAGACCAATAAAGTCAGCTCCAATGCCTGCTAAGCCTTTAGCTAAGAGCTTTAAATCAGAGAAATCTCCAATGCCCCAATTTTGTCCACTCCTTAAACAATATAGTTGAGCGGTGATACCCCAAACCTTTTTATTTTCTACCACCGCCTGCAATTGATAGCATTTCTCCGGTGCTATGATTAGGCGCATGGAGCTAATGCTGGTTTCTTCAATATCCAACAACTGACAGTCGTAATACCCCGCACATAACGTTTTTGGCAGCTCTACCAAGTATTCTTGAAACTCATCACCATCGGAAAAATGCATGACATTAACGAGCTCACCGTCTATGGGTGAAAATCTGTGTTGTTGGGTTACTGCATTTTCATCACTCACCGCAAAAATGAAATCCTCGGTAGCGAGTTCAATGGGAAGTCTTACAGCGATAAAGATGTTTGTTGTCTCGGTGACAACTTGTACTGGGTTTAAAGGTTGCAACCAATCTCGCTGAACCTGCTCGTTAACTTGATCAATCAGTGCAGATTTATCATCAACTTTATACCCCATTGCTGACAACAAATGGTGTTTTGTAGCCTCAGAAATATCTGTCGGCTTCCCTCGGGCATCTATATAGATATTCTCAATGCCTCTTACTTCACTTAGTTCGTCAATTAATGACTTATTCATCTTTTCAGGTTTTCCTAAACTAGGGTCAAAGCCAAATGTAAGTCTAAACTATTAGTACTCATTTTATCTATGATTAGAAGGTAGTGAACAAAACTTAGACGCCAAGGTTCAGCAATATTAAAAATCCGTAATTAAACAACATTAACAAGTATAACTTTAATTAAAGCTATCAATTTACACGCAAATTACGTAATATAATTACATATTGTCTATTTATTTGAGGACTTATCATGTCAATTAAAGTCGCTATTAATGGTTTTGGCCGAATCGGTCGCCTTGTTTTCCGCGAAGCTTTCCAAAGACAAGAGATTGAAATTGTTGGCATAAACGATCTTATCGACGTCGACTATATGGCATACATGCTCAAGTATGATTCAACTCATGGTCGCTTTAATGGCTCGGTAGAAGTCAATGACGGACAGCTTATTGTGAATGGCCAGACGATAAGAACTACCGCAGAGCGTGATCCAGCTAATTTAGCATGGGGCGATATTGATGTTGATGTCGTCGTAGAAGCAACTGGCTTGTTCCTAACGGATGAAGCAGCCAGAAAGCATATTCTGGCAGGCGCAAAGAAAGTTGTCTTATCAGCTCCCTCTAAAGACGCAACGCCTATGTTTGTTATGGGTGTTAACCATAATACTTATGCCGGACAAGACATTGTGTCTAACGCATCATGCACAACTAACTGCTTAGCGCCACTCGCAAAAGTACTGAATGATAACTTTGGTATCGTCGATGGGCTTATGACAACAGTACATGCGACAACCGCAACCCAGAAAACCGTTGATGGCCCCTCTGCCAAAGATTGGCGCGGTGGTCGTGGTGCTTCTCAAAATATCATTCCATCGTCAACAGGTGCTGCAAAAGCTGTTGGTAGGGTTATCCCTGAATTGAATGGGAAATTAACAGGCATGGCTTTCAGAGTACCTACGGCGAATGTCTCTGTTGTTGACCTCACGGTCAATTTATCTAAGCCAGCAACCTACGAGCAGATTTGTTCAACGATTAAAGAGGCATCTGAAGGTGAACTCAAGGGCATTATAGGTTACACAGAAGATCAGGTTGTCTCTCAAGATTTCATAGGTGAAACCTGTACTTCAGTTTTTGACGCAGGCGCTGGTATCGCATTGACAGACACGTTTGTAAAAGTCGTCTCGTGGTACGATAACGAAATAGGTTACTCAAGCAAAGTACTCGATCTGGTAACACATATCGCCTAGATAGTTTTGCATTAGTCATAATGCTAAATTGATAAAATGTAAGCGGCATCAGGTCTACTGAATGCTGCTTTTTTATGTCACCATATTATCTCTCTATTAGATGAAGAAAGCCCCTATGCCAGAAGTTTCAACTGTTACTTATCAAACCAATGAATTTGGTGTTGATTACGTCCAGATTAACAACGATCACGCTAAAGCAGGGATTTGTCTCTATGGTGGGCATGTCACACAGTTTTCACCAAAAACTGATAATAGGGAGCGCCTCTGGGTAAGCCCCAACACTAAACGCGATGCAAGCAAGCCAATACGTGGTGGCATACCCATTTGTTGGCCTTGGTTCGGCGATTTTAAACTGTCTCCGCTTTGCTCTCTCAAACATCAAGATGCTAACTTTCCTGCTCACGGCTTTTTAAGAACGCAGAATTGGTTTGTTGAGACTGTGATAGAAAGCAAAGAACACACTCAACTCGTGTTAAAACCGAGTTCAACCTCAGGCTCTGGATTTAATCATAAAGCTGATGTGACCTTTATTGTGACCGTAAGCAAAGTGCTAACACTCGACTTAGTCACAAAAAACACAGGCACAGAGCCATTCAGTTACAGCTGCGCGCTGCATACGTATTTTGCTGTCGACAACATTGAACAAACTCAACTCGAAGGCTTGAGTGGAGATTACCTAGACAAAACTCACGGATTTGATTCCTTTGAAACACCTAAGAGTTATGGTTTTGTCTCAGAAACAGACAGAGTTCACCTAAGCAAGCCAGAGAAACTATCAATTCAAAATGGGTTTAAAACAGGTATCGATTCATACGGGCACGATAGTGTTGTGGTATGGAACCCTTGGATTGAAAAATCGGTGTCAATGCAAGATATGACTGATGACGGCTACAAACATATGCTCTGTGTTGAAACAGCTGTAACGCAATTGCCAGGCTGTATTTTGGCGCCAGGTACATCACATAGCTTAAAACAGGTGATCAGTTAAATTTATACCAATCTGAATTATATAGAGTGGAGCTGTGTTAACTGTGATAAATACTTCATTCAATACGTTGCTTACACCTACTAAACGCAAGCAACATTAAAATTAACAGGTTTTATTGAGCACCATCGACAGCTTGCTTAGCAAGATCTGTGATGCGTTGCCAATCACCTGATTTAAGTGCATCTTCAGGCACCAACCAAGAACCACCAACACATCGAATGCTTGGCAATGCTAGATAGTCCAAATAGTTCGCTGGTGAAATACCACCTGTTGGACAAAATACGACATCAGGGAATGGGCCGCTAATGGCTTTTAATGCCTTCACACCACCAGATGCCTCTGCTGGGAAAAACTTAAAGTGCGTGTAACCAAAATCTAATCCAAGCATCAATTCTGAAATTGACGCTATGCCGGGAATCAATGCAATACCAGAGTTGGCACCCGCTTCTAATAGGCGACTTGTTAAACCTGGGCTAATGGCAAATTTTGCACCGGCGTCAATCACCTGTTGTAACTGATGTGGATTAGTTACTGTACCTGCGCCAATAACAGCATCTGGAAGTTTAGTCGCAATCTCAGAGATAACGTCCAATGCAGCCGGTGTACGTAAGGTCACCTCAAGTACCTTTATGCCACCTTCTATCAATGCTTCTGCCATAGGAACAGCATGCGCTACATCATTAACGACGAGCACAGGGACAACAGGCCCTTGAGCAAAAACGTCCGCAGACGACATTTTCCAGTTCATTGTCATTGTAATTAACCTTTATAGTGTTGTTCGAGGTGCGCAGCTGCGCCAATTAATCCAAAATCAGGCTCTGTAATGAGATAAGTAGGTATTTCCATGACATAGTTCTTAAATCGACCTTTGGCTTCAAACGCTTGTCGAAAGTCACTCGTCCCAAAGTACTCTATGAAGTGCTGCACTACCCCACCAGCAATGTAAACCCCGCCAAACGTGCCTAAATTGAGGGCTAAATTACCAGCAAAAGAGCCAAGTACGCGACAAAACTGGGCTAATGCAGCAGCACAGATATCGCATGTTCCAGCCAGTGCCTTGTTAGTAATACCCGACGCCTCTGTTTCAGACGGCGTTGTTCCAGCGTTATTGGCTATAGCGCGATAAATGTTTACTAAACCTCGACCGGAAAGCACTTCTTCGGCAGAAGGGTGAACACCTTCATGGCGAAGGTATTGCCAAACAACCATATCAGTATCATCAGCAGGCGCGAAGTCGACATGCCCGCCTTCACCGTCTAATGTTTGCCAACCGGATTCAGATTTTACTAAGTGCCCGACACCTAAACCTGTCCCCGGACCAAATACAGCAATATTCTCATCTGTTTGAGGTATGCCACCACCGACCTTCATTTTCTGATCATCACTGAGAACGGGCACACACATAGCAACAGCTGTGAAATCATTGATAACCAAAAGACTTTTAAGATTTAACCGCTGACGTGTATCTTCAACAGAGAACTGCCAACTATGATTGGTCATTTTGATAAGATCATGATTCACAGGGCAAGCGATGGCAATACAACCCGCTTCAAACTCGGTTTCAGGAAATCGAGAAAAATAGTCTTCGATGGCATCTGCAATATGCGTAAAGTCTTTGCACAAGTATTTTTCTATATGTGACACTTGTCCATCAACTTCGATTGCTAAACGAATATTCGTGCCACCAACATCAGCTACAAAACGTGAAAACTTCATCTTTTTTACTCGTGAAAAACCGCGCTAGCACCTTGCTCCGCTCCTGTTAGCAAGGATCTCATACCTGCAAACATTTCGCGACCCATGCCCTGTTTGTGTTTCAAGATACTGTCACCGTTTACTTTACGGTTAGCGAGTTCTTCTTCGGCAACAAGTAGATTTAGTTCGCCAGTTGCTACATTCAATTCAATGATATCGCCATTATTTACTTTGGCGATAAGACCTCCGTCTAAGGCTTCTGGCGTTAAGTGGATAGCGGCAGGTACCTTACCCGACGCACCTGACATACGACCATCAGTCACCAACGCCACTTTATGTCCTTGGTCTTGTAAAACACCAAGTGACGGGGTCAATCTATGAAGTTCGGGCATACCAATTGCCTTAGGCCCTTGGTAACGAACGACGACTATGCAATCTTTATTTAACTCGCCCGCTTGAAACGCTTTTTCAATGTCAGTCTGCGTTTCAAAAACAACCGCAGGTGCTTTAATAATAGGTGCGTCATTTTTCAACGCAGATGTTTTCATGACGCTTCGACCAAGGTTACCTTTGAGCACAGACAAACCACCATGCGAACTAAACGGCTTTTTGACAGAGGCGACAACTTCGCTATCAAGTGACTTTATTGGACCATCTTCCCAAGTCAACTCACCATCTCTTAACTGCGGTTCTTTCGTGTAGCGCTCCAAACCATCGCCGCAGATGGTTTTAACATCATTATGCAGTAAACCCTCGCTGAGTAACTCTCTGAATAACAGCGCCATGCCACCTGCTGCGGTGAAGTGATTAATATCTGCAGAGCCATTAGGGTAAATTCTGGTTAGCAAAGGAACAGCATTTGAGATATCTGAAAAGTCATCCCAATTAATGGTATAGCCAGCAGATTTAGCGATGGCCACTAAGTGCATGGTGTGGTTTGTTGAACCACCCGTGGCTAACAAAGCAACTAAGCCATTAACAAGAGCTTTTGCATCGACGATATGGCCAATAGGCGTATAATTATCACCCAGATCAGTCAAGCGTGCGACTTGCTTAGCGGCAGCTTTGGTTAATGCTTCTCTTAATGGAGTTCCAGGGTTAACAAAGGACGAACCGGGTAAATGTAGTCCCATCATTTCAACCACAAGCTGGTTGCTGTTAGCCGTTCCATAAAAAGTGCATGTGCCTGCAGAATGATAGGATTGAGACTCAGCTTCGAGCAACTCTTCGCGCCCGACTTTACCCTGCGCATAAGCTTGACGAACACGCGCTTTTTCTTTGTTTGGTAATCCAGATGGCATAGGACCAGCCGGTACAAATACGGTAGGTAAATGACCAAAGCTCAACGCTCCCATCAACAAACCAGGCACTATTTTGTCACAAATACCTAAAGCAAGAGTTCCATCGAACATGTTGTGCGATAACGAAACTGCTGTCGCCATAGCAATAACGTCACGACTCATTAAGCTCAAGTCCATACCATCTTGGCCTTGTGTCACACCGTCACACATTGCAGGAACACCGCCAGCAAATTGTGCAACACTGCCTACTTCTGACAAGGCTTGCTTAAGAATAGCAGGATAATTTTCATAAGGCTGATGTGCAGAAAGCATGTCATTGTATGATGAGATAATAGCAATGTTAGACTTCGTCATACTGCGCAAAGACGATTTGTCCTCTGTGCCGCAGGCTGCAAATCCGTGAGCCAAGTTACCACAAGATAAGCTGCCACGATGTGGTCCATCTAAACGTGCCTTTTCAATCTTATCTAAATAAGCTTGACGACCTTCTTGGCTGCGTTCAATAATCCGCTGTGTGACTTCTTCGATAACCCGGTTCATCAGTTCCTCCTAGGGTGCCCAGACGAGTTCAACGTCTGTTCGATTTAATATTGCTCGTATCGGCATTCCGCGCTCATCTTCACCAGAAAGCGCGGTTTGAAGTACCTTATGCTTGCTCTCACCCGTCAAATGTAAAAATACATAGCGACTGTCTAACAATGCTGGCAAGGTAAGTGATATTCTTTGATTAGGTGCAGTGGTTGGCTGAACAGCTAAATAACTTTGACCTGAATCGAGATTTAGCCCTGCATCAATTTGTTCTGAGCAAGGGAATAAAGACGCAGTATGACCATCCTCACCCATACCTAAAATAAGTACATCAAAAGGTGTTTGTATAGACTCAAGCTGCTGCGTTAACGCTTCAACACCCTCATTAGCGTCATCAGCTTCAGTTTTTAAAGCATAAAAGTTCGCTTCGGACGCTTTACCTTGGAGCAAATGCGTACGAATAGTTTTTTCGTTACTTGCGTCATCGTCAGCTGATACCCAGCGTTCATCGGCTAAGGTAATGTCTACCTTGCTCCAGTCCAACGTCTGTTCCGCCAACCGCTGGAACAGTCCTACAGGCGTTCTTCCACCGGAAAGAACGAGACTGGCTCTGCCATTTACTGTTATTCCCTGACTCAAAAGCGTTACTATTCGTTCTGCAAACTGACTATTTAGTTGCTCTGGGCTTTGATATATTGATTCTTTCATCGATCTATCTCTACTTAGCCTTTTTCTTTGGTTTAGCTTCATACCAAGCACGATCATCACGCGCTAGTAAGGCGATGGAAGATACAGGTCCCCAAGTACCAGCTTGATAGTTTTCTGGCGGTTCATTCGTTGCATCCCAAGCCGCTAAAATACCATCGACGTAAGTCCAGGCTTGTTCAACTTCATCACGCCTTACAAACAACGCTTGATTGCCTAGCATCACCTCTAGTAGGAGCTTTTCATAGGCATCTGCAATACGCTCATCTTTAAAGGTTTCAGAGAAGCTCAGATTAAGCTTCGACTTCTGCAAATCCATAGAGCCTTTACTGGCAAGCCCCGGGACTTTATTCATTACCGTGACTTCAACCCCTTCATCGGGTTGCAAGCGGATAGTCAGTTTGTTCTGCGGCAATTGTGTAAAGCTGTCACCGAACAAATTATGTGGCTGACGCTTAAAGTAGATAACGACTTCACTGGTTTTACTTGGCATACGTTTTCCAGTACGCAAATAGAACGGAACACCCGCCCATCGCCAATTATCAATAGCGACTTTTAATCCAACAAAAGTTTCTGTTTCAGACTTTTCGTTAGCATCTGGTTCATCTAAATAACCAGGTACTTCTTCACCTTTAACAAACCCTGATGAATACTGACCTCGGACTGTGCATTCGTGCACATTGGACGCCGTAATAGGTCTCAAGGCTTTTAATACTTTCAGTTTTTCATCTCGAATGCTGTCTGCATCTAACGTAGCAGGCGGCTCCATTGCTATCAGCGTAAGGATCTGCAACAGGTGATTTTGTACCATGTCTCGCATTTGGCCAGCGTCATCAAAGTACCCCCAACGCCCTTCAATACCAACAGACTCAGCGACACTTATTTGAACATGATCAATGCAATTGTGATCCCAATTGGTCGCAAAGATAGAATTAGCGAATCGCAACGAAATAAGGTTAAGAACGGTTTCTTTTCCGAGATAATGATCAATACGGTAGATTTGTTTTTCGGTAAAGAACTCTGCAACCTGATCATTAATGATCTTAGAGCTTTCTAAATCATGCCCAATTGGCTTTTCGAGAACAACACGAACGCTTGAATCGATAACACCCGCATTACTCATACCTCGACATATATTGCCAAACAACGATGGCGCTGTCGCGAAATAGCAAACCATCGTTCTGCTTGCGTCAACATGCTCTTTTAGAGCGAGATAACTTTCTTCATTTGTTAAATCTATCTGTACATAATCGAGCTTTTCTTTAAAACGTTTCCACGTTTCTGCACAAATCTCTTCTCCTGAGAATGTCTCTAAGCTATCAAGTACGAGATCAATATAATCTTTCTGGGAGAATTTCTGACGTGCTACGCCAATAATTTTTGTTGCTTTGGGCATGAGTTCAGCTTTCTCAAGCTGAAATAAAGCAGGGAGCAACTTGCGTCGAGCAAGATCACCTTTTGTACCAAAGAGCACGAAGTCGCTTGGTTCGAAAGAGTTTTCCAACACCATTATGATTTACCTAATTATAAACTGTAAATAAGTTAGCTACCCGTAGGAAAATTACTTTTTAGCGTCAAACTGTCGGTAATTTTTCAACATAGTAACCCAATATGTAGTAATATTACAACCAATGCAATTAATTTTGACGCTGTTGCCGTTTAATGTCAGCCTTAGCACCTGACATACACAACATTTGTTAAAAAATTACATTGATTTGGCTTACATATTAAGTGACAACACAAGGAAGCTATGTAAGTAGACACATTATAAATAAGAAACCGCGTTACGTATGAATATTCTCGAAAAAATCTCACAGCAACAGCAAGCTTTTAGCAAGTCAGAGCGCAAGGTCGCTCAAGTCATACTCACCAACCCACAACAAGCCATCCACTCGAGTATAGCCACCCTCGCTAAAATGGCTGATGTCAGTGAGCCTACAGTTAATCGATTCTGCCGCCGACTAGACACAAAAGGCTACCCAGATTTCAAACTACACCTAGCGCAAAGCCTGGCTAACGGTACACCATACGTTAATCAACATGTGGAAGAGAATGACGGACCGGAAGAATATACAAAGAAAATCTTTGAGTCGACTATGGCATCACTCGAAGTGGCTCGTCAGTCACTTAACGTGACAGATATCAACCGTGCAGTAGATCTGTTAACACAAGCCAAACGCATTTCTTTTTTCGGTTTGGGCGCATCAGCAGCCGTTGCACATGATGCCATTAATAAGTTCTTTCAGTTCAATGTTCCTATTGTGTACTTTGAAGATATTCTTATGCAACGAATGAGTTGTATGAATGCTAACGAAAGTGACGTCATTGTTCTGATCTCGCACACTGGTCGCACTAAAAATTTAGTCGATGTGGCTCAAATAGCACGCGGTAACGACGCAACGGTCATTGGTATTACATCAAAAAGCAGTCCACTAGCCCGCGACTGTAATCTGGTTCTCTCATTAGATGTTCCAGAAGACACTGACCTATATATGCCTATGGCATCACGCATTGCGCAGCTAACATTAATAGATATATTGGCAACAGGCTTTACTTTGCGTAGAGGCCCTAAATTTAGAGAAAACTTAAAACGTATAAAAGATACATTGCGAGGTTCTCGATTCGACAAAACACCAACCTAATAGGCTAACTCTGGCATCTTAGTTTGATTTTAAGGTGCCTCCGTCCCACTTTTTCTTTCAAAAAGCAATATGACGACTCTGCTAATTGGTCTGATTTGTTAATAAATTGTATGATTAATATTGCTTCTTGTCATTTTCACATAGTATTCTGTAATAAAATTACAGAATACTTGTTTTGACCGTTAAAAGAGAGCAATAGCTATGCTACGAAGAACAAAAATCGTTGCCACCTTAGGGCCTTCGACCGACAGTATCGAGATGATAGAAAAAATTATCGAAGCCGGGACCAACGTTGTACGTATGAATTTCTCTCACGGTACTGCAGAGGATCACATTCTACGCGCACAAAAAGTGCGAACAGCCGCTGAAAATCTTGGCAAATACGTTGCTATTTTGGGTGACCTTCAAGGCCCTAAAATACGAGTATCTAAGTTTCAGAATGGCTCTGTTGTACTGAATGTCGGTGATACTTACACACTAGACGCTGATTTAGACACACATGCTGGAAATGAAGAGTCGGTCGGTATCGATTACAAAGCCTTGCCTAAAGACGTTAATAGAGGCGATTTATTGTTACTTGATGATGGTCGCATACAACTACAGGTTGAATCAGTCGATGGCAACAAAGTCATCACCACAGTCACTGTAGGCGGTAAACTATCAAACAATAAAGGTATAAACCGATTAGGTGGAGGACTTTCGGCAGAAGCTTTGACGGAAAAAGATAAAAGAGATATAAAAACAGCAGCTAAAATCGGCGTCGATTACCTTGCAGTCTCTTTCCCTCGTTCTGGAGAAGACTTAAACAACGCTCGACGATTGGCTGAAGCAGCAGGATGCTACGCCAAAATTTGCGCAAAAGTTGAGCGAGCAGAAACAGTTGCATCGGATGAAGCCATCGACGACATTATCACTGCATCTGACGCTGTTATGGTCGCCCGAGGTGACTTAGGTGTGGAAATCGGCGACGCTGAATTAGTCGGTGTTCAGAAAAAGTTGATATCTCGCTCTCGTCAGTTAAACAAAGTTGTCATTACAGCCACACAAATGATGGAATCCATGATAGAGAACCCTATGCCAACAAGGGCAGAGGTTATGGACGTTGCAAATGCTGTTTTAGATGGCACTGACGCGGTCATGTTATCTGCCGAAACTGCTGCAGGTAGTTATCCAGTAGAAACTGTTGAAGCGATGGCTAGAGTTTGTCAGGGCGCTGAAATACACCCAAGCGTTCGTATCTCAAAGCATCGTATTGACGAAAACTTCAGTTCCATCACAGAGACAACAGCGTTAATGGCTGTATACGCAGCTAACCACTTAGCGTCGATCAAGGCTATAGTTGCACTGACTGAGAGTGGCAGCACACCTAAGCTGATGTCCCGTATGACCAGCGCTTTACCGATGTTTGGTCTATCTCGTCATAAAGACTCACTCAATGCGATGGCGTTATACAGAGGAGTAAAGCCTGTGTTCTTCGATTCACAACAACAAAACCCCGGTGAACTTCGTAACGGTGTGACCGAAAAGCTGCTGGAAAAAGGGTTAGTAAAATCTGGCGACCAATTTGTACTAACTTATGGCGATCAGATGGAACAAGTGGGCGCTACTAACGCCTGCAAAATAGTCACTGTGCCTTAATGCTTTAAGTGGAAAGGCAATGGAAAAAAAGCTTATGATAGAGACATCATCCCTTTAATTTGATTGGAAGGATATGCAGCAACCGACTGTAGCTCCAATAGAAGAAGACACCAGGGACATTCATTGCCATGAATGTGCAATGATGGTCAAAATTCCCGATCTAGCACATAAAGAAAGTGCATCATGTCCTATGTGTGGTATGTCTCTTACAACTTTTAGGCGAAATGCGTTTGAGTACGTTGTCGCCTATTCAATAGCTGCTATTATTTTTCTGCTCGCTTCTATCCCTTTTGAGTTTTTGTCATTCAGTGCACAAGGCCAATTTAAATCAATCGATGTTATTAGCAGTGTCACCGTCCTCGTAGATAATGGGTATTGGTTATTGGCTGTTATTCAAATATTGGCTATTTATGCCATCCCCATAGTTATGTTACTGGGTATGCTCTATATCCTAATACCATTGAGATACGGAAAAGTTGCACCTAAAGCAAAAGTTATAGCAGATATAGTGTTTAGTCTTATTCCTTGGAGTATGGCTGAGATATTCCTCATTGGTGTCCTCGTAAGTTTGGTAAAAATTAGCTCGCTAGCCGATATCGGTATTGGCCTATCTTTTTACGCGTATGTTGGCTTTACTGTTTGTTTAGTCGCTGCACTGCTGTATTTAGATAAATTCCAAGTTCTCTATAACCTTCAGCTACTCGTTCCAATAGAAATCAAAAAGCCAAAACCTATTACAACCTCTTATAAAAGTGAAAATATCCAACGAACCTGGGCATTACTGGCAACATCAGTTTTACTCTATATTCCAGCGAACAGCCTTCCGATCATGTATACCACGGTGCTAGGCGATGAAGAGCCAAATACAATACTTGGCGGCATTATTCATTTATGGCAAGGTGGATCCTATCCAATTGCTGCGATTATATTTTTTGCTAGCGTATTTATCCCGGTAGCTAAATTATTGATCCTTGCGTGGCTGAACTATTCAGTGCAAAGTGATAGCGATGTTTTAAGCCGCGAAAGGCAGTATTTTTATCGAATAACAGAGTTCGTAGGCAGATGGTCTATGGTTGATGTGTTTGTTGTCGGCATACTCGTTAGTTTAATACAATTAGGCAATGCTATGAGTATATTCCCAGGACCTGCGGCAATAGCATTTTGTGGTGTTGTAGTTGTCACCATGCTTGCAGCACTTAATTTTGATTCTCGATTAATATGGCATTCGAATAAGAAGAAAGATGACTGAAGAAGCTACAGTAAAGCCCGTTAAATCAATCTCTAAAATATGGTTGATTCCATTAATAGCACTACTCATTGGTGTTTGGATGGTTTATTACCAATGGAGCAATCAAGGCCCTCTCGTTACGATAGAGTTTGAGTCAGCGATTGGATTAGAGGCCAATAAAACCAAGATTAAAACGAGAAATGTTGATATTGGTGATGTTAAATCTATCGTTCTTAAGAAAGAATC
>CAZVDU010000020.1:0-11876 GCA_964625615.1 uncultured Pseudoalteromonadaceae bacterium | reverse complement strand
TTAAACAGCGATGATGAGTTTGCCTATGAGCCTGGTGATCCAATTATATACAAAGGCCTGACCGTTGGGAAAATCGAAGACATCTTTTTTAATCTTGAAGAGCGCATTGTTTATTATAATGCCTTCGTTGAAGCGCCCTACCATGAACTTATTACCGAAAACACGAGGTTTTGGGACGTTAGCGGTGTACGGTTCGATCTAAAGTCAACAGGCGTAACGGTACAAACAGGCAACGTTGAAACATTGATAACTAATGGTGTCGCTTTTGCCGTACCTGATGGTATGCCGAATGGCGGCAATATTCAGCAAAGGCCGTTCTTTGACATTTACCCAAGTTATGATGAGGCATCTGCAGCACGATTTAAAGAAGCAGTACTGTACGTCATTATGATTTCGGACACAGTCCGAGGTCTAAATGTTGGTGCTCCGGTAGAGTATAGGGGGCTGCAGGTAGGTAATGTATTGGCGATTGATCTTCAAGGTCCTGAGAGAGAAGATTTATTAGCTGATGGTTACAACATCCCAGTATTAATATCCGTTCAGCCAGGACGTGTTGGGCTGCCTGATAACGAAATAGGTATCGAACAAATAAAACAGCAAACAGCTATCTGGTTAAAGAAAGGATTTAGAGCATCACTTAAAACGGGCAACTTGCTGACAGGTGCGCAATTCGTTGGACTACAATTCTATGACGACCAAGAACCTGTAGAGCAAGAGAAATTTCTCAATTATGAAGTCATCCCTACAGTATCTGATGAGTTCACTCAAATTACACAAAAAGTAGCTGCTATCGTTGATCGAATTAACAAGTTACCTATAGAAGGATTTGCGGTAGACGCCCATGAGATGGTCACGGAATTCACAGATACAGCGGTATCGTTTAGAGAAGCCTCCGACGCATTCGACAAACTTGAAGAAGATCTAAATACAACAGTATTAATTGAAGGTATGAATAAAACACTCGATAATCTGAATGTGTTACTTCAGGACTACAATGCTGAATCAGGTGCCTATCAAAGTATAGAGGCGACATTGCGATCACTGAATAGGACAATGCAAGATCTCAAACCGCTATTACTTCAGTTAAACAATAAACCCAACAGTTTAATTTTTAGTGATGCAACTGAAGATGAACCCCAACCTCAAGGTCAAGAAGGAGCAAATAATCGTGACTAAATGCCGTACTCTGCTTATTAGTGCTTTTGTTACCTTTTTGTCAGCTTGCAGCTCTGCGCCAGTCGAGCCCATTCAATATTACACCTTGGACAACGTATCAGACCTTCCAAGCGAACCCGAAATGCCCAGTCGAGTGATCGTTTTTAAAACGCTAACACTTGCTGAGTATTTGCAACAATCCTATCTAACCTTTCAAAGTAACTCTCATCAATTACATTACGCATCCAAGCATATATGGGCTGAGAATTTGCAAACATCTATCGAAAAGGTATTGTTAAAAGAGCTCAATAAAGACGAGAACGACATAGTCTTCATCAAGGACAGTGACCCCAGAGCTAGAACCGCAGTGGAATATCTTAGTGTCGATATAGAACACTTGCTCGCTACAAATAATCAAAGCATCCAATTGGCTGCTCGGTATTGGCTAAACATGTCTGAAGAAAAGATAAGTAAAGCTGGCGTATCTAACGTAGAAACCCCCTTAGTCAAAAGCGGTTATGCGTCATCGGTTAAAGAAATGAGAGCCGCATTGACGTTGTTTGCCACAGAAATAAAAGGCAATATAAAACAATGGTAAAATCAATACCCTTTTGATTGTTGTCTATGTATCAAGAGGCATACTTTAAAGAAACACTTAAAAAGTAGAGGGAATTAAACATGGTTGACATGAATCAACGTTTTATTAGCCGTCTTACCAAGGATACGTATGCTTTAATCCTTGCAGGGGGAAAAGGTTCTCGACTACATGAGCTAACGAGCTGGCGTGCTAAGCCGTCTGTTTATTTTGGCGGGAAATTCAGAATCATCGACTTTCCCCTTTCAAATTGCGTGAACTCTGGCATTCGACAAATAGGTGTAGCAACTCAGTATAAAGCACATTCATTGATCCAGCACTTAGTACATGGTTGGGGACAAATGAATTATAATATGGGTGAGTTTGTAGACGTTCTTCCAGCCTCTCAACGAACATCGGATGCTTGGTATAAAGGCACCGCAGACGCTGTCTATCAAAACATCGATATTCTTAGGGCTAGAGGTCCCAAATATATTATGGTGTTATCAGGCGATCATATATACAAAATGGATTACGGCGAAATGCTGGCTTACCATGTCGAGAACGAAGCCGACATGACAGTATCTTGTATCGAAGTACCTATAGAAGAAGCTGCTGGCGCTTTCGGTGTAATGACCGTAGACGAGAACTTCAGAATAAAACGTTTCGACGAAAAACCAGAGAATCCAACACCTCTGCCGCATGATAGTGAACTCACTATGGCATCTATGGGCAACTATATTTTTGATACTGAGTTTCTTATAGAACAACTACTAAAAGACGCAGAAAATCCTGATTCTGAGCATGATTTTGGTAAAAACATCATTCCGTCAATTATTGAGAATCATAACATATTCGCCCATCCTTTCCGTGACCCAGAAACGAACAAAAGAGCTTACTGGAGAGACGTAGGCACATTAGATGCGTTCTGGGAAGCGAATATGGAACTCATTGCTGTCGAACCTGAACTCAATTTGTATGATAGTGATTGGCCCATACTGACACATCAAGTCCAACTACCACCCGCTAAATTCGTGCTTAACGAAAACAACCGATGCGGTACGGCTACAGAGTCTATGGTATCTGGCGGCTGTATCATATCGGGTGCTAGGCTACACCGAACCATTTTGTTTTCTAATGTAAGGGTACACTCATACTCGTATGTCGAAGACTCTGTTGTATTACCTGAGGTTGATATTGGACGCCACTGCCATATTAAGAGAGCGATTATTGATCGTGGATGCAAGATCCCAGAAGGCACAACAATAGGCTTGAATCGTCAAGAAGACATAGAGCGTGGCTTTAGAGTTACAGAGAAAGGTATTGTGCTAGTAACGGCTGAAATGTTTGGTCAACGATTGCATATGACCGATTGATAAGGACGACAGAATACTAAAAAAACTATGTGGTATAAATTAAACAGAACAAAGGGCATACGCCCTTTGTTTCAACAAGTTACGGATCGATTTTCTCACTCAAAACCGCAATCACAATGTCTAGCCCTTCAATGAAGTGTCCCAACCTTATGTTTTCGTTAGGACTGTGTTGATTGTTGTCAATGTTCACTGTAGGAATAAGTACCGCAGGAATATTTAAAGTATCAACAAAAGGTGCTATAGGCACCGAGCCTCCTAACGTTCTAACAAGGATCGGCTCTTCACCGATTAACTTCTCTATGGCGCGTCGAGCTAACAGGCCAGGAGCAGAATCAAAATCTGTCCTAAAAGCGCCGTAACTCACTTTTGATTTAAACTGAACGTATTGTTTATCCGTTGCTCGCTGTTCATCTGTAGGCACATCAGTTGTAACAGTGTACCCCTCTTTCTCGATATGTTTTTTCAGCAAGTTCAGTAGGTGCTCTGGATCACTCTCTTGTACTAAGCGAATGTCAATCTCAGCAATCGCTTCGCTAGGAATAATGGTTCTAACTTTATCTCCAACCCAAGCAGAAGACAGCCCTCGGATATTCAGTGATGGATATTGTAGAGACTCTTGCAGTGTCTCAGCGACCTTATCGGGACGCGAAAACCCCATAACAGATTTCAGTCCAGCAGCATCATCTGGCACTGATGCTAATGTCTGTTTTGTCTTTTGATCAATACTTACCCCTTCGTAATAACCATCTATTAGTACTTTCCCATCTTTAGATTTCATTGAAGACAGTAAATGCGACAAAGCAAAAGCAGGATTAGGGACATAATTGCCATAATGGCCACTGTGTTGCGGCACTCTTGGGCCATGCATGGTCAAGGTAACTGTAGCGATACCACGAGCACCGAAATTTAGTGTTGGCTTATTCGATGCGTGAGGAGGTCCATCAAATATCAGTAACATGTCAGCTGATAACAGCTTTTTATTTTTCTCTACCGCTTTTGCTAAATTCGGCGATCCCTGTTCTTCTTCGGTATCGATAATGACTTTTAAGTTAAAATCAGCTTTGATATTAGCTTTTAGTAAAGCTCTGACAGCAAAGATAAACTGTGTCATTGGGCCTTTAGAGTCAGAAGCTGAGCGTGCATAAATACGCCAATCAGGATTGATCACACTAGACAGTTTAGACCAAGGTATCTCTTGCCAGCTCCCATCCTCACTTTGTTGTTTTAATGCGGGAGAAAAGGGATCTTGTTGTTGCCATGCACTGGGATCAACTGGTTGTCCATCGGCTTGAAGATAGACAAGAACTGTTTTGTCAGCCCCATTATCTTGATAGGCGTAGAGTAGTGGGCTACCTGCTGTCTCTATTCTTTTTGTTTCAAAGCCACTGGCAACCATTTCTGGCTCTAACCAGTTTAACATTTTTAAAATATCATCTGGGTGGTTTGCATCGTTGGGGAGACTCAAAAACTTGTGATAAAACCTCAACGCATCTTGCACATGAGCTTTCGAAAGTTGCTTGATGCTCCTAGCATTAGTCTCACTATGAGCCAAAGCAGGCACTAAGAGCCAAAGAGCTGTCAGTAAACAACTTAACCAGTATCTACACACTCGAATCACCTTATTCCTTACGTCAGACAATATGATTCTATATAACTAGCGGCAATAAAAATACAGCGATACCACATCATTTTGCCCTTACATATAAATGCAGCATAATTTTTTTCACTGTTTACACATAAAATAAACGCTAAGAATTCCTTGAAAGCCAAGCACGACACTCGGTACTAACAAACCCAGTGCATAAAAACAACCTACATTCATCATGAAAATATAGAAATTAGTCTACTTTTTATTTCAATTTTATTACATTTTTATTTACGCATGAAAACTTTGATGGTAGTTTAAATTACCTCATCGGGTTTGTGTTTAAATATTACCACCCAAATCCTATTGATGAGGATAATGAAGCATCGCATGTGAAGTCTGCATGCATTAATAAGAAGTAGGCGGCCTCTTAGGAAGTTGACCTTACCCATAAAAATAAAATGATGTTTAAACTAAACGAAGGTATCAAAAAATGAAAAAGCAATTAGCTTTGGTTGCAGCAACCATTACTTTAGCATTAACAGGTGTACAAACAGCAATTTCTAATCCTCTGGAGCTAGGCACAACACAAGCAGTTGTGCAAAAACAGAGTAACAATTTATTTGACGCAACAGTGAATACGCCATCACTTAAAAGTGACCGTTTATTCGAGACATTGAGTCAAGACGACAAGATCATTTCTGCGCAAGCAGTTGGTATTAACCCTGATATGATCAGCGGTAGCCATGGTTCGATGACAATTAATTTAGGTCCAGGCCTAGTGTTCAATGCAAAAAACACTGACAGCTATTGGTTAGACGGAGATTATCAAGTTTGGACTGGTGACGTTATCACTGGCAACCCTCTTTCTATTGTGGAAATAGGTGGTGAGCTTAAAAATATAAACTCTGCTGTTTTCGTTAGAAATGGAAATAGAGTTTTCGGTGAAATGCGGATTGATGGCAGAGTATTTGGTATACAAACCACAGAGCAAGGTCAGCATATTCTGACTGAAATCGACATGAGTAGCATACCAACTGGTGATGATACACCACAAAAAATTGGTAATGTTAACTCACTAAACTTCGATGACCTACCCGTACACAGAGCAAACATAGAACCTAATGCCATTACCGCTAACGGCTCAACTATTCGAGTACTTCAAACTGTAACGAACGATGCTATTAACGCTCTTGGCGGTGTTGGCCCTACGGTTGATAGATTGAATTTCTTTCTAGCACAAAGTAACAGTGTATATGCTGCCAATGGCCTAGACATTGAGTTGCAAAGTGCTGGTTTATTTAGAAATGGTTTTGCAGAGCTTGGTTTTATGGATGCCAACTTAGACGCTATGGTTAATCCGAATGACGGACGTGGTGACACTTTTGCAGGCGCGACCAGAAACTCTCGCGCAGCAGATATTGTCACTATCATGACAGCAACGTCAGCAAGTTCCTTTGGCGTTAGTCTTTGTGGTATTGCTGATGCGATTTCAGCCAATGCGAACCAAGCTTTCTTTGCTATCAGCACAGCCACTGGTTGCGCGAATGGTTTCACTTTCGTTCATGAGTTAGCCCACCTGTTTGGCGCTCGCCATGACAATGATGGAAACACATTCCCATTCTCATTTGGTCATGGGTTCGTTAATGCTGGTGCTAATATCCGTACTATTATGGCGGTAAATAGTAACCCTCAACAACGTGTCGGTGTTTTCTCATCTGACGACCAAACGTTCCAAGGGAATACAATAGGTAACTTCTCTTTCGCTGATAACGAGAGAGTACATGATACGCGCCGCCAAACAATGGCCAGCTTCAGATAACAGTTTACTCCCATAGGGGAAGCGTAACTGCTCCCCGTTTTTAAAATAGGGGATTAGCAACAAGCTAGTTCCCTATTTTTTTCATCTCGTGTTGGTCTCGCAAATTTGCATGCCGCGATGATAATCATTGCAAACAACACTGTTCTACCTGTCAAATTCGACATTGAAACTAAACAAAAACACTTACGCTTTAAGTTTCGACATCTGCAAAAAAGTATTGCTTAAGCCCAAACAATGAGTGATTTAACTATCAATCTTTTGTCACAAAGCAGGCTTAAAGACTACTTTTTTACTATCCGATCACCGGCTAAATTTAACCAGTTTATTTTCTAAAGATAGCGTCGTTGCTGAACTTCTTTTTTTCCTGAGTACTTCATTAAAACGTTCAATATCGTCTGTTGGCATATGTACGAATATCCAATTATCAGCACCGATCATAGCCATTTGTTCATCGCCGCCTTCCTTAAATAAATACCAATACGGCACTATGGCTACATCTATGTCTTTATCACCTAGGTTCAATTTTGCTGTATTCATCAGATCAATAGCGGCATCACCAACATGCAGGACCTTCCATCCATTCATATCAACCAATTGAGCATAATTATGAATCACTGCAAGCTCCCCCACTCCATGAGGCATATTCAACATAGTGACCTTCATACCTCTATGTTCGAATTGCATCGTTTCCGCTTTGCCAAGTGCTGCACTGATCAATTGTCTTTCTTTTACTTTACCCTTCAATTGTTTAATTACCTGCTCACTACTCGCAAACATTGTATTGCCGTTAGTGTTGAGATAACCAATCACCGGACCACTGGAGAAGTGATCGCCATGTATATGTGTTGCAAGTGCTAGGGGTATTTGGTTGGCGTATATAGATTTGTGCTCTTCTCTTTCCAACGCATGGAAACGGCCAAAAGTACGAGAGAAAAACGTATCGATAAGAACGCTTGATGGGCCACTACCGATAACCACACCAGCGTTTGCAGTATACCTAATAGATAAGTCATCGTTTGCAGCACTAACAAAGCTTACATGAGAGCATGCCATTAATGTAAGCAGAGCTATTGCTTTAGATAGCCTAAACACTCTCACAAGTTAACTTAATGCAGAAATAAGAAAATCCAGCGCATATTTTTCTTTTGCATCCACTTCACCATCAGCATGAGCAATATCCTCAGCTAGTTTCAAGGCTTGCTGCCTCATCTCTTTATCGACAAGTTGATTAGCCCTGTGAAGGATGAAATCTTCTATACCGTCATTATCCGTTGCATGTTGGCATTTAGATAATGTGTTCGCGTAATACTCATCCTTAGTTGTCGGGCTTGACCAAGGAATAGTATCTAACCAGTGCTTCATAAAAGCCACTTCGCTATCATCAACAACACCGTCGACTACAACAAACAGTAACGCAATATCAAACAATGCCTGTCTCTGCATCTGGTCTTGACACTGTCCCATATCAAGAGCACTAATGAAATTATCGAAACGCATGATTCTTCCTATTCGTTCAAAGGTAAGTTCAAAAATAACAGCTATAGAAAATAATACAATTTACATCGAAGATCACCAATTTGTAGCCTGTGAAAAAGCGCCTACAGCACATAATCCTCGAAAAGGCATCAACTTTATTGATACGTGACAGGAATAACAACAAAGGCGCTAAAAAGCACCTTTGTTTATAGTTTTCTATGCAGCATCCTCTTGGATCATATGAACATCTCTTTGAGGGAAAGGGATCGTCAAGCCAGCATCTTCAATCGCTGATTTGAGCATGGGCCTAATATCAAAAAAGAGTGACCAGTAATCATCCGTTTTAACAAAAGCGCGTACTAGAAAATCCACTGAGCTACTCCCTAAATCAACCACAGCAACCACATTACCCTCTTCTTGAAGTATACGACTGTCATTCGCTAAAACACGTTCCATCGCTTCTTTACCTTTGCTGATGTCATCCGAATAAGCGATACCAATAGATATTTCGACCGCCCTAACCTTACTAGTTGTAAAGTTAGTAATTGTGCCGTTGGCGATAGGTCCATTAGGCACGATAAGAATACGCTTATCAAAAGTCTCTAAGGTTGTAACAAAAATACCAATATCTACAACAACGCCTTCAACACCTTGGGTTTCAACATAATCTGTCACTTTAAAAGGTCTAAAGATCAAGATCATTACGCCACCAGCAAAGTTAGATAAGCTACCCTGTAAAGCTAAGCCAACCGCTAACCCTGCCGCACCTAGAATCGCGACAAAGGAGGTTGTTTCAATGCCGACCATAGAGGCCACACTAATGACAAGTAGAACTTTAAGAATAACCTCGACAATATTGGTTAAAAACTTGGCTAGTGTTTCATCCGGCAACCCCTTCATAAATCCCTTACGGACAGCCTTACTGATCTTACCAATAACCCAAAGTCCAACAATAAGAACAATGATTGCAAGAACCACCTTACCACCGTACTCTGTCCCTAGGGCGATCGCATTGTCATAAAATGCCTGCAGTTTTTCTTCAAATGTAGCCATATTTTTTCCTATTTATTTTTTATTTAGAGTTAGAATTTCTTTGACGACAGTGCATTATTCTAAGCTAGGCATTTTTGCAGCTAAGCAATAAAACACTCTAAAGGTATTATATTAACGGCAATGTCAGTCATACCAATACCATAAAATAGTCATGAAGGCAGGAAAAAGAGAATAAAATGCACCCGCGCAATAGACATCAGGGCGATTACGACTTCAAAAAACTCGTAATGAGCTCACCATCACTAAAACCTTTTATCAAAAAGAGTCCTACGGGAAAGCTAACCATTGATTTCGCCAACTCTCACGCGGTTAAACAACTTAATGCCGCATTACTGGCTAGCTACTACAACATCTCATCCTGGAACATTCCAGAAGGCTACCTCTGCCCACCAATACCAGGCCGAGCAGACTACATTCATCATATTGCGGATTTACTAATACCTGAAAACAGTGATAAGCCACTTACAGGCAAAAAAGTCTCTATTTTAGATATTGGCACAGGAGCCAACTTGATTTATCCAATAATAGGCAGCCAAACATATGGTTGGCGATTTATTGGCAGCGATATTGATAAAACAGCTATTAAATCTGCTAATAAGATCATTCAAGACAACAAAGGAATGGAAAAACTGATCAGCCTCCGTAAACAATCTGATCCTAAGGCAATTTTCCACGGCATTATTCACCCACAAGATAATTTAGCGGCAACATTGTGCAACCCACCCTTTCATAAAAGTGCAAAGGCAGCAGCAGAAGGTAGCCAACGAAAAAACAGCAACTTATCCAAGAATAAAGAAAAGCGATTAGGCAAAATTCCACAAAGTAATCTAAGATCATCGAATAGCTCGAACTTTGAAGGTAAAAGCAACGAATTATGGTGCAATGGTGGTGAGCTATCGTTTATTAAGCGCATGATTAAAGAGAGTGTTAATTACAAAACACAAGTCCAATGGTTTACGACACTAGTATCCAAAAAAGACAACATAAAACCGATTATCAATGCGCTAAAGCAAGTGAGTGCCAGCGACGTTAAAACCATCCCAATGCAACAAGGGAACAAAAGCAGCAGGTTTATTGCCTGGCAGTTTTGAATAACGATAGTTTTATTTTGTTGAGTATTTAGTTAAATATTGAGAGACACAGCGGTCAGATACGAACACCAATATGGCTATATTGGTTGGTTATTCGAGCAAACCAAGTCAAACTGTAATGACTTTAGAAGAACTAGAACGAAGAGCCACTATCATAGGTTTCTTTGTATTACGTTTGTTATCCTGAATATCTTTATATGAACCTTTATAGCGAGGCGTGTATAGAATGACCATTAATCGCAGACACTTTCTGTCAATGGTAGCAGCAGGTATTGCTGTTGCCCCATCTTTTAGCATTGCTAAAACACCAAATAAAAAGCTTGGCGTGGCATTATTAGGTTTGGGGAGTTATAGCTCTGGGGTGCTTGCTCCAGCATTACAACTCACCCAACATTGTGAACTCAAGGGCGTAATCTCCGGCAGTCCAGATAAAATTTCGCGCTGGCAGAATCGCTATGGACTCACAAAACAAAACAGCTATAGCTATGACGACATGCATCAAGTCGCCGATAATAGCGAAATAGACGTTGTGTATGTCGTTACACCTACCTCTACCCACCTAGATTTTGTTACCCGAGCAGCACAAGCCGGTAAACATGTGTGGTGTGAGAAACCAATGGCAATGACAGTGGTTGAGTGTCAAAAGATGATAGATGTCTGCAATAAAAATGGCGTAAAACTCAGCATTGGTTATCGCATGCAACACGAGCCAAATACTCGCGCCTTTGCAGAGTTTAATCAGAGCCTCCCTTTTGGTGCAATGTCGAGCATTTCTTCATTTGCGGGTTATGCAGGCGGCCCTGGGCCAAAAGACTATTGGCGAATGCAGCGAAAAATGGGTGGCGGTGCACTTTATGACATGGGCGTTTATGCCATTAATGGAGCACGCTTTTTATCTGGGCAAGAGCCTATTGCCATAAAAGCACGCTCAGAGATGCCCGCAGGATTCGACGAGGTCGATGCATCGACCTACTTCGCCTTAAAGTTTGCCAATGGTCTGGAAGCAGACTGCGGTACAAGCGTGGTTACTAGTTTTAATTACATCAAAGTAGACTGTCAAAAAGGCTGGTATCAATTAAAACCAATGCAGTCATATTCTGGGGTAATCGGCGAAACGTCCAATGGCGTTAAGCTACCAGGATTTGACGGTAATCAACAAGCACGCCAAATGGACGACGACGCCCAAGCCATTATTCATGATTATGCCCCCTTAGTACCGGGCATTGAAGGCTTAAGAGATATTCGTGTGGTCGAAGCAGCATTGAAATCTGCGCAGAGTACACAAGACTTTGTTGATCTAACCTGAGTGTTTAAAGAGCCCAAAGACACTGACATTGATGACTTGTAACATGCCGATTTGAATCTCGATTTCAACGAATAAAGGGGCATACACGCCCTTGTGTATTATCCAATAAAAAGCACTAAGGCGATCAAATTTTTAATCAATAATCTGTTCCAAAAATCGGTTCCATGTCCACTCTTTGACAAAATCAGGCTCTGTTGAATAGAACAGGCATGTGGTTTATTCTTACCATTGTCATTTTACTCATGTTCTCTTTTTAACTGCTTTATACATTGAGTACCCCATCACAATAACAAGGGCTTGTTATGGAACAGCAACACCCAGAATTTTCTGAAGAAGAATTACTCAACTCAATAACCAACAATAGAGAAGGCGAAAGTTGTCGATATGCTTTTTTATTGGGCGCGGGTGCTTCTGTTTCTTCTAATATTCCGGCTGCGG
>CAZVDU010000019.1:1966-39109 GCA_964625615.1 uncultured Pseudoalteromonadaceae bacterium | reverse complement strand
TCGATGGCTGCATCAACATTGTCTTTACCGCGAGCAACAGCACCACGTCCGCCGACTAAGATCTCAGCTTCGTACGCTTTAACTTTATCGAGTGTTTTAGAAGACCAATCAAAATGGAACGCATCACCTGTGTATAACGCTGCAGCTGCTTCTACGAGATCACCCGCAAACAATATTTTGTGCTTTGGTAACCAAGCAACGATATCACCTGCAGTATGCCCACGACCACAGTATTCTAGGATTAGGCTACCGCGATCACCACCTAATGGAATCTCTAGGCGATCATTAAAAACGATATCTGGGTGAGTTAAACCGGGAATTCCGTCAGGTTCTCTGAAAAGCCTTGGCATTCTGCCGAATTCACTCGCCCAATCTTGCATACCGCGTTCTTCAATAAGGAACTTTGTCTTTTCGTGCGCGATTATAGACTCGGCATCATAAGCTTGAGCGCCTAAAACGCGAACAGCATGGTAGTGAGATAGAACCAAATATTTAACGGGCTTGTTAGTATGTTCACGCAACATGTCCAGCCAATCGTTCGCTGCTTTTGGCGTTGCGCGTGCTTCGAAGGCAATAATAAAGTCTTCTGCCTCAATAGCGCCAACATTAGGATCGCCTTCGGCAGTAAGGGCAAAAACCCCATCGGCTAATATTTCCAGCGTTTCTGTTTTCTCGCCAAGATCGGCAGATGATGCAAATGGCTTTTTAGACATGAGATTTAACCTCTTCTATTTAAAAGTGTGATGTCTTCTAATGAGTTGTGAATTGCATAAAGACATTATTGTTTGATGATGCTAACTTAACATATTAAATTCTCATGTGAAACTATATTTGCTTTATTTTAGCATTTATTACGAAATATATGTTGCAATAAGTCATAAAAATCCCGTATATTGCTCTCAATTGAGAGCAGTGTTTGATTTCTTTGAGGTTGTTGGATTATGCAAAGTACCTATACAAACCCGGTATATCCTTATATTCCCAGCCCGGATCTGGACAGTGATGTGCCAGTTCATCATCCCGTTGTTATTGTTGGCGCAGGGCCTGGTGGTTTAGCGTTAGCGATTGATCTAGCTATACACGACATTCCAGCCGTTGTGATCGATGACAACAATACTGTGAGTGTCGGCTCACGCGCGATATGTTTTGCTAAGCGTACTTTAGAGATTATGAATCGACTGGGCTGTGCAGAGCGAATGGTGTCTAAAGGTGTCACATGGAAGCACGGCAAGGTGTTTTTTAAAGATGACCTTGTTTATGACTTTAATCTGCTTGATGAGTCAGATCATCAACTACCAGCATTCATTAATCTACAACAGTACTATTTCGAAGAGTATTTGGTCGACCGTACTACTGACTTTGACAATATTGACTTACGCTGGAAGTCTAAAATTACTGCTATTGAATCAACCTCTGCGTTGACGAAAGTTAATGTGCAAACACCCGATGGCGAATATCAACTGACTTGTGACTATTTGCTTTGTGCAGATGGTTCCAATAGCAATGTCCGTAAAATGCTTGGTCTAGAGAGTAAAGGTCAAGTCTTTCAAGACAGGTTTTTAATCGCTGATGTTGTGATGAAAGCGGAGTTTCCCACTGAACGTTGGTTCTGGTTTGATCCGCCGTTTCATAAAAACCAATCTGCACTTTTGCATAAGCAACCCGATAACGTTTGGCGTATCGATTTACAGTTAGGTTGGGATGCAGACCCTGAGTATGAAAAGCAGGAACATGTTATTCGTCCAAGAATACAAGCCATGCTCGGTGATGACGCAGAATTTGATCTAGAGTGGGCCAGTGTCTATACCTTCCAATGCCGTAAGATGGATAACTTTATTCATAATAATGTGTTGTTTGTCGGCGATGCCGCCCATCAAGTATCTCCGTTTGGTGCACGCGGTGCTAATGGCTGTATTCAGTCGGCAGAGAATCTAGTGTGGAAACTGGCTCATGTATTGAAAGGTAAAGCACCTAAGCACTTATTAGAAACATACAACAGTGAGCGACAAGAAGGCGCCAAAGAGAATATTCTCAATTCAACACGCGCAACAGATTTTATCACACCAAAAAACCATATCAGCCGTGTATTCAGAGATGAAACCTTGAGGTTAGCAAAAGAGCACACTTTTGCACGTACCATAGTTAACAGTGGTCGATTATCAATGCCTTGTCGTTATAAGAAATCGTTTCTTAACACCCCTGATAGCGATGTGTTTACCAGTTCGCTTGGGGATGGTTGTGTGCCCAAAGATGCGCCTGTTACAGAAAGTGGAGCACCTGGTTGGCTAATTAATTTTCTTGGGAATGAGTTTGCATTAATGGTCAAGGTAACAGAGCAGGGCGATCAGCAGTTGATTGATGATTTAGTTGAGCTTAATAAGCAGGAAGATCTAAGGATTTTGGTGATAAGCGCCCGGCCATTACCCTCTATTTTTTCTGATATTGGCACCGAGTTAATCGATGCTAAGAATCTCGTCTCTGAGCGTTACGATCTGGCACATGGTAGTGCCTATTTATTCCGTCCTGATCAAATCATCAGTGGTCGTTGGAAGCAATTATCTAAAGCTAACATTATTGATGCACAGAAGCGTGCTTTGGGCTATGAGATGGAGGAATGCTCATGAAATTGAACACCCAACCTAACTTTTCAGATCCAGATCGTTTTTACGCTGCGCTGACTGACTTGCACCGTGAACTTGACCGACAGCAAAGTGAATGTGTTAATGCGCGTTTAATATTATTGCTGGCTAACCATATTGGCGATTTTGATACCTTACAAGAAGCACTAACGATAGCCAAAGATGTTGAATAATACTTAAATAGAAAATACATGTATTCGCAAAAGAGATGAAAAGAATGACCGAATTAAATAGCTTAAATTATCTTCATGGCTTCAATAATGAACACGAATCAGAAGCGCTAGAAGGTGCGTTGCCAATTGGTCAGTTTAATCCTCAGCAATGCCCCTATGGGTTATATGCCGAGCAATTTAGTAGCACAGCATTTACCGCACCTAGAAGTGAAAACAGACGTACTTGGATGTATCGCATACGTCCATCAATCAGCATGGGTGACTACACGCCGATAGAAAAGGGTTTGATCAGAACGGCACCTATTGATGAAGTCGCTTGCCCACCCAATGTTATGCGTTGGGATGCACAACCTCTTCCTGAAAAGCCAACTGACTTTATTGAAGGCTTAGTTACTGTGGCCGCTAATGGTGATGCTAAAACTCAAGTAGGTATAGGTATTCATGTCTACTGCGCTAACAAAGGGATGGAAGACCGTTTCTTTTACAGTGCCGATGGTGAGTTATTGTTTGTTCCACAACAAGGAGAACTTGTTGCTTACACAGAGCTCGGTATTTTACACGTGAAGCCAGGTGAGATCCTCGTGATCCCACGTGGTATGAAGTTCAAGATTGATCCCGTAGATGGACCTATTAGAGGTTACATCAGCGAAAACTATGGAGCACCATTTGCTTTGCCTGAGAGAGGCCCTGTCGGCGCTAACGGTTATACCAATCAACGCGATTTTCAATACCCAGTTGCCTGGTATGAAGACAGAGACGAAGAATGCACTATAGTCACTAAGTTCTGTGGTGAACTTTACGAAGCCACGTTAGATCACTCACCGTTAGATGTGGTCGCTTGGGTTGGTAACAGCGCACCTTATAAATATGATCTGTCTCGCTTTAATGTGATTAACACGGTGAGTTTCGATCATCCAGATCCTTCAATCTTTACCGTATTAACATCACCTTCAGATACAGAAGGTGTTGCAAATCTCGATTTTGTGATCTTCCCACCGCGTTGGATGGTTGCTGAAAATACCTTTAGACCGCCTTGGTATCACCGCAATATCATGAGTGAATTTATGGGCTTAATTGAAGGTGTTTACGACGCCAAAGAGAAAGGTTTCGAGCCTGGTGGCATGAGTTTACATAATTGTATGACACCACATGGTCCAGAGGCAGATGTCTTCGAAAAAGCGTCGAATACCGATCTAAAACCACAACGCTATGAAAGTACACTAGCGTTTATGTTTGAGTCGCGTTACGTCATCGCACCCACCGAATACGCATTGCGTTCACCCACTCGACAAGCAGATTATCTAGGGTGTTGGGGAACGTTAAAAAAACACTTTGATGGAACGAAATAGTTCGAAAAACTGAATTTAAGGTCAATGAATATGCAACAAATAAATGAAACTCATGATATCAACTTAACCAGCTGGGTGAGTTGTGCCAATGAGGACACAGATTTCCCCATACAAAACTTACCTTTTGCTATATTTAGACGCAAAGGCAGTGATGAAGCTTGGCGTGGTGGTGTTGCAATTGGCCAGCAGGTAATTGATATGGTGGCTTTAGCTGATGCCAATGTCTTAAGTGGTGCTGCTCAGCTTGCTGCAAAAGCAGCCTCACAGAGTACATTGAATGAGTTAATGGATATGGGTACGTCTGCCAACTCTGCTTTAAGACTTGCACTATCTAAAGCTTTGAGAACGGGCTCTGACAAGCAGACTTCGATAGAAAACATGTTGATCCCGCAGTCCGAAGTAGAGTTTTCGATGCCTTGCCATATCGGCGATTATACAGACTTTTATACCTCTATTTACCATGCTACTGCTGTAGGAAAGCTGTTCCGTCCTGACAACCCTTTGTTACCTAACTACAAGTGGGTACCTATTGGTTATCATGGGCGTTCATCAACTATTGGTGTATCTGGACAAGAATTCCATCGCCCAGTAGGTCAAACCAAAGCACTAGACGCGAATGAACCTAGTGTTGGGCCTTGTAAACGTCTTGATTACGAACTGGAAATGGGTTTGTACATAGGTAAAAGTACCGATATGGGCGATACCATCGACATAGATAATGCGGAAGATCACCTCTTTGGTGTCTGTATATTTAATGACTGGTCAGCACGTGATATCCAAGCTTGGGAGTATCAGCCATTAGGCCCTTTCTTAGCGAAAAACTTTGCCTCCACGGTTTCGCCATGGATAGTTACCATGGAAGCTTTGGCCCCTTACCGTGCCAGTTTTAGTCACCCTGAAAGTGATCCTCAGCCATTACCTTATCTCAGTTCAAACACAAACACCGAGCAAGGCGGGTTAGATATTGATTTAGCATGTTTAATTCAGACTGCACAGATGCGTGATGCTAATCAAGCAGTAGCAGAATTATCGCGTTCTAATTTTAAGCATTCTTATTGGACACCCGCACAGTTGGTCACGCACCACGCCAGTAATGGTTGTGCTATGCGAGCGGGTGATTTGCTTGGTTCGGGAACTCAGTCGGGCCCTGAGCAAGCAGAAGCAGGTTCGCTACTAGAGTTAAGCCAAGGCGGGAAAGTACCTATAACGTTGCCCAATGGTGAACAGCGAACCTTCTTAAATGATGGAGACAGTATCGTAATGCGAGCCTCTTGCAGTAAAAAAGGCGCTGTGCGAATAGGTTTTGGTGAAGTGGTTTCGACTGTTTTACCTGCGAAGTAACGAAACTCCCTTTGTTGGTTCAGGCTAAATGTTTCGTTAGTTTGAACCCTCTTTTTATTTATTAAATAGGAGTCCTCTATGGCCCACCTACGCCCATTAGAAAATGACGAAGTCCAAGATAAAGAAATCACCGATAAGTTCGCACATTACGCGAATACAAGAGGGTTCGTGCCAAACAGTATTCGCACCATGGCCCGTCGTCCCAACATCGTGAAAGCCTTTATGGCATTGAACCAAGCTGTTTTGTATGAAGGAACAGTGGCTGAAGATCTAAAAATGATGGTCAGCTACGCATCAAGTGCAGCGTCGGGTTGTAACTATTGTCGCTCACACATGGCAAATCTCTCTAGTATCTACAAAGTGCCTGACGAAAAGATTGAAGCTATTTTTACCTGCCAAGACAGCGGTTTATTTACCGATGCTGAAAAAGCGGCGATTACGTTAGCGATTAAAATGGGTATGACACCGAACAACGCGCAGGAAGAAGATTTCGATGAGCTGAAAAAGCATTTCGACGAAGGACAAATTGTCGAGCTGGTGGCTTCAGTAGCTTTATTTGGGTACCTAAATCGTTGGAACGACACCATGGCAACCGAGCTAGAAGTATTTCCTAAAGAAGTCGCTAAGCGCATATTTGATGATTGGGATGATGGTAAGCACGGGTAGTTGTGCTTCCAACGTATCAAATTTTCTGTAGGAGAAGGCTTTAGCCGCGAACTTTCCGAAGAGAGCAATATGACGTGGCCAATTTCGATTGACCAGGCCACAACACTGAATCACCTCGTTCTCTTGTTATCGAATTTAGCTGGCAAAGTGCCACGTGCCGGTGCCAACGCCTTGAAAGGTCGTTAATATATGTCTTCATATTTTTTAGTTACTTTAGTTTGATTGGTACTTCGCTAATATTGATTTCAGGATATCAATGTCTACTGGCTTGGTAAGGTACTCATTCATTCCTGCATCAAGACATTTTTCTCGTTCACTATTCATGGTGCTTGCAGTGAGTGCAATGATTGGGATTGTTCTCGCCAACTCACCTGCTTTTCCTTCGCGTATGCATCGGGTTGCTTCATATCCGTCCATATTAGGCATCTGACAGTCCATAAATATGAGGTCAAAGTTTTTTGGATCAGCATGACAGAGTGTGTCGAGTGCATTGTGTCCATCGTTTGCAACCACTACTTCAATTTTTAGGTTTTGCAAGATGGCAATCATGACTTCTTGGTTGATAGGGTTGTCTTCAACCAAAAGGACACTAAGGTTGGATAAATCCTGTATAGCACAAGCTTTATTGTTTGAGGTTATTGTTGGTACTTGACTCTGCAGTAGAATGGAGAATTCGAATACTGAGCCTTCTCCTAACCTGCTCTTTACGCTAATGTCTCCCCCCATCAACTTGCAGAGTTGCCTTGTGATGGCTAATCCCAATCCTGTGCCACCAAAAAACCTCGTTGTTGACATATCGGCTTGAGAGAATGACTCAAAAAGGTAAGGTAGCGCAGTATCACTGATACCAATACCTGTGTCGGTCACGGCGACATTTAACTGAAGGGCTTTATTATGTTCTATTAAATCATACTGGACAAAAATACTGCCTGAGTTTGTAAACTTTGTCGCATTTGAAAGTAGGTTATTCATGACCTGTGTGATTCGATGAGGATCTCCTACAACCCTTTTTTGTTGGAGGTTATTTTTAACTAACTCAAGTTGTAATCCTTTCACGTTAGCTTGAAACAGCGAGTCTTGGATCAATTCTGAAAAAAGCTGTTCCAGATCAAACTCCACTTGCTCGATAGTCAGTTCGCCCGCTTCAATTTTTGAGAAATCTAAAACGTCATTAATCGTAATCATGAGTGACTCGGCGCTTCGCTTGGCTGTTGCAATGAAGCCTTTTTGTTCTTCACTCAATTTTGAACGTGATACAAGATCTATCATGCCGATGAGCCCGTTCATGGGAGTGCGAATTTCGTGGCTCATGTTTGCCAAGAATAAGCTTTTTGCTTCTGTAGCAGCTATTGCTTCATGCTCGTGTTTTATAGCAAGGTTTCTCTCATTTAGAAGCTCAATTTGTTTTTCAACCAATTTCTTTCGCGATAGATGGGCGAACCAGCTCAATAGTGTGCTCATAGCCATCGCAAAGAAAAAGTGCTCAATTAAGGCCATTTCAAGAATGATATTGATAGCAATCCACCCTATCCAGTTAAATAGGATAGAGGTGATCCAATGACCACGGTTTGGTAACACAATGCCTGACGCGATAATAGTGACGAATATATTGGTCGTTTGTTCGGGTGCTGCAGAAAGCCATAAATGTAGCTGGCTGTTCGAACTCGCCATGAGCAGCAACAATAGAATAATCGAGTTCTGTTGAGGCAGTGAAAATTTGGAAGCATTGAAGCCGATAGCGACATTCACAATGGCAGTCAACAAAGCTGCAGTAAATAGAATCCACTTAAACGAATCTTGTAGAAGAAAAAAATGTCCTACTGTTAGAAAAAAATATAGGACAGCAAAAAAGTATGAAACAAGCTTAAGTAGTCCCATAGTTTCATTCACATGTTGGATTTCAGGATTTTTTTTATTCAAAAGGAACAACCGCCTACTCAAACTGATTCTAGGAGAATGAATACTTACAGCTAAACTATCATACGATCCTAGAATACCAAGTTTGAGTGATCTAGAAATGCTCCATCTTTTCGACTCCATGCAAGATACATGGTGGAGATTAAAGGTAGGATAAACATCTTTTTAAAAGAAATCTAGCGTTGGCTGCGTACCTTTTAAATGTGAGATATAACGTCAATTCACGAGTACAACGACAAATATCCTAAAGCTGCTTGTATCTGATATTTGTGTTTATGCCAGGTAATACATGAAACGGTTTTTGAGGTGTTACGCCGCTAGGATACCCTGACTTACCGCATCTGCCCCGGACTTTGTCCAAAGCGTTTTTTAAAACAGCGAGAGAAGTGGGCGGCACTGGAGAAACCGGAGTTGAAGGCGATCATTTCAATGCTATGGCCTTGATAGGCAGGATCACTCAGGAGGTTAAAGCTGCGTTGTAATCGTTTTTCTAACACCAGGGAATGGACGCTTTCGCTTTGATCTTCAAAGAGTTTATTTAAATATCTGACTGATATCCCTTGAGCGTCAGCAATAGATTGATTGCTCAGTTCAGGGTTACAGATATTCAGTTCGATATAACGATAAATACGATTCTTTAATGATTCTTTTACTACAGAGTTTGAACCGACTTGCTCTAGCATCACCGAAGAACTAAAAGCCATAGCAATCATATTGATCAGGTTGTCTGATAACTCATCAGATTGCTGTTCGATACTGCCCATTTCTTTTGCGAGCGAAAAAATAAAGTTGGTAAGTACAGCACCTAAGCCAGATTGCCCAGACATCTGCATGGCCGTATATTGCTCTGGATTCATTAAATGCTGGCTCAAGACGTCTTTGGGCATTTGTACTATGAGTTGGTGGAAGTTCTCTTTAAATGAGAGTGTATAGGGTTGGGTACTGTCGTACATAGCGAAGGTGCGAGGTGTAAGGATGGCTTCACGCCCGTTTTGCCTAACAATGCCTTGGTTGGCGATTTGGAAGCTGATTAAGAAATCAGCTTCTGTCGATTTACCAATTTGGCTTTTTGAACGTTTAACTTGATGTGCTTCTGCTTGGACCTCAGCAAACCTTAAAGAAGACAGCGCTTTGCCGCCTCTAAGCTCTGCATTGAAAGAGTCAACATTGACGGTATCGCCTTTTTCGCAGTCAAGTTTGACGAACTCGTCACAAATAATTTCGCTCCAATAATCGAAATTAAGTGCTTTGTCACCTGAATCTTGTGCTCTTTTCCGGTATCCGTCAGAAATGAAAAATGCCATAAGCAAAGCAGCCTAGTAAATGACCGACCAACAAGTTACACCGAGTTTAGGTGTAACTCAATAGCCCAGTCTGTTCATGGCAATTAATATACTCGAATTCGCTACCTTCATTGGGCAGTACCACAACTTCATGCCAGAGTTTTAATTGCAACTTTTCGCCAAATTTACCGGCCATAGCCATAAACCTGTCGAGTATTGCTAGGTGCGTTGGGTGGCTTTTTGCCCATTCTTCAAACGCGTAAATGTCCGACGCGTAGCCTAGGCCGAAACTTTGTGGCATGTCTTGCCACTCGTCGCCTTTAACATCGACTAAGCGCATGCAATAACATTCGGTCTCTATTGGGTTGTCTCGAAGATAGCACATACCTTTTTGTAATACCGGATGTACATTTTTTAAGTACATCGGACCTTGCTCATCGTCGCAGTAAGACCAGTTTTGGCCTGACCGAATAATACAGGCGTTTTGCGGTGGAGAGAGTTTTACTCGTTTGCCGTCATCTGTTTTAAGTGCGGGTATTTTTGTTGACGTGCTTGCATTATTTTTCAAGTCACTCGTATCTGAGAGTAAAATCCTGTCACGCATACCGCCAGCATAACCGTGCTCATCAATCGGTCCTGCTAAATCATCAGCAACAGCGCTGATCCCATGCGGTTCCATGCTTGAATTTAATGTTTCAAAACGATCATAAGGCATTGCGGCGACTTCTCGCCAATAGCCCACTTCCTCATTTAAGCGATCAACACTTTGCCACCAGTTTTTGTTGCCATCGAGATTCCACCAATGATCATATTCAGAGCGTGTCCAATAGCATATATACATGTAATTATTGACGTCGGCTTGGTCAACAAAGTGACCTCGTTCGATGCGAGAAGGCGCATGCTCTGAATACAATGCTCTATCAGCCCAAGCATGCAACTTCTCTGGTGTGTCCGCTTGAATACCAAAATAGACAGCGACCATAGGATCATCAGAATTTTTCCAGTCAGCTTGCCATGCAGGGACTGGTGGTTGCCAATTTTCAGGCATATTATTGGTTGGCATTAGTTACCTCCAAAATAAAACATTCAGCACATCGCCTGAGCAATGTACTGAATATTTATAGATTCTATTGATTGAAAAATTTTTTCTAGCTAAGCGGTGACACATAGCGATTAAACCTTATTCACTCTTCGTTTGCTAATGGCTCATTTAAATCAACGTCATCAGGCGTTTCTGAATATTCCTCTACTGGTCGTTGAACTGACCGGTTCAACAATAAACGCGTCACGTCTGGACGTGAATAGTGACCTACTGGATCAGCGAATGATTTGGCAATAGCAATTGCCCCCAAATCAATTTCAGCAAACAATATGCCTTCTTCTGTTTCTGGTAATCCTTCACAAAGAGGGCTGCCGTCAGGACCGAATATTTGTGCGAAGCCGCCACCGAGAGTTAACAATTCAGCATGCGTATCATTCTCGACAATCATGTCGTACATTTCTTGGTTAACGACCGCTGTAGGCGCTAGCACGTAACACTGACCTTCTAACGCGTAAACCATAGATGCTGCCATGTTTGCTTCTCCACCAAGCGAGAATGCGTGAGGATAAGTGCTAAACGAAGGCCATGCTGCAATATGTACTTGCTCATGCATACTGTACATGGCGTATTTACTTAAAGGTTGTAAGTGCTCCCAGCAGCACAGCTGCCCAATACGACCAATGTCAGTATCAAACACACCAAAATCACTGCCATCACCGTCACCGTATATTGTGCGCTCTTGATGGGTTGGTTTCAGCTTACGACGGCCTTGAATAAGTTCGCCTTTATCGCTGAACAAAAATTGCGCAAGATATAATGAACCGTGGTCGCGCTCACTGGCACCAAAAGATAAGTAAATGTTATTGTCTCTTGCTGCGTTGCCTAAGCGTTGGAATTGCTCACTACCTACTACCAAGCTATTTTCGTGATAGCGTTGGAAGTATTTTATGTTATGTGCCGTTGGTGATAGCCAAACCCACAGCGGATAACCAGGGAACCAGGCTTCAGAGAAAGCGACAAGTTTAGCGTTCTCTTTTGCGGCACGCTCTATTAGGGTTATGGCTTTGTCGATACATGCATCTAAATCCATAAAAACAGGTGCAGCTTGGACAACTGCGGCTTTGAATTTGTTATTCATTGAGTTTCTCCACGAAAAGAGGGCCAACTTGGGTTATTAGGTAAGCCAGCCGTTTTAATCATTGTTTCGTTTATTTTGGCTGCTCACTTTTAGAACTTGTATCTAACCGTTACGCCATACTCTCTTGGTCGATTGAATCTAGCTTCGTGGAAGCCTAAACCAAAGTTAGAGTTACCTGTTTCCAGAACACGCTCATCGGTCAAGTTCTCAACGAACAAGGTAATGTCCCAGTCATAATTGATGGTATAAGTTGCAGAAGCATTGACTAAACTGTAATCATCTTGGAAAAGGAACGGAGAGTTCTGTGAATCATTAAAGATTTCGGCACTGTACGCATAATCAATACGAGCAGAAAACTCATTATTGCCCAACTCTGTATTGTACTCTAAGCTTGCATTCAACGTATGTTCAGGCGTGTTAACTAGAGCTGAGTCTTCGGTAATCGCTAAAGATAACCCAGGGATCTCGTTAATAGAATCATACTCAGCATCCGTATAGCCATAGCCCATTTCGAACAATAAGTTGTCAGTCAATAAGGCATTAATCTCTAACTCAACGCCTTGAATTGTCGCTTCACCAGCGTTTGCTGTGACTGGGCCGCCACCAGCGTCGAAGAAGGTAACTTGAATTTCAGAATAGTCGGTGTAGAAAATAGCACCGTTCACTCTTAAGCGTTTGTTATCACTTTCCCACTTAACACCAATTTCATGTGAGTCCAGTGTTTCTGGGTCAAAGGCTGTTGGTTCAGGAACCGCCGCAACATAACGTAGTACGAACCCACCACTTTTGAAGCCTTGTGAAAAACTGTAGTAAAGGAGTGTGTCATCTTCAAATTGATAGTCAGCACCCAATTTAAATGTCGTTTCCTCGAATGACTCTTCGGCATTACCAGAGCCATTCCCAACAATGGGGATAACTCCTTGTTGGAAAGAGCCGTCAGCTAATACAGAACCTACCGGAGCGCCTGCCAAGAAAGGTAATGGGTTTGTTTGATTGTCGGCAGCAATTACTTGGGTAAAGCCATAGCCTTTATCATCAATGGTATGTCGTACACCAGCCGTTAGGTTAAGGCTGTCGCTAGCGGCATAAGTACCCTGGAAATAATAAGCTTCGCTTGAGTTATCTACGGTTGCGAAGTTATTGATTGTTGCCTCGAATGCACGTGCATCACTAACACCAGGTGCAGCTGGGTCAATAAAGTCTGGGCCGAATGCTAAATCAAAAGTACCAGGTATTAGTTGCGGTAAGGTTACGTCAACAAATACAACGTCTTCACCTTCTTCGTCAAAGAAGAATATCCCACCAACGTATTTTAATTTGCCAACATCACCCGTGATTTGAAACTCATGGCTAGTTTGCTCATGCTGGTAATTTGGGTTGCTTAAACCTGTAATTCTAAAAGGTGAGCTATCGGCGTCAGCCTCGAATGTTGCATCTGTTTCACGGTAAGCACCCGTATATTTCAACTCGTAGCCTTCACCTTGATAGCTTGCTATGAAAGACACACCTTCAGCTTCTACTGTACTGCCATTGCCTGCGGTTCCAAATGAAATATCATCATCACCATCTACAACAAACTGCTCGAGCTCACCCAAGAATGTACCAATAGCGGGACCAAGTGGGAGGCTTGGGTTCTCTCTAAGCGCAGTGCCAACAACACCTGCACCTGGTGTAAAGCCAACGGCAACACCTGGCGCACTTTCTTCATCGTAATCTGTTACGTCAAATGAAAGTTGGAAGTTCAAGTTCTCGGTCGGCTCGTAGTGGAATGATCCTCTAAATGCGAAACGATCTTGGCCACCCAATGTATCACCAACCAATACGCGGTCAACAAAGCCGTCACGATCTTTCTTCGAGATAGCAAAGGTCGATAGCAAAGTATCACTGAAAGGTATGTCGATCGAACCTCTAAAGTCTCGGCGATTGAAGTTACCGACTGTGAGTTGAACTTGGCCAGCTAGCTCATCGTAGGGCTTTCTCGATGTAATATTGATGGCGCCGCCAATGGTATTGCGGCCAAATAGCGTTCCTTGAGGTCCACGCAATACTTCTAGGCCAGATACATCAAGTACATCTAACACACCACCAACAGAACGTGATACATAAACACCATCAATGTAGGTACCCACACCTGGGTCTGTTGTTAAAGCAAAGTCAGTATTACCAATACCTCGAATAAACACTGCCGCAGCACTTGAACCACCACCGATGGCGGTTTGTGTATCAAATACTAAGTTGGGTGCAAACTCTGCTACCTTCGAAATATCGTCAATGCCTTTCTTATCTAGCGCATTTGCACTAAAAGCTGTCACCGCAATAGGTGTCTCCTGCAAAGGTTCAACACGTTTTTGCGCAGTAACACTGATGCGCTCAAGAGCAACGTTTTCATCAGCCGGGCTTGCCTGACTCTCTTCTTGTGAAATAGCGTTCGTTGACAGAGCAGCGGCAACTAAGCATGCGCATTGAGTAAGTTGTAGTTTTATCTTTTTCACGGAATAATCTCTTTGCTTTATATTCTCATGTGAGAACATTAGGGTATAGTTTGATGTTCCGCTATGCACAAAAGTGCACTAAATGTTGATGAAATGTGCACAAAGTGTAAATGGTTTGGTGAAGGTTTGACGTTGAATCGATATTTTACTTCTTAATTAACAATACCTTATCTTGCTTCTGTGATGGGTTTTGTGATTCTCATTTTTGTACTGTTATTCATAGATGTAAATTAAACGTGAATTGAAGGCAAAGTGTAATATTGCGCACTGAGTTTTAATTATAGTGAGTTTTTATCTACTTCACCGTTATCTCATTGCAGCAAAATAACGAACGACTAGAGGTACCGAAAGAAGTGGTAGTTTTGAAGAGAAACGAGGTAGAGAGGAGTATAAAAAGTACTAGATGTTCTTATTTGAAGGCTTTATAAAGGGGTAAGTTGAGAATATCAACAAACTTTATTGTTGATGGGTTTTATCACAGTAAACTTGTTTGTGTTTTTCTTAACTAACAGTAGAGTTGATAGAGGTTAGGCACTAAAGCCTAACCTCCTAATGTTTAGAAGTTATAACCAAGTGAGAGATACCATTCACGAGGGCGGTTGAAAGAGCCAATAATGAAGTCGAGTGCACCGGCATTAAAGCCTGATACCAGTCGACGTTCGTCAGTCAAGTTAGTCACACCCGCTGTGACATTCCATTGCTGGCTCGATGACGTGTAATTAATGGATGCACCAACAATAGCTGAATCATCTTGAAGCAGCAGCTCGGTGTTTTCAAAATCATTATAGACTTCGCTGGTATAGCTATAATTGACATTTATACCCCAGTTTTCAGTGGGTTGCCAATTAAGCGCTATACTGGCTGTAGTCTCTGGTGCATTGGGTAGTTCAGTTGTCGCAGGATCGAGTCCCACTAAAGGGTCAAGTTCTGTGTACTCCGCGTCTAATAAACCTAATGAGAAATTTGCACTTAATGTGTCAGCCAAAATGGCTTGTGCTTCTAGCTCAATTCCTCTGATTTCTGCTGCACCTGCGTTTTCGTTAGCAGGCGTTACGCCGCGCTGAACGACTATTTGAATATCATCGAAATTGTTCTGGAATAAAGAAACATTAAGTCTTAAGTTGTTCTCTAATAGCTCAGATTTAACACCGACTTCGAATGAATCGACGGTTTCTTCGTCGAATGCTAGATTGGTTAAGCCACCAATACCAATGATAGGATTAAAAGGTGCGGTTAGGCGAGTGGTGATACCACCCGATTTAAAGCCTTGAGAGAAACTAGCGTAGGCAAACAAATCTCGGTTAACCTGCCAGTTAAAACCGGTACGAATCGATACATTGTCGAAGTCTAGCAATTGAGGTTCTTGAGGCCCTAAGAAAGTGAGATCTTCTCTTGGGAAACCTGCCAGAGGAAAGCCTGTTGCAATGAAGAAATCTGGATTAAGGTTTTGTTGATCGAGCTGTACTTCTTTTTCTTCTTCTGTGTACCTTACACCAAAGACAAAAGATAGTTCTTCGGTGAGATCAATGTTGGTCTCACCGAATAAGGCAAACGCATCCGTTTTTTGGAAGTTACCGCCAGCTACTTGGATAAGCCCGCCGGCAATGGGGACAAAGTCTTCCTGACCAGCATCTTCATGATAAAAGTAAAGACCCGCTGTATAACGAACGATGCCACTGCGGCCACTTAGTTGTAATTCTTGGCTAAATTGTTCAGTGTCTAGCGTAAAGGTTGTTTGATCGAAAGCTAACGGTGAGCCGTCAATATCTACACCGAATGCACCGTCCAGATTTCTGTAGCCGGTTAAACTCTTTAATGAAATATTCTCTGATATTTCCCAATCGATTTCAGCGGATAAACCCCAAGAGTCGATATTGCTGAAGTTAGCACCAGTAGCGAAAGTTGTATCGATATCACCTGTTACAAAGCGATTATCGAAGGGAAGTTGTTCGTTAGCTAGAAATGGTGAAGTGTTACAGATGGCTTCCGGAGCCAAACCTGCAACACAGCCATTAAACAGGCCTCTTAGGTTTCCGGGGGAGTTAACTTCTGCATCAAGCAGTGTTGTTGCCGTTGCTGAGTCACGGACACTTGAGTAATCAACGCTAAAGGTAGCTTCGACTGTATCAGAGGCGTCCCAATAAGTTTTTGCGCGTAAAGTTTGGCTATCGATGGCACCCTGTGCTGCACCGTTGTTGGTGTCAGCCGTTAATAGTTGATCGAGTGGGATGCCAATATTGTTGCCATTAGCCGGATCTTCGAAAGAGATACGGTTTTGGAAACCGTCTCGATTACGGGTAGATACGGCAACACTGGTAAAGACATCATCAGTCAGCGGTAAATTAACAAAGGCGTTCACATCGGCACGATTAAACTCACCGATAGTAACTTCGCCTTTGAAATCAAACTCGCTATCTGGGCGTTTGGTAATAATGTTAAGTGCACCACCAATAGAGTTTCTTCCAAACAAGGTCCCCTGGGGGCCTTTTAACACTTCAATACGTTGAACATCTTGTAAATCAATAACGGCGCCTACAGTTCTTGCATAATAAATACCGTCTACATAAACGCCAACGCCCGGATCAGTATTGATAGCAAAGTCTGTTTGACCAATGCCTCGAATGAAGCCTTGGAAGGTTGATGCACCTGCAAAGGAAGATGAAGTATCGAATTGAACATTCGGGGTAAAGTTACCCACATCTGCACTGGTAGTTAACCCTCTCTCTTTCAGCCCTCTTTCTGTGAAGGCTGATACAGCAATAGGCGTTGACTGAATACTTTCTGCAACTTTCCGTGAAGTGACGACTATTGTCTCTAATCCTTCGCTGTTGTTAGTATCAGTGTTGTTCTCTTGGTTTGCATTTTCTTGTGCCAGAGAAAAAGAGGAAAGGCTAACAGCAAAGCAACAAGGTACGAGTTTGCGTACGATAGAGTGTCTAAACAAGTGCTTCTTAGGCGTGTGATTTATGTTTTTCATAGTTAAACCTGTCGGTTGATTATTGTATGGCAATTGTTAGCGCAAAGGCCTAAATAAACCGGATAGGGATTTATGTCTTTATGCTAATATTTGACGGATTATTCGGAACCTTTGAGTGACTGAGCCCGATCAATGATGTAAGCCCGGATATCTTCTGCGTCTTGATTGGACAATTCAGCACCAAAGCCAACCATGCCTTTGCTGGTTAGAACACCATCGATGACAACAGACTTCCAAGTCCCTTTGCTGTGCGAGACATAGCTCTTCCGTAAGTCTGGTAAAATACCCCCTGATACTGCAGTATCTCCATGGCATCCAGCACAGTATCGGGCGTATATAGATTTCCCATTGTCGATGTTATTTTGCGGAGCGAATTGCGGTGGAATTGAAATAGCAGGTTTAAATTCTGATACAGGTGGAAGCGTTTTTTTGCCCCCTATTTTGTAGACTAACACCCGGCTTCGGTTAGGGATTGGGCCATCATCATTATGCGACAGCTCACCGAGTAACAACGGCACTATACCACCCCAACCAGCGACTAAGGCAATGTATTGTTCACCATTGATTTTATAGGTTATGGGGGCAGCTACTATACCGGTCTGAACATCGTGGTTCCAAAGTTTCTCGCCAGTTTTTGCATTATAAGCAGCAAACTCTAAGTTTCTATTTCCTTGAAAAACCAGTCCACCAGCTGTTGATAATGTGCCACCATTCCACGGACCACCATGTTCAACACGCCAAACTTCTTTTTGGGCCACAGGATCCCATGCAACGAGCCGTCCTTTGAGTGATTTTCTGATGGTGTCGCGGGTTTTTTGGTCGTCAGGTAGTGCAATTGCTTCTAGATCAATACCAAGGTTTACAGCCAGCTTTTTCGCCTCGAATTTCTCATCTGGAATATAAGGAAACGCCAAATCCTGAGCTGAGAAATAAACTAAACCAGTTTCAGGATTGAATGACATGGGATGCCAGCTGTGCGCTCCCATAGGACCTGGATTGCTGACGAATGGTTTACCCGTCTTGTGATAGAAGGCTTCTTCCACAATATCAGGTCGACCTGTTTTGGGGTCTAATCCTTTCGCCCAGGTTACGCGTGCGAAATTTTCGCCGGATATAAATTCACCTGTCTCGCGGTCAAGGACATAAAAGAAGCCATTTTTGGGGGCTTGCATCAATACCTTGCGAGCCTGTCCGCCTATGGTTAAATCAGCCAGAATCATATGCTGCGTGGCGGTGAAATCCCACTGGTCTCCTGGTGTTGTCTGGAAATGCCAAACGTACTCACCAGTATCTGGCTTTAATGCAACAATAGATGATAAGAAAAGGTTGTCACCGCCTCCAGGACTCCTGATAGCGGGATTCCAAGGGCTACCATTACCCACGCCAATGTAGAGCAGGTCGAGATCGGGGTCGTATGCCATGGAGTCCCAAACGGTGCCACCGCCCCCCTGTGTCCACCATTCACCCGTCCAAGTTTTGATGGTTTCTTGATGAACAGCGTTCTCAAGGGGTTTGCTGGGATCACCCGGGACCGTGTAAAAACGCCAAACAAGTTTGCCAGTATTCGCGTCGTAAGCACTCACGTAACCTCTGACACCAAATTCGCCACCACCATTCCCAATAAGCACTTTACCTCTAACAACGCGTGGTGCACCTGTAATCGAGTAATTCTTATCACGATCTACTATGGTATCTGATGACCAAACTTGCTCTCCAGATTTACTGTCAATCGCAATCAAGCGCCCATCGAAACTACCGACATAAATTTTATCATCCCAATAGGCAACGCCTCGATTGACGACACCGCAGCATCCTCTGACACCCCATTCACCGGGTACTTTAGGATCAAATTGCCATAACAACTCTCCAGATTTTGCGTTGAAAGCTTGGACTTTGCTCCAAGCACTGGTGGTATATAAGATGCCATCGACCATAAGAGGAGTTGCTTCTTGTCCTCGATTGGTATCTAGATCATAAGACCAAGCAAGTGACAGGTTATTGACATTGGATGTATCTATATCGCTGAGTGCACTGTATCGTTGTTCTAGATAGTCTTTTCCTGTGCTTAGCCAATTGAAAGGCTCATTGCTGATCTGTTTAGCCAAGTCATATTTCTCAACTTTGGTTTCTTGTTGAACTGTCAATTCTACGTTTTTTGTGCAGCCAGTTACGTAGAGCAGTGCTGCAAATGATACTGAGACCATAGTGTGAGTTTTGAGCATACTGTTGCGACCTAACTTAAAACTACTGAAATTACTGAAATCAAGGTTAGTTGTTTTTGCCAAAATTAGCTTATCTGACAGCGCGCTATAGTTGGTCTTAAAATGCTACATTTTCAGTCAATTTAATTTACAACTCCGTAACAAACAGATAATGTCAGGTGATGAAAATGATTGACTATTTCTGCATTTAAATGAACGCCAGCGAAGAGTACGTTCTCACTTCTACTAATCCCGCTGAATGGGCCGAGACGTTAAGTAAGACGTTTGGGGGGCTTGAATTAAAAGCGTATACGCCCAACCACTTCAAGGCAACGATGCGTATAAGAACTATGGCTAATCTGAATTTGGCTATGGTTGACTCGACGCCAGCAAGAGTTTGGCATGATGGTGCAGCGCATTCATTTTCAGAAAGAGAACGTTTTCTTGTGAAGACGCAATTGGTTGGTAGCAGTCGAATTAATGTGGGTGAAGTTTGTGCATGCTTGTCCGAGGGTGACTTTTTGATTTGTGATAATGCGCGCAGTTACTCGCTGGAGTTTGATGAGTCAACCGAAATTCTATCGATACCTATTCCAGAAAAGCTCTTAGGACGTTTTCACGCTCATCCTGAGGATTTGGCTTTTATACGTGCTGACCGACGAGTTGCAGCTAATCAGGTGATTTCAGATTTTATTAAGTCATTATGGGCTTCTCGAACGCTTGAAGATACGCCTTTACAGGCGAAAAGGCTTCGTGACACATACTTTGATTTACTGGTCATGGGATTCGAGAATGTGGATGTCAATCGCAAGCATATATCGACTGTACAAGCAGATCACCTAGAACGGTGTAAAAATTACATTGATGCGCATTATGAAGATGAAAATCTAGATGTAGATATGATCTCGAGCAACTGTTTAATATCTAAACGTTACTTACATTCGATTTTCTCGGTCTCAGGTATGAGTGTGTCCAATTACATTATTGCTGTCCGACTTGATCATTCTGCTCAAATGCTACGCAGCAGACGCTTTCAACAGTTCTCTGTCTCTGAAATTGCTTATGAGTGTGGTTTCAAGTCATCGGCTCACTTCGCGAGAGTCTTTCGCGCTAGATTTAATGAGCCCCCTTCTATCTATAGAAAACAAACTCTCCAGTAGTAAGAGTTTCTCTCACTAATTTCAATGGTGCGCTTTAAGTCAAGATAATGAGCACACCAAAACAAGAATAACATTTGAAAACCTGCATGATGGTAAATAAGTGTATTCCCATTAGCTTCTCATTATAGAGCTTCAGGAAGTATCAGATCCCTGTCATGTGTTGGATGTGAGCTAGTGGGGTGATCAAGTGAAGTGAAATGAGAAGGTTATTTATGTCTGACTTGCCAACATTCCCAATGATTATAAATGGTGCAAAAGAGGAAGGAATTAACAAAACACCGGTGAAGAACCCCGCTAACCACAGTATTGTTGGGTATGTGACGACTTGTACACCAACGCAATTGGACTGCGCTGTTGCGGCTGCTAGCGCTGCCCAAAAAGACTGGGCTAAGTCATCTAATGATGAACGTCGAACGGCCTGTCAGAAAATTGCAGAGGTAATTACCGAAAATGCTGATGAATTAACACAGTTATTAACGTTGGAACAGGGTAAACCACTCAAAGGTTTAGGTTCCGAGTTCGAAGTCGGTGGTGCTGCCGCTTGGGCTGGCTATACGGCTAGTCTTGATTTACCCGTTAAGGTGTTAGAAGAAAATGAGCAAAAGCGTGTGGAGCAGCACCGTGTGCCTGTTGGTGTGGTTGGATCTATTACACCTTGGAACTGGCCTTTAATGATAGCGATATGGCATGTCGTGCCAGCGATTAGGGCAGGCAATGCAGTGATCATCAAGCCATCGCCATTTACACCTTTATCAACGCTAAGAATGGTTGAATTAATTAATGATGTTCTGCCGAAAGGGGTATTAAATTGCGTCTCTGGTGATGGTGATGTCGGTGCCATGATGAGTGCTCATGAAGGCATTAATAAAATGGTATTCACTGGCTCAACACCTACAGGGAAAGCCATTATGCGCAGCGCAGCTAGCAGTCTCAAACGGTTAACGCTGGAACTAGGTGGTAACGATGCAGGTATTGTGCTTGATGATGCTGATCCTGACAGTATTGCAGAAGAGTTATTCTGGGGTGCATTCATTAATGGCGGTCAAACTTGTGCTGCTTTAAAACGCCTTTATGTGCATAACTCAATCTATGATCAGGTTTGTGAAGCCTTGTCGGGATTGGCTAATCAAATACCTATGGGAGATGGTTTGGACCACAATAATATGCTTGGACCGATGCAAAACAAAATGCAGTTTGATAAGGTTTCAGCGCTGGTTGAAGACGCCGTTGAAAGAGGCGGACGTGTATTGACAGGCGGTAAAGCATATGAGGGAAACGGGTATTTTTATCCTGTTACATTAGTCGCTGATGTTCCGGCAGGCTCTCGTTTGATTGATGAAGAACAATTTGGTTGTGCTTTACCCATTATTCGTTACGATAATCTTGACGACGCTATCGCTCAAGCTAATCAACTTGACGTCGGCCTTGCTGCATCTGTTTGGTCTTCTAACTCAGATCGGGCTTACGAAGTCGCTCAGAGTCTAGAAGCTGGGACTGTTTATATTAATAAACACGGTGAAATAGCTCCTAATATTCCCTTTGGAGGAATCAAAGGATCAGGTATCGGAGTAGAATTTGGCCAAGAAGGGCTAGAAGCTAACACAGATATTAAGATCTTCAATATTGCTAAATAACCCAGTAAAAGAGGAAGACTTTTGAGTAAAACGAGTTCGCCTTCAACAGATATTAATCAACAATTTTCGGTTGAGAGAATAATCGAGGACTCAAGCTGGGGTTATCAGCATATCCTTGTTGTTTGCCTTTGCATGCTGATAAACATGATTGACGGCTTTGATATTACTGCTATGGCGGTTGTTGTCAGCGATGTTGGTAACGAGATGGAGATTGCAGCGAACAAACTAGGCCTTCTCTTTAGCTTTTCGTTAGCAGGAATGATGCTGGGCGCTACTTTTTTGGCGTCGCTGTCTGACGTCTTTGGACGTCGCATAGTCATTACTGCTAGCCTCTTTGTTGTTGCCTTATCGGTTCTAATGACAGCCTATTCTCACTCACTCATAGCACTTATATTTTTTAGATTTATCAGTGGATTAGGTGCAGGGGCGATGTTGGCTAGCCAAACAGCGTTGGCATCAGAGTACAGTCCTGAAAAGTACCGCTCTTTATCTGTAGCAATTGTTGTTGCTGGGTATCCTCTGGGCGCTATGCTTACTGGCATTGTTGCTGAGTTTACGGTTTCTACTTATGGCTGGCGTAGCATATTCTTGGCGGGCGGCTGGGTGACTCTTTGTATCGCTGTGTTTGCACTGAAGTTTCTACCAGAGTCTTTACAGTTTCTTATCCAAAAGCGCCCAAGTAGAGCGTTGGATAAGATCAACAAAGTGTTATCTAACTATCGTGTTCCGTTGCTGAATGAATTACCCCTAGAACAGGGAATAACAATCAAGACCGCAAAGGGCGATAGTGCTTTTTCTAAAATGTCTTCATTGTTGACAAAAGAGCGCCGGCTCAAAACTATGGTACTCTGGATAGCCTTTACCAGTGTTATGTGCACGCTTTATTTTCTGTTAAGTTGGTTGCCAAAGCTTCTCATTAATGCTGACTTATCATCTCAAGTAGCGAACACTGCATTTTCGGTTTTTAACTTTGGCGGTGTTGCGGGTATATTTATTATGGGAGCCTTAACAACTAAGCTGAAGCTGTCCAATGTTGTATTCACCTTTCTATCATTAGCTGTTGGCTTAATGTGTATCTTTTCTCTGGTATTGAATTTATCGGCTATCCTTCTACCTCTGATATTTTTTATTGGTATTACCCTGCAAGGTGGATTCACAGGCTTATATGCAATTGCGGCTGAAACATACCCAACCAAAATCAGAGGTACGGGAGTTGGTTCGGCTATAGGAGTCGGCAGATTAGGTGCGGTGATAGGGCCGTTGGTCGCTGGTTATCTCATTGCTAGCGGCATGCAGTTAAGTTGGTTATTTTTACTCTTTGCTATTCCACTTTCTCTCGGTGCACTCTGTATATATGGGTTAAAAGCCACGACCTAATCTACTAAAAGGTGGGTCGTTATTTAGGGACACCTTATTGCTCTAGCTCATTCAGCTTTGTTCCCCATTGGTATAAGGATTCAATAATGGGGAGCAAATCACTAGCTGTCTCCGACAACGAATATTCAACACGCACAGGGACTTCTGCAAAAGCGTTGCGTTGAATTAAGTTTGATTCCTCTAGCTCCTTTAGTGTGCGAGCCAACATTCTGTCTGATACGTTTGACAATAGTTTCATCAACTCTGAGTACCTTTTAGTTCCATAAGATAGGTGAAATAAAATTACAAGTTTCCATTTACCACCAATGACTGACATGGCCTTTTCAACAGGGCACACGGGTTCGTTGCATTTTATTGGATTATCTATCATTTTGTTTCCATTGGACTCAGCTTACATAGGTGTTAGTAACACACACTTCTGCACGTAGATGAGTTTTTTACCGATTGCTAATATGATCTCAGGTTCACTATGGAGATCAATTAATTAATGAATATGGTAGTAACAAAGAAAAGATTTGTCATGATTGGGCGGGAATTTAATGTGTCAGCAGATATGGCTTACGCTTTTATTGCTCAGCCCTCTAATTTGCCTAAATGGGCGCTAGCATTTAGAGATGCAGATGAATATTCGGCTCTTCTAGCTTTCCCTGATGGTAACAGTCTTAGAGTTCCTATGATAACGAAGGTATCAAAAGAATTCGGTGTGATTGATTGGCACATCTCTTTGCCTAACGGTTTTTTGGATATCGTTAGGTCTCGTGTTTATAGCGTGACAGACGACAGGTGTATTTATGAACTCTCCTTTAACGAAAGGCCCGTGGCTGATGCAATGATGGAAAGTGCTATGGAAGAACAAGCACGCATGGTCGAGCAAGAATTTGATAATTTAGAAACGGTCTTTTCGGGAATGAGGGATTTATGAAAAATAGCGTAGTTGACAATTTTGGTATGGTTACTAAAGAATTCGCGACTTCTTTCGAGAATGCATTTCTTTATATTTCAGATCCTAAGAATTTGCCGGAATGGACCGTTTTATTTATTGAAGCAAGTGACTCGCATGCTGTTTTAGAGACGCCTAATGGACCTTATACGTTTGGCTTATTAACGCATGCATCCTTCGAACAAGGCGTTATTGATTGGTCTATTCTTTCTGAACAAGGTCGTCAGGTTGATCGCTCATACTCACGATTGCATAGATTGCCTAACGGCCATTGCGTGTATTCATTTATGTTCTTATTAAGTCCTTTGCCAGATGAAACAAAGGCTGACGCATTGAAAAGACAGGCAAGTTTAATTGAAGAGGAATTGGAACGACTGAAAGTGCTGTTTGCTGGTTCTTAATATGCGGCTAAAGCTTTACTCACTTTCAAATGATGCAAGGTATAGTTGCGCAAGTTTTCTTTGTTTTTGATCTGCTCGTTCATTCATCAATATATCTCTTGCTTGCTGTTTAATTGAAACATCAGTTTGCGATGCATTAAATAAAACGGCGTAAGAGGAGGAGACTGAATTAGGACTCCTTTCAAGAATAGGTTTGGTTGTGTGCAATGAATCAATCCTATTCTTTGTGAGTTCCTGCTCTTGGACTGAAGCATAGGATGCATATGCTTTTAAAATAAAGAGTACGCTGATGACGAGCGCACCAATAATAGCAGTTGTAGATTTATACCAGGGTAGCTGCATTCTCTTGCATCTAACATAAAATTATTGATGCTTTGTAAGAGGGTATTAAACCTAGATGGGTTCAATATATGAATGATTTTTAAGTCAATGCCGCTTGAGTAGTTTAAATTCTGGGTAGCTTGTTTTGTTAGTGGCCGCTAACCTAAAAAACATCAGGGAAATGATGCCGAAAAAGACGAAGCCGATGGCTATAGGCGTAATGCTATTTTCGATAAAACTACCTACAAAAACAGCTGTTGTAACTGCTGCTGCGTTACTTACTGAACCGATGACGGCAGCCCCAAACCCCGCCATATTTCCTAGTGGTGTCATCGCCAATGCATTGATATTGCCAAACAAAATGCCAATACAAAAGAAAGCACAGAATAGTATTGATACGAACTGCCATAGTTGAGGAATGCCGTTACTGGTCGAGGATAAAAGAGTCAAAAGTAACGCAAATCCAATCCAGCCAAACATGGCCCAATAACAGAGTTTATGCATACCTAAGCGCATCACCAGTTTGCCATTTACAAATGATGCTAGCCCGATCGAGAACGCCAATAACGCAAAATACAAAGGAAAGAGTTCGCCTGTATCGTATATCTGTTGGAATAAGGTTTGTGATGAGCTGATGTAAGCTAAGAAAGAACCAAAGATAAAGCCTATCGACAAGGTGTAAAACATAACAACCTTGTGAGACAAAATATATTTACACGATGCACCTAACTGCACCCAGCTAAAAGGTGTTCGGTTGTCTTCTGTGAGTGTTTCTGGCTGCCTTATGTAGAACCATAGGCCAGCAATTAACGCAATTATAAGAAAAGACGCATAGATAGCTCGCCAAGAAAGCCAGAACAAGATCGCTTGCCCGAATGATGGGGCCAACATGGGCACCAATACAAAAACCATCATGATAAAGGACATAACGCGGGCCATCGCGTCTCCTTCGTATTTGTCTCGGATGAGAGCTAACGCTGCTATTCTGGGACCAGAGGCACCAAAAGCTTGAATAATTCGTCCTATCAACATGACTAATAAAGAGTCAGTGAACATGCATACAAGTGTACCTAGAGCAAACACAACCAATCCGGATACAATGGTATAGCGTCTGCCTTTATCATCAGCTATTGGTCCGTAATAAAACTGCCCAAGAGCCATTCCGATAAAAAACAAAGAGACGATTAAGTGTGTATGTTGTGCATTTACTATCGCTAAGTCTTCACCAATTTGGTGAAGGGCAGGGAGCATAGCGTCGATACTTAACGCAACGAGTGACGTCATAAGAGCCATAAGAGAAACGAACTCGACAAGCCCCATATCTGGCTTTTTGTCTTTAGGTAATGATTGCATAATAGCCGCCGAAAAAGTGGGCGCGAATTATACTATAAATCTACCTCCGTGTCTGTTATTTAAGCAGCGTTTATGCGCTGTATATCCACTTTATCTTGCGGTCCATCCGCCATCCAAAACTAAGGTTTGGCCAGTAATATTGCGAGCAGCATCTTGCATGAGGAAATGAGCGGTTTCTGCCAACTCATCCATACCAATAAAGGCTTTCTTTGGCATAGGCTCCAGCATGATTTTTTCGACAACATCTTGTTCTGAAATACCATGTTCTAGCGCTTGCGCGGCGATTTGCTTTCGCACCATAGGTGTTTCTACATAAGAAGGGCAAAGGGTGTTGATGGTGACATTGCAATCACCTGTTTCCAGAGCCAGTGTTTTTGAAAAACCGAGTAAACCGTGTTTAGCCGCAACATAGGCTGATTTAAACGGTGACGCGACTAATGAATGGATAGAACCGACATTGATGATACGGCCGAAATTATTAGCACGCATACTGGGCAAGAGTGCTTGGGTTAGCATGGCTGGAGCAATGAGCATGATGTTGATCAACAATTGCCATTTCTCGACCGGAAAATCCTCTAAGGGTGAGACATGTTGAATGCCCGCATTATTTATCAATACATCTATGGTTGGGGTGCTATGACTCTCTTGTAGGGCCGCAATGTCTGCTGCATTTGCCACATCTAGCACTAAATGAGAAGCAGAGATGCCATTCGCAGTCAATTGGTGAGAAGCTTGCTTGACTGCACCTTCATTTAAATCAGACAAGACAATGTGATGGCCTTGTTTACCGAGATATTGGCCTATCGCTAAGCCAATGCCACTTGCACCACCTGTAATTAATATGTTTTTGGCTGACATTAGTTATTCTCCGCAAGTGTTAGGATCATTTTCCTAACAGCTCTGATCTGCATAGCATCTCGCGTGGCGTAGTTTTTGTCGGTGTACCCCCACCAATCCCAACAGCCTTGAGGGTTTAGAGGGTTAACGGATGACTTCTTCGTTTGTGGGTACAAGACAACAAGATGATTGGATTCCGCCCAGTTATTCAGGCCATTTTGTTCTATGTAGTCAGCACCTACTGCGCCTTCATATTGATTACAACCGTGGAAGTTAACGTGAATGTCGCATGATTCGCCTTGCTGACAACTCGTGGGGATATAAGCATAGCCAGTTTCTCCCAAGCCTTTAGCAATATCACCCGCTAATGATGCCTGTGAAAAAGAAAACAGATTGTCGCCTTTGGCCTCGGCCTTAGGTTTTAGGTCGTCATAAATATGATTGAGTATTTCGCCAGCAGCATCGTACCCGCAATTACCGACAAATGGCGATTCTGAGACAGAGCAATCACTCCCATTTGATGCTGTCGGGAAGTGATGAGCAAAAGGCTGATCGTTAACATACACAACATTATCTTCATCGACGAAGGATTTATATTGTTCATACAGTTGATTAGCAACTGCCTGTATTACGCGAGTGTCTTTGGTGCCGCTGAGCAGCCAGACTTTATCGTTCTTTAATTGGTCGAGTGGTCCTAGGTCACTTGCTTTACTCAAGCTGTTGATTTTTTGATTTAATGTGGCGAGGTCGGCTGGTGGCTCTGTTTTATTAATGCATGAAGCAAGTGCGGTAAATATGCTGTTTTGTGCGCAATAGTAGGGGCCTGTTGCAATTAAACCGACACCTGAAACCCATTCTGAATAAGCTAAGTGCATTTGATTGGCCATAAACCCACCACTTGATAGTCCTGATAAGGTGATTTGCCCTATATCTAAGGACAAATTGGGTAAAGTTTTATCTGCCAAAGCAGGTTGACTGCATGCGCCAGAAAAAAGTCCCATGCAAAGCATTGCTTTGGATAATGTAAGTTTTGGCATAACTAGTTAGCCTCCGATGCTAGAAATTGTCTGATTGCTTTTTCATGAAGTATGATGTTGGCAATGCCATCCAAATGTCCCAGAGTTGGATTATCTGGAGACAAGCTGATGAGTGTTGAGTTTTTGCCGAGCATAAGTAACTTCTCATGCACACGTTGAGCTTGATAGGGCATTAGCAGCAAATCATTGGAGGCAGGAATGAATAAGCTCTTTGCCTTAACCTTCGCTAAGCTGTTGTCAAAATCTGCGTTAAAGCCACTAACAAAAGACTGGCTTGCACGAACCAGATAGAGCAAGTGATTGGCGTCAGATATCTCAGCGCGAGCAGTTGCTCTAGCTTTCAGCCAATCAACAGCTTCATAACTTTCCAGAATGTTATTGATTGGGCCATCTTGTAAGGGCTTGTGTCGAGGATTGCTGGCATTAATAAATTCAGGGTGAGTGGCGTACTGAGTGACTAACATTAATGAAGCAATCAAGCCGTCTTTTGGCAGTGCTTTGCCATAATAATTTCCAGCTTGCCAGTTAACATCAAGCTTAATTGGTGTCGCCCAGTGCTCCAGCGATGTGGTTGTCCAAGCATCGCTTTGGCCTGTACCAATCACAGAAATCATTCTGGGTACATGGTCAGGGTAGGCAACCGCCCAATCCAACGCTTGCATAGCGCCCATAGAAGCGCCGACTACAGCATGTAATTGCTCGATCCCCAAGCTATCCAATACTGCTTTTTGCACATTCACAAAGTCACGAATGGTGACTACGGGGAAGGATAAACCATAAGGTTTGCCTGTTTTGGCGTTAATACTGGCAGGCCCTGTGGTAATCACATGCGGGTCGTGAAACGACAAGTTAGCTAGCGTATCGACACTGATCACATAGTAACGATCAGTGTCTATCGCTTTACCTGAACCAATAATGCTGTCCCAGTATCCAGTCTGGGTATCACTTGGATGGTATTTACCGGCTGCATGCGAATTACCGCTAAAATAATGGGTGATAAGAACAACGTTATCTTTGTTCTTGTTTAGTTTTCCGTAGGCTTCCCAACCGACGTTGACAGTATCAATTGTACTGCCATTAAATGTCTTAAAATTGTGTGTTGTGAAGCGATTCTTCTTCACCAATATATCGCCAGCCTGTAAACACGGTGGGGTTATGAGTAACCCAAAAAACAAGCCTAGAACGTAAATTGAATCCTTGAATCGCATCAAACTCACCTTTAAAAAATACTAAATAAGCTGACCGCCATTGCCAGACCAATCAATGGAATAACAACAGTTAACGCGGCTACAGCCCAATACGCTTGTTTATGGGTTTCACCGCATATTGCGCGGATAGTGGTCACCACATAACCATTGTGTGGCAGAGAGTCGAGTGCGCCAGATGAAATAGAAACAATGCGATGCATCTCTTCTGGGTCAACACCTTGGTCAAGATAATGCGGTGCAAGTAAGGGGAGGGCGATTGCTTGCCCACCAGACGCTGAGCCAGTTAAACCGGCTATAACACTTACCGCGACAGCTGCACCAATCAATTCGTTGCCGGGCAATTGAGTCATGACTTCTACGGCGGTTTGAAAGGCTTCTGTCGATTTTGCGATAGTGCCAAAACCAACGACAGCAGCGGTGTTGCCTATCGCCACTAACGCACCAGTCGTGCCCATTGACACGGCTTTTTCTAAATTATGAAAACGGGAGTAGTTGATTAACATAATGGACAATACACCGCCGCCTAAAGCGACGATTAATGCCAACTGTTGCAGCTTTTCATGTAACGAGAAAGACAAAATAAGAACGACGAACAGCGGAATAATGCCCGTTATTGGGTGCGGCAAACTGCGGTTTAATACTTCAGGATCGGATTCTCTATGCTCGAACTTCTCGCCATTAGCAACGGCTTGCTTGATCATACGTTTTAACCACCAAAACCCGAAAGAAGCCATAAAAATAGCGACGACTAAGCTGACTTCCCAAGCTGCAAATGGTGATGTGCCTAGATATTTAATGGGTATCCAGTTTTGTATTTCTGGTGAGCCTGCTGATGTCATCGTGAACGTTACTGAGCCGAAAGCCAGAGCTGCAGGAATAAAGCGACGTGGTAAGTTTGCATCTTTAAACAAGCTCAATGCCATCGGGTATACCGAGAAAGCGACAACAAACACACTGACCCCACCATACGTTAAAATAGCACAGGCTAAAACAACAGCTACAACTGCTTGTTGCATACCAAGCTTGTTAACAATCCAACTGGCGACTGCGTCTGCTGAACCGGTATCTTCCATGAATTTACCGAATAACGAACCCAGTAAAAACATAAAAAACCATGAAGCAATAAAACCAGAGAATCCCTGCATGTAGGTAGCAACAAAATTTATGTCACCAATAAACACCGGTATACCACTGGTCAACGCTACAATAAGCGCGCACAAAGGTGCCGCTATAAATAAATTCATTCCCCGAATGGTGAGTACAATCAGTAACACCAGCCCACAAATTAAGCCAATAAAGCTCAACATCATTTAATATCCTTTGCGTCTTATGCCCGTTCAAAAGCTGACTTGTTAATTGTCTTTATGCTTTATCTTAAGAAAAGCGTTCTATCCTAGCTTACAAGTCATTTAATGCTGGGTAAATAAACCCCCAACATATGCGTCGGATGTTACTTATCTTAATGAAATCAAGCATTTTGCCCACAGTACTATGGTACAGAGTACCTTTTGAAAAAAATCCGATAAAGTAATAACACGACTAAGAAATTGGTATGCCCGTTCAAGGACAAGGTATCCCCAACTATTCGTTTTGAGCGTTGGGTACAAAACAATAACACGACACATGAAGTGGGAAACATTATGAACTATCTGGTAAAACGTAAATCACTCTGTGCATTGGCAGTTGCCTCAGCACTTTCTGCATCAACGGGTTGGACACAAGAAGTGCAATCAGAAAGTGAAGACGATATAGGCCTGGAACGGATAGAGGTGACAGCGCGTCGTACCGTTGAGTCATTACAGGAAGTCCCTGTTTCGATTACGTCTATTGGTGCAGCAGAGCTTAATGAAAAAGGCATACAGGTCCTTACGGAGATCCAACAGTTTTCACCAAACACGACTTTACAGGCGAGCCGAGGCACAAATTCTACACTGACGGCTTTCATTCGTGGTGTAGGGCAACAAGATCCCTTGTGGGGTTTTGAACCGGGTGTAGGTATTTACATCGACGATGTTTACTTGGCAAGACCTCAAGGTGCGGTACTTGATTTGTTAAATGTAGAGCGTATTGAAGTGCTGCGTGGGCCACAAGGTACGCTCTATGGAAAGAATACCATTGGTGGCGCGGTAAAGTATGTCACTCGCGAAATGACCGGTGATTTTGATTTTAGTGCGCAGGGGACACTGGGCAGCTTCTCTCAACGAGATATTAAGGTAACAGGGCAAATTCCTATTATCAGGGATAAGCTTTATGTTGGTTTTGGTTATGCCGATCTGAGTCGCGATGGTTTTGGTGAGTTCTTGAATTCAGCCATACCGGGTCAAGACTTAGAGAACTACAACAAAGATTTAACGGCTGCACGTTTAAGTGTCGAATTCAGGCCGACTGATGATTTGTTTTTCCAATTGGCTTATGACAGAACTGATGACGACGCCAATGCGAAGGGTGGTACGCGGTTGATCCCGAGCTTATTAACTGATGCGCCTGTTCCCGACAATATTTTCAACTCAAATACGAGTTTGCCAACAGATAATGAAGTGAATCTGGAAGGTTTTAGTTTTACGGCGCGGTGGGATGTATCAGACGATTTGACGTTGAAGTACGTCGCGTCCTCTCGTGAGAATGACTCGGACACTAACATTGATTTCGACAGTACTGCGCTTGATATCTTTGATGTGCCAGCCATTTTTGATGATGAAAATACTACGCATGAATTACAGGCGAACTATCTTGGTCAGGGGTATACGCTCGTCGGTGGTTTGTACTACTACGACGGTGAGTCTTGTGGTTTGTTTGATGCGCAACTTAATGTACTTGGTCGTTTAGTTTTCGGAACACCAGGCTTAACGCGAGAAGTATCGGGTTGTAATAACAGTGAAAGTTTTGCCGCTTATGCACAATCATCAATTAACTTAACTGATAAGTGGTCTCTAACATTAGGTGCTCGTTTCACGGAAGAGACCAAGGAAGCATTTGTTAACAATGGGTTGGTTTTTGAAGCGTTATTCCCTGGTGATGATCCTATTTCGTTAGCCACAGCACGAGTGCCACAAGTATTGGGTACAGATACTGATGGAGATGGCATTTTGGATGCTCCATCCGAAGAGACCTTCTCTCGCTTTACACCACGCGTAGGTGTCGAATATCAGGCAACGGAGGATGTGTTATTCTTTGCCAGTTATGCACAAGGTTTTAAGTCAGGCACATTTAATCCGCGCGCAACAGAGAATGAGCCGGCTGTTGAACCAGAAATCGTTGACTCAGTTGAGCTTGGTATAAAAAGTGATTGGTCAGACAAACTTAGGGCTAATGTAACCTTGTTTGCGCTAGAGCACGAAGACAGGCAATACATCACCGTATTACCGGGTGAGACAGCGACTGACTTAAATCAATTACTGGCAAATGTCGGTGAGTCTAGTGCTGCCGGTGTTGAAGCTGAGTTCGTTTATGTGGCCAATGAAGCACTGACGTTTAACGCGTCTATCGGTGTGATTAATTCAACATTCGACGAAGTACTTGAATTGAGAGATGGCGTTTTGACTAATATTGCTGACGAATTCGAGGTTGCTAACACGCCAGATTTTACTGGGAACTTCGCGATTAATTATACGCTGCCCACGCAGATTGGTGATTTCGTATTTAACGCTAACTATTACTACAGAGACAGCTATTTTATTGATGAGCGTCCGAATTTCATTGAGCAAAGTGCTTATGGTTTAGTGAATTTTAGTGCAATTTGGTTTAGTAATGACGGTAAATGGGACGCTGGTTTCCATGTAAAGAATTTAACTGATCAAGAGTACTTGGTTGCTGGCTATCAATTTGTCGGTGGTGTTGATGAGACAGATCCAAATAATCCTGTCTTTGCACCAGGGTTGGGTGGTGATACAACATTAACGGGCTTCTTTGGTGACCCTCGTACCGTTAGCTTCACATTGGCTTATCACTTTTAAGATGAGGCTATTGCAGGCCCAACCTCTTGTATGAGCCTGCCTTTTTCTGGCTAACAGGGTAATGCGTGATAGGATATTGATACAATGATGATTAACCCATTGATGGAGCCGATGAAAGCGATAATTGCTGATGATCATCCTTTATTCCGAGGTGCGTTGAGACAAGCCGTACAGTCTGTTGTTGATGGTGACATTTACGAAGCGGAGAACCTTGAGCAAACAATGGCCTTGCTTGAAGAGCATCCCGAAGTTGATATGGTTTTTTTAGATCTAAACATGCCTGGAAACGAAGGTTTCACTGGGCTTACCGCCATTCGAAATGCTTTCCCTAGCGCGCAAGCTGTGATGGTCTCAGCAGAAGAAAACCCTGTCATTATTCGTAAAGCACTGGACTTTGGTGCCAGTGGCTATATTCCTAAGTCGTCTGATCTCGGTGATATTGCCGAAGCCATATCTGTCGTACTCGACGGTGAACTCTGGTTGCCCAAAGGGATAAAAGAAAAAGTCGATGTAGTCGACAATGAAGCCGGTCAAGCCTTTGCTGGAAAGCTTGAGCAGTTAACCCCTCATCAGTTCAGAGTACTCAAGCTGGTTGCAGACGGATTACTGAATAAGCAAATTGCTTATGAACTTGATGTGCAAGAGACCACTATCAAACAACATATGTCAGCCATTCTCAAAAAGCTCAGCGTCTTCAACCGAACACAAGCAGGCATTATCTTCAAACAAGTGATGGAGTTTGAAGGCAGAGAAGGGCAATAGAACCAATTTCTACAGAACTTATATTCGTGTTGTTTCAGGTTGGATGAGGTTCTCGTCTTTTGCTTTTGTTTCTAAAAAAACGAAGTAAGGGTTTTTCTATAAACAGATAGGATATAAAGCCTGCCACTATACTGAGCGCAATTGATACCAGAAACATCGCTAAATCAAATAGTGCGTGTTCAACGTTTAGCCTTCCCCAAACAACCCCAAAAGCGCTCAAGACAAATCCGTGAGCCAAATAAAGTGAATACGATGAATCACCTAATCGCAGCATAGGCGAACTGGTTGGCATTTTAGTTGTATGCTCTGCGGTTAATAAGCCCAATACAAGAAACGCACTAGGGATTCCCCATTCTAATGCACGAACGCTTATCCAATCTGGGAAATGATAAGACACTACAAATAGAAGCAATGCAGTAAAAACAAAAATATAGCCCACATTTCTTGTTGGTAGCTTATTATTTATGAAGAGGTAACCGATTAAAATACCGGCTAAAAATTCCAGTAGTAAGGTATTTGTATAAGTGATTAATATTGCACCGGTAGGGTCGTTCCACAGCCCATAGGTGACTAAGGCAGTAAACAGCAAAAGCAGTACAGTCAGTCGTTGGTTTAGGTTCTTCATCAATAAAGTAAAGCCAAACATTAAGTAAAAGAACATTTCATAATTCAATGTCCAACCCTGTACCAATATAGGGAAGATTTGACCTTCTAACGTTGGGTGGCTTACAGGGACAAAGAATAGAGATTTCAATGAGTGGATGGGATCAAAAACTGCCGTCTTTAACAACGATGGAAATGTGATCGCTAGAACAATCATGATCAGTGTATAAAGCCAATAGAGAGGTACTATGCGAATAATGCGATGAAACCAAAATTGTAAGGGTGACAAGGCGCCTTTGCTAGTTGTCACCATCATAATAAAGCCGCTTATTACAAAGAAGATATCAACGCCAGCAGTTCCTATTCTGGCATCCAAAAACCACGAGCTATTTCCATGCCTTTCTAGTTGAAGTGTTGCGTGATGGAATACAACCAGTAACGCTGCTATCCCTCGAAGGTATTGTATTGAAGACAGCATTTCCGAACTCTTAAAAAGCTAGCGATTATACATAAATACTAGAAATAGACTACGGCATTGCTTATCGGACCCACGACTACCTTTAAATTTAGTCGTAGGTCTATGTCCTTATATAGGACTGCTATATCTCAATTCGGTTATCAGTCGTATTTTTGTCTATGTATATGACTCTTGGGTCAAGAGCTGCTGAGCTCGGCCTTGTGTTTGTTTTAATGACTATCTTGTTCTCGCCTGACGTTAAAACGTGTTGTTGTTTGTAGATGATGTCTTGGCCTTCGTCATCAGCGCCTTCATTGTTAGTATATAAAACAATCTCGATACTATGATTGAGCGGTAAAGCGGTCTCTTCGCCAGTCCCATCAGACTCAAATCGTTCACCATTGATTGTTAGTTCAGTTTCGAATTGCCCGCTTGACTGCTCCGTTGTGCTGGCTTGCAATAATTTAAGGTCGTAGAGAACAATCTGGGCAAATAACTCGTCAATTAGGTTGATCTCTTCTTGTGTAGCGTCTCTCTTCAAAAATGTCAGCAAGTCGAGTGTGGTTGGATAAGGGTTTGTTGCATATTGATAGGTTTCCAGAAAAGCCCTGAGTGCTTTGTTAATGCGTCCTTCGCCTATAACATCTCTCAAACGTAACATGGCGAGTGTGCCTTTGTTGTAGTGAATATAGGGTTGATTCTCAGCACGCATTAGCGGCATTTCTTCAACAATCTCCCGTGATCTTCCCCTGAGATAGGCACTGAGTTCACGTTCATAAAAGGTTTGCATGATTTTATCATCGAAGTGTTGCGCTAAAACGAGCAAAGCGCCGTAATTCGCTAATGTTTCCGACAGTACAGACTTACCTTGTACATCAGCAGCGATCACTTGATGCGCCCACCATTGATGCGCCATTTCGTGAGCTGTCGTATCAAATAATGTGTTAGGTGTTTTTGGCGATCTCAGGTCAAAGAGTAAGCCATGCTCTGGGTAGGGAATCGTATTTGCGAAACTTTGTGCAAAGTTGCGATATCGCGGAATTTCTATGACACGTGCTTGCGTATGTTGATAAGGGCTGTAGTTTTCAGAGAAGTAATCAATGGAAGCCTTCAACGAGGAGACAATAGTCGGTATGTTCATGGTGTGATCGGGATGCATGAAGACTTCTAGTGAAATTCCTTTATAGTCTTCTTTGTGGGCATCAAGCTGAGCAGAAATGATAGAATAGAAGTTGAGCATAGGGGCATCCATCTTATAGTGGAAATAGCGTCGTTTGTTCTCTACCCACTCTTTCTGCAAATAGCCGGGTGCGATAGCTGTCTGCTTGATATTTGTTGAAAGTGTCGCTTCGAAATCAATCATATCAATACTTCTACCGAACATACTTTGTCGATAAAAACGGCTGTCTTCGAGCTGATTTTCGCGCTTCGGAGGCGGCAATCCATGTTCTTTTCTTGCTACAGGGTCAACGAGTTCGAGTTGACTTATATATCCAAACATAGGAAATAAAGTGCTGTTATCGATAGCCGTTCCATTGCGCACTAAGCTTATGTCCTCATCGCCATCTATAAACCCCTGATGGTGAGTTACCACTTCAAATTGGCCGTTTCGGCTTTCTCCAGGCGAGAGTGGCTTCTCAAATTCGAACCAATGCGTTCGGTAGGGGCCGCGAGTGTCGCTGAGTTTGCCACCGTCGATAGTCACAGACACCTCTTTGTTGTACTGAGGTATTAATACGAGAAATCGGTCAATTGTTTCGGAGGATTTGTTTTTAATTATAAACTCTGACTGTGCGACGATTTTTAACTCTTCAGGGTAGAGGTCAGCATTGACTTTGACTGATGTCATTACCGGTGCTGGATAATCTTCAAATAGTTTATA
>CAZVDU010000019.1:0-1866 GCA_964625615.1 uncultured Pseudoalteromonadaceae bacterium | reverse complement strand
CATTGACTTTGACTGATGTCATTACCGGTGCTGGATAATCTTCAAATAGTTTATATGTTTTCTCGTAAGCCACCTGCTCCGCTAAAGTATCTAGAGGCGAGATATAATCATTGATGACACGTGTTTTATAAAATATCGATGTACCGAAAAAAATAAACAGTGACAATGATGCCGGAATGAGCCATTTACCTGTCGTACCTATTTGGCTGGAGAACATAGATAAACGATTGCTAAGCGGCTGATAAGGTCCGCGTTGCCATAATCCGTAACAAAGCACGCAAAATGCTAAGCTTAACGCGCCCCAATAAAGCATAAACCAAGTGTGGCTTTCTAATGCACGTCCGTATCCGTTCATGTCTGAGTATACAAAATCAGGTGATTGGGCAAACCGATATAAATGTGACATTAGGCCAAGTGAGTCTAATGCGAATTCAGATAACATGAATGCCACAAACAACAGCATACCTACATATTTATTAGGGCTAAGTACCTGTAATGTCATGGCGAGTATAATTAAGAAAAACCATGGTAATAGATTAAAGAACCCAAGGCGGATAATGTATTGATTGAGTTCAATGGAATGTGTGCCTACTGTATTCTGGTAGAGCATGGTTAAGACTGTTGTTAATAATAGAATTCCACCGACTATCATTAGCATCGCGATGACCTTAGAAAGCCAGAGTATGAAGCTACTGACGGGTAACGTACCCATTAACTCGCTAAACCTCTCTTGTTGCTCCCGCCAGATCATTTCACCACAGTAATAAGTGATAACAATAGGGATCAGAAAAGACAATGTTTGTTCTAGATGGTCGATTAGAAATTGGCTGAGTGGCCAAAGCGGCGTTAGCAAGTTATTAGGTGGATTATCCATCAAAGAGAGTGTGATGAGAGCAAACATCACTGAGAGTATCAAGAATGCTGGGCTAAATAAGGTATGAGAAGCCTCGAATAGAGTTCTGGATACTAAGGCTTTCATTGGATTGGGTGCTTTGCCGCTATAATTAATGGCATTATTTAATGGTATTGCGCCTTGTTTTTTTGATTTTTGCTTTTTTGCTTTTTTTGTTTTTTGTATCGACGTATTTAGTCTTCCAAGTGATGCGTAAAAAACGATACCTATAGCAATCCACATGAGCCTATTCTGGAGGAGAATATCGGAGAAAGAAATTGAAGCGGTATTCTTCTCCAGAATACTCCAGTAGCGAGTAATATAGTTGAATGTTTGAATGGCGAAAGGGTCTATAAGTGCAGCGAGTTGTTGGTCACCTGATGCGCCGGTAAGCCCATCAGATACTTCGAATCCGATAAAGATGGTAACTACTGATAGGTAAACGGCCATCATAGATTTAAAGCGTACAGCCAGAGAATAGAAAATCATTGAAAATGACAGGGCTGTTGGCACTGCGAAGAAGAAGTAAGCTGATAAGTAATATGACAGGTCGATTGGCCCAAAACGGTCTGGATTAACCCAAGGCATAAGTGATCCTATTAGCATACCCAGAGGCACCATTGCCATAACAAACAGGACAACGCTGGTGGAGCCTAACAACTTCCCAAACTGATATTTAAAAGGGTTTATTGGTTTTGAGTGAACCAACTCCAACATGTTGCTGTCGATGTCTCTTATCGCTGTATTTGCAACGTAATTGACGACAATAAACATCGATAAGAAGTTGAAAAAAGTTGTTATCCTGAGCAGATTAAAAGGGCCATTTTTGAGTAGATTTCCACCTCCCATACCAACGCTATTGAGCGAGCTTGCTAGAAAGGTAAGCGTGAACAGAATAAGAACTGTTATATAGAAAGAGGGTTGTCTGGTGAAATAAACCCATTCAAATTTAATGAGGTGCCTAAACATCATCA
>CAZVDU010000018.1:23816-39517 GCA_964625615.1 uncultured Pseudoalteromonadaceae bacterium | reverse complement strand
GTAGAAGAAGAGAACACAGCTTTCTACATTAAAGGTAACTTTTCTGGTGACATTGGTGACTATCCTTATTCCGCGAGTATAGGTGTGCGTTACGTTGATATTGATCGCCAATCCTTCAATGCCGTACCAGGCTCAGTGCCCGCCGATATTAACTACGATGATGTATTACCAACGCTAAACTTTAAGCTCGACTTCTCTGACGAACTAACCCTTCGTGTTGGCGCATCAAGGAACTTTAGTCGATATGAATTCAATGACGTTCGAGCGAATGAAAGCCTAGATGAAGAAATCTTACAAGGCAACGGCGGTAACGGCTTCTTAAGGCCAGAAACAGTCAACTCTGTCGATGTTTCTCTTGAATACTATCCAACCCAAGATTTAGCATTTGCTGCTGCAATTTACTCGAAAACGATCGAAGATTTTATCTCTAGTAGCGTTACACAACAATGTCGATTCTTACCACCTGACACACAATTCTCAGAAGGCGATAGACAAGCACTATCTCCCTTTGTTAGTCAGTGTTTAGACGGTTCATTAGGTGCGATTTCAGTACCGTTACCCGCAGATGGTCTCGTTAGTGATGCTCAACTTCAATCTGGGCAAGTAGCTTTACCGTTTACATTTAGCGGTCCTGTTAACGGCAGAGACGACGTTGATCTGTTCGGTATTGAGTTACAGTACCAGCAAAACTTCACTTTCTTACCCGCTCCATTTGACGGACTTGGTGTCCAGTTAAACTACACATACACAGACGTGGACAACACAGGCTTCACCGCCGCCGGTAATCCACTTCGTCGCCGAGGTTTGTCTGACAACAGCTATAACGCAACAGCATTCTACGAGAAAGGGCCTATCGAAGTTCGTCTAGCATGGAACTTCCGTAGCGATTTCTTAGCGAGTCGAGGTGATGGTATTACAGCATCTGGTGAGGGCGGTGAATTGTTGACAGAAGGCTTCGGCCAATTAGAAGCGTCTGCAACTTACCGGCTCACCGAAAACTTAGCGTTGACTGCATCGGCTGTCAACTTACTGGCAGACGATCGATTTGAATTCTTCGACGTTAGAGAACGTTTCGGTCGTTTGCGCACGACAGAAAGAACCTTCTTCTTTGGTGTGAGATATCAGCTGTAATAGCTCTACTAACTATTTAAGGAAAAGCCCTGCTCGTATTGGTGTCTCCCTATGCTTGCAGGGTCTTTTATTAAATGACCGATAAAAAAAGCAGTGATGACTCTTTCAATGAAGGAGTAAAGTGACTGATGTAACCGTTTGCATTACAAAAAATTAAAAATAAAAACTTCCAATAGAGAAGAACTTATTTAGTGCTGCACAGGTGATGCCCTCACTGCATATATAGCAAATTTAACGGGTGACAAATAAGAAGGCATAGCCTTTACAATCAATAACTTAATCAAATAACAACGCATTCAAGGAAAATGTTTGTGGATACATTTATAACATTTAAATCCACATGAAATATTGTGCTTGCACAAAATAATGATAGCGCTTACATTCACTCATTGCTTAATTTATGTAACCGTTTACAATCCATGAGCTTATGACTAACATCTGTTGATAAAGGAAGTCTGTTTCAGATCAGCATAAAGCCATTCAGAGATAACGCTTTACACGACTAAGAATTGCTTTCTAGCAATAAGGATAAGTCCCGAGTATAGGTGACTATTGCGATTGATAAGTGTTCGTTGATAGGACTTACAACCTAATGAAACTAAAACTACAAGAAAAAATCGGCTATGCACTAGGTGACGTGGCGTCCAATTTTTACTGGCGTGTATTCGACGTCTTTCTTTTTATCTTCTACACAGACGTATTTAACCTCTCCCCTGCAGCAGTCGGTACTATGATGTTAGTCACGCGATTGATTGACGCTTTCTCAGATCCGATCATGGGTGCACTTGCAGATAGAACACAAACCCGTTTTGGCAAATTCAGACCCTATCTATTATGGGGGATTATTCCATTAGCTGCTGCTGGCGTATTGACCTTTACTATCCCTGATTTTTCTGAAGGTGGAAAGCTCATTTGGGCTTACGGCACCTATATATTCATGATGCTGGCATACACGTTTATTAATGTCCCTTACGGTGCCATGCTTGGTGTTATCACATCAAATACACAAGATAGAACCTCTTTAAGTAGCTTTAGATTTATAGGCGCTTTTAGTAGTGGAACCGTTGTCGCTTATATGACACCTAAGTTGGTTGAATATTTCGGTGCAGGCAATGAAGCTTTTGGTTGGCAATGCACGATGGGATTATATGGCGTATTGGCTGGCTTGCTTTTCGTGGGCACATTCTTAAGTTGTAAAGAGCGTGTCGTTAGCACACAAAGTGAACCGGTGAGTGTGCGCCAAGATTTAACTGACCTCTTTCACAATAAACCTTGGCTCATCTTATTTTCGTTGGCACTTATCATTATGTTAACGATTACGATTCGAGGCAGCGTTGGAACATTTTACTTCAAATATTTCGTTGAACGGGAAGATCTCATTGGCACTTTCTCTGCGGTTTATTTGATTTGCCTCGCAGTAGGTGCCGCCATTACTCCCCTATTAACACGCTTTTTTGATAAGAAACAACTGCTCATATTACTGATGAGCTTGGTTACGATACTGTCTTTCGTCTTTTACTTTGTTCCTAAAGACAGTGTTACTTTAATGTTTATCGTTCAAGGCGCAATTGGCCTTTGTTTAGGTCCAAAGTCTCCTCTTGTATTTTCTATGTATGCGGACACAGCTGACTACGCTGAATGGAAAACAGGGCGCAGAGCAACAGCTATGGTATTTGCAGCAGCAGCGTTTTCACAAAAACTAGGGGGAGCCATAGCTGGTGCGACTATTGGTGGTGTTTTGAGCGTCATGGGTTACGTTGCTAATCAAGCACAAACCAGTGAATCGAATCACGGTATCGTACTCTTAATGACCATCATCCCAGGCGTTTTTGCACTTGTCTCTGTATGGTTTGCCCGCTTCTATTCACTAGATGCGAAACAACTTGAGTCCATACAACAGGAGTTACAGCAAAGAGCAGTAACCAAGGCTCCTCAATGATGAGCGATACCATATTCAGCTGCTCTAAAGATGATGGCAGCGTATCATTATATTCACCAACGTTGATGCCCAGCGCTGGCGGCTTTCTGTGGAATAAGAAGATGATGATTCAGATGAATTGTCGTGGATACGCTGTCGCCCAACATATGCAGCCTGAACCAGCGAAGTATGCTTACGCACCGAATATTGAAGGTAAAACCTTCATGCAACCTGAGCATCATTATTATGCTCACCATCCTGGGCGCTTTTTTTACGTCAAAGATGAAGAATCAGGTGAACTCTTCTCTCTACCCTATGAGCCAGTGCGTAAAACCCATGATAAGTATGTTTTCACTCATCATTCGGAATCACTGGAATGGCTAATCACAGTTCAAGGGATAGAATTTAGGCTAACGTTGAAACTGTTAGGTGACAAAGCAGCCGAACATTGGACCCTGCAAGTTATTAATAAAAATGCTGATACAAGAAAACTAAGCCTATACCCATACTTCTCCATTGGTTATATGTCTTGGATGAATCAATCGGCTACATATGACGCCCAGCTTAATGCCGTTATTGCAACATGCGTCACGCCTTATCAAGAAGTCGATGAACTGAAAGATATCCAGAGTTTTAAAGATTTAACGTATTTTTATTCCAACAGAGAACCAGATTCGTGGCTTGCCCAGCAAGTTTTGTTTGAAGGCGATGGTGGGTTGCAAAACCCAGATGCGCTATCCGCAGAAACACTGCCTAACGCGGATGCCCATTATGAGGTTCCAGCAGCTGTTATGCAGTTTAGACTTGAGCTAGCAAATGGTGATGTTGATACTTTCGAGTGGCTATTTGGCCCTGCAAAAGACAGAGACGAGATTGAGCAGGTCATAGCAGATTATTCAACATCAGAAAAAACCGATGCTTTGCACACTGAAACTAAGCACCGAAGCATTTCTAAAATAAAGACGCCAGATAGTACCTTTGATCATTTCGTGAATCACTGGCTACCACGTCAGGTATCTTATCATGGAGAGTCAAACCGACTCACCACAGATCCACAAACGCGCAACTTCTTGCAAGACTCAATGGGCATGGTGTTTTTGAATGCTCCGGCTGCCAAGCAAGCATTTTTAACAGCATTAATACAACAGTCGTATGATGGGGCTATGCCTGATGGCATTCTGTTACATCCAAACGCCAAGCTAAAATACATCAATAGAGTGCCACACTCCGATCATAATGTGTGGCTACTTATCTTTTTGTCAGCTTACCTCCAAGAAACAGGAGATATAGCCTTATTAAGTCAAACCTGTGCTTACAGCGATAATGACAAACAAGAAAGCGTTTTTGAACACATCCAGAAAGCGATGAATCATTTGATCACGCATGTTGATGATCGTTCTTTGAGTTACATCTACCAGGGTGACTGGTGTGATCCTATGAATATGGTTGGCGTTGAAGGCAAAGGAGTGTCGGCTTGGCTAACTCTAGCCACTGCTTATGCATGTCACTTATGGGCCAGTATTTGTCACAAGGTGGATGATGACAGCTGCCATGCGCACTGGACTAAGATTGCTGAGCAGTTTAACGACGCTATCAACAAACACTGTTGGGATGGCGAATGGTATGGTCGAGGCATCACAGATAATGGCCGTCTTTTTGGCGTTTCAAACGACACAGAAGGACGCATTTACCTTAATCCACAAACTTGGTCGATGCTTTCTGGCGCTGCTGACGCAGAAAAAATTGGTCACATGCTAGAACAAATCGATAAACAGCTAGATACACCCTATGGGCCGATGATGCTAGCACCTAGCTATACGTCATTTAAACGAGACATTGGGCGTGTAACACAAAAATCTGCTGGCGCTGCAGAAAATGGATCTGTGTATAATCATGCATCTGCTTTTTATATTTATAGCCTGTACCACATTGGGCAAAACCAGCGCGCGTTCGACGCCATGCGTAAAATGCTAGTAGATAGGCATGACGCGCTCGTGAAAGGTCAGCTACCGGTCTATATTCCAAACTATTATCGCGGCGCCTACTATCAATTTCCTCGTACGGCCGGTAAGTCTAGCCAATTGTTTAATACAGGCACTGTTGCTTGGTATTTTCGTAGTATCGTTGAAGGCTTGTTTGGATTAAAAGGGCACGAGCAAGGGTTAGAAGTATCTCCTCAATTGCCCGATGATTGGCCGCATGCCACAGTTACTCGTCAATTTAGAGGAGCAACTTTTCAGGTTAATTACACCCGTTCAGATAGCCAGAGTACCTTTGAACTTACCGTCAATGGAAAGCCTTTTTCAGGCAATGTTATACCCAATATTATTAAGGGTCAGACATATCAAGTTGACGTCATACTACCTCGTTCAACAAGAGTTACTAATGATTGATATCGACAAACGCCCACAACTGGTTATCGTGATGGGCGTCGCTGGCTCAGGTAAGTCGACCCTTGCTGCATTACTAGCAAAGCAACTCGGTTGGGCCATGATAGAAGCTGATAGTTATCATAGTGAGCAAGCAGTAAGCCTTATGAAACAAGGTATTCCACTGAATGATGAGATTAGAAAAGAGTGGATTATAAGGTTACGCGATGCAGCCAATAACAGAATCATAGCAGGGAGTTCAGTGGTGATGGCCTATTCAGGCTTGAAACACCATCAAAGACAACAATTTAACACGCTGAATTGCCAAACCACGTTTTTGTTCCTAAACCTGCCGTTTGACGTTTTACAAGCTCGCTTAGCAAAACGTACGGCGCACTTTTTCCCGACATCACTACTCCAAAGTCAATTCGACGACTTAGAACCTTTAAAGAATGAGGCTAATGAGTACACGATTGATGCCAATAAACCTGTTGAGGATATCCTTCGTGACTGCCTCACCTGTATTGAAGATACCAGAGGTCAATGTGCTTAACATTAAACAGATAAGTTTTATAGTAGGTCTATCTATTGCTACGTTGTCTCAAGCAGATGAAGCGGCTTATACAAAGCAAGCGCCGACAATAGACGGCATAAAATCAGAGGCCGTTTGGCAAGAGGGAATTTGGTACAAGATCGACCAACATATACTGGGTGACTTTCCATCTAAAGAAGATTTTAGTGGTCAATACACGCTACGTTGGGATAAAGACTTTCTATATCTACTAGCTGAAATCCAAGACGATACCCTCTTTGATACACATCCTGATCCCAAACAAAATTATTGGGACGACGATTGCTTTGAGATATTTATCGATGAAGATCGTTCGGGTGGTAATCACTTAGAAAACGACAACGCCTTCGCCTATCACATTGCATTAGACAATCAAGTTGTGGATATCGGCCCACCAAAAAGTGACGGTACAACCAATGTACGCATCCTCAATGACCATATTCAGTCAGCGTGGCAACGCAGTAAAACAGCGCCTTTCCACATAACATGGGAGCTAGCAATACGCATTTACGATGACTCCTATACCGACTCACCGCATGACAAGCCCGTTACACTGAAAAAAGACAAGAAACTAGGGTTCATGGTGGCATATTGCGATAACGATGGTAGTTCAGAACGAGAGCATTTTGTCGGCTCTCACAAGATTAAGCCTGTAAATGGCGACAAAAACCTTGGCTACATAGATGCATCGGTTTTCGATGAATTAGTGTTGAAAAAACCTTAGCAGATTTAAAGTTAATGTTACGAAAGGAATTGGTTATCCCTTTCGTAACATTTGTATGAAGGAGATTTTCCGTTGAAAAGAGTAAAAACTACATTAGCAATTTGCCTATTGGTAGGCTTATATGGTTGCAATCAACCCCCGTCATCCACTACCAGCAATAGTACTACTGTAGAGCAGGCGTCAAGCGAACAGACACCTGAACAGTTTGTACAAGATCTTGTATCTAAAATGACATTGGCAGAAAAAATAGGTCAGATGACACAGGCTGAACGTAACAATGTAACGCCAGAAGACATCAAAAAATACTTTTTAGGCTCAGTATTGAACGGCGGTGGCTCGGTACCGGGAGAGAATCGCCCGGAAGATTGGCATGCAATGATTGACGCCTATCAAGAAGCCGCTCTAAGTACACGCTTAGGTATCCCCTTCATCTACGGAACTGACGCTGTTCACGGACACAATAACGTTAAAGACGCGACACTTTTCCCACATAACGTTGGGCTAGGCGCTATGCGCAACCCCGAACTAATGGAAAAGATCGGTCGAGCCACCGCCGCAGAGGTTGCCGCAACAGGTATTCATTGGAATTTTGCCCCTGCCCTTTGTGTGTCGAGAGATAAACGTTGGGGTAGAGCCTTCGAATGCTACGGCGAAAACCCTGAAATTGGCGTGAGCTATTCTGGGCCTTACGTAAAAGGCATGCAGGAATCTGGTTTAGTGCTAGCAACCGCTAAACATTGGGTTGGCGATGGCGGCACAACATACGGTACAGGCGATCATGACTATGTTATTGACCGTGGCGATACACGCGTTAGTGAGCAGGAGTTACGTGATATTCATATTGCACCTTACCTCAACGCCTTCAAGCAAGATGTTGGTTCAGTGATGTTTTCTTACAGTAGTTATGCAGGCCTGAAAATGCATGAGCACAACTACTTAAATAACACTGTATTAAAAGGTGAACTAGGCTTTGACGGATTTGTAATATCGGACTGGCAAGCTATCGAAGAAATTGCAGCAGAAACCAACCGCGAACGTATCGTAAAAGCAATTAACGCTGGCTTGGACATGGCTATGGAGCCAGAGTTTTGGCGTGAATACATTACCGATATTACCGCAGCGGTGAATGAAGGTGAGATCCCAATGCAACGTATTGATGACGCCGTTACTCGCATTCTTACGCAAAAGGTCAGATTAGGGCTATTTGATGCGCCAATGGCCAAAGACAGAATGCCCAACTATCAAGGCGTCTTAGGTAACGAAGAACATCGCAAGCTTGCTCGCCAGGCAGTGCGAGAGTCCCAAGTTGTATTAAAAAATAATGCCATTTTGCCACTTAAAGCTGATGCCAAGATATTCGTAGCAGGTACTCACGCTAACGACATCGGCTTACAGTCAGGTGGCTGGTCAATTCAATGGCAAGGCCAAGAGGGCGCTATTACTAAAGGCACAACCATTTTAGAGGGCATAAAACAACATGCTAATAATGTGACTTTCGCAAAAGATGGCAAAGGTGCAGCGGGGCATGATGTTGCTGTTGTTGTTGTTGGCGAAAAACCTTATGCAGAAGGTATGGGAGATTATGATGTACAACCTTGCACAAACTGTCAGCCATTGACGTTAAGTGATGAGCAGTTAGAAACAATAAACACTATCAAAGCTACTGGCGTACCTGTTTTGGTTGTCTTAGTGTCTGGCCGTCCATTGTTAATCAATGACGAATTACCTAAGTGGGACGCCTTAGTTGCTGCATGGCTTCCAGGTACAGAAGCAGACGGCGTCGCAGATGTACTTTTTGGCACACATAAACCAACGGGGAAACTCCCTGTTTCATGGCCAGCGAGTCTTGACGATGTATCAAAAAATACAGGTGATGAAGGCTATACACCACTCTTTAAATATGGCCATGGCCTGACGTTTTAGAATAGGACAAAACAATGACACCCACGAAAACCAATGATGCCGTAGCGTCACCTGGTACACAATTGAACTCTATGTGGCCGTTAATCGCACTGACCTCACTCTTTTTTATGTGGGGTTTTATTACAGCGCTTAACGATATTTTAATACCGCACTTAAAAGGGGTATTTAGCTTAACCTACACTCAAGCCACGCTAATTCAGTTCTGCTTTTTCGGTGCGTACTTTTTAGTCTCGATCCCTGCAGGTTGGCTCGTCAATAAAATTGGCTTCCAGAAAGGTATTGGCGTCGGTTTAAGTATCGCAGCAATCGGCTGCTTGCTGTTTATTCCAGCAGCAAAGCTTGAAGTTTATGCCATGTTCTTAGGCGCATTATTCGTTTTGGCTAGTGGAATCACCATTCTACAAGTATCAGCGAACCCTATGGTTACTTTAATGGGAGACCCTAATAGCGCTTCTAGCAGGTTAACACTTACTCAAGGCTTTAATGCGTTGGGAACAACTGTCGCACCCAGGCTTGGTGGATTTTTAATCCTAACCTCTGCCACAGGTGCAGCAACTGCTGGCGCAGATACTGTTATTTTGCCATACGCTGTACTAGCAGGTGCATTGTTCTTTATCGCCGTTTTCATGATGCGTATGACTTTCCCCAAAACGGCTGCTGATCAAGCAGAGAATGAAGGTAATGATCGTTCTTTCGCAGCCCTTATGGGATTAAGCCGTCCATTGTTTTGGGGCGTGATAGGTATCTTTGTTTATGTGGGTGCTGAGGTATCTATCGGTAGCTTTATCATTAACTTTTTAGCCGAAGACTCTGTTGCAGGGCTTGAAGAGATAGCTGCTGCGTCATACCTAACCTACTACTGGGGTGGTGCTATGGTTGGTCGCTTTATTGGTGCGGCGCTTATGCAAAAAATAAAACCTGCCCTGTTATTAGCTATTAACGCATCTCTCTCAGTTTTGCTGATATTAATGGCAGTGTCATCTTCTGGAAGTTTGGCAATGTGGTCAATATTACTGGTTGGTTTATGCAACTCTATCATGTTCCCAACTATTTTTAGTCTTGCGTTAAAAGACTTGGGTAAATACACCAGTAAAGGTTCTGGCTTACTGTGTTTAGCCATAGTTGGTGGTGCTATTGTGCCAGTTATACAAGGCGCTATTGCTGATTCTGTAGGCTTGCAGCTGTCCTTTATTCTGCCAATGATATGTTACTTATTTATCATCTTTTACGGATTGGTTGGCTCTCAATACAAAGTAGAAAAACTTTAACTCTTTTTGGTAGTGCAACCTCAGCCTCGCAGTCTCTGTGGGGTTGAGGTTGTTATCATTCAGATTAGGTAGGGGCATCAATAAATGACGATTTCACTGTCTTCATGAGCTTTTACCTGCATACTATTCGCCTCAGTAACCTCAGCACCATCACCTTTTTTAAGTGTCACGCTGTTCCCATTTTGAATAATATCGAACGACCCACTAGACGCTAACACATAAGCTTGATGAGTAATGCTATGCTCTATAAAGTTATCCTTAGCTATTTTTCCTCCATAGATACGTGCTTCTTGGTGGATAAACAATGCCTTTTCTCTATCTTCTTCGTAACCCGACACTAACAAAGGTATTCTAGCGGCAAAATCATTAGGGAACTGCTTACTCTCCCACCGCGGCTTGACATTTTGTTTATTCGTTTCTATCCATATTTGATAAAGCGTTAGAGGCTCTTTCGACAAATTATATTCAGAATGCACAATACCTGATCCCGCACTCATCACTTGAACCTCTCCTTTCTGCGTAATCCCTTTGTTGCCAGTATTATCTTTGTGCGTTACCGAGCCGCTGCGCACAAAGGTAATAATTTCCATATTATTGTGAGGATGCGGCGGGAACCCAGAACCTGGCGCCACCCAATCATCATTAATAACACGAACCTTGCCAAAAGCCATACGGTCTGACCGGTAATAATGGGCAAAGCTGAAATGATGATTCGCCTTAAGCCAACCATGATCTGCTTTACCGAGATCTTCAAAAGGGTAATGCTCTATCATTATTCTCTCTACCAAGTTAATTACGCTTATTTGTGACCTAGTATTATAGGTACAAACCACACAACGAATAAGTAAGAAAATATGATTGGTATGTTCAGTTTGATTCAACAATAGGCTAAATAACTTACCTGATTAAAATGCCATCAGTTTTTTAGATTGAGTCGATTGAATTTACCCTTTTTACAGTCATATACCTGCAATGTAGCTTAGATTAAGCACAGATTTATCTATAAAAATAACAATAGAGCTACTAATGAATAAAATATCTATCAAACTACGATTACTCCTTGGTTTTGGCTTCATCCTTGTGATGATGATAGCAATCACCGTAATAGGTGCGAGGAATGTCGCATTTATAGACAACAAAATGGAGATGATTAACGAGGTCAATGCTGTTAAACAACGTTATGCCATAAACTTTAGAGGTAGTGTCCATGACAGAGCTATCGCTATTCGTGATGTTGTACTGTTCGAAAACCAGCAAGATGTTCAGAGTGTCGTTGAGGAAATAAGAGCATTAGAGGTTTTTTATCAGGAATCTTCTGGGCCTTTAGATAACATAATGTCAAAGAATGCGAGTAGTGAAGAAAGGGAAATACTAAGCGCAATCAAAGATGTAGAGAAAAAGACATTGCCCTTAGTTGAGCAAATTATTGATTTACAGCTACAACACAACATGGATGAGGCAAATAGCGTTCTCCTAACACGAGCTCGACCTGCATTTACGGAGTGGCTTGCCGTAATCAATCAGTTTATCGATTTACAAGAAGAAAAGAATGTTGCTGAAACAGTTTTGGTAAGGGAACGAAGTCGAGCATTCTCAGGAGTTATGTTTACGGCGACGTCCATATCTGTGGTTTTCGGATTAATTATTGTTACAGTTGTGGTTGTCAACCTAAGTCGCTCACTGGGCGGAGAACCGCATGACATAGTGCGCATACTCGGCAAAATGGCAGATGGCGATTTGAGTCAAAACTTTACACATAAGAACGAATGCAGTGTTCTTGGCAGTTTAGAAAAGATGCAAAGCCAGCTTAGACGGACTATTGCAGGTATTCATGAAGCTTCAAGCCGTATTAACTTACAAACAGATACAGCATCCCAAGGTTCCACTGAGTTGGTTGACTTTACAACCAGACAACGACAACTGGTCGATAGCGCGACAAGCAAGTTGGACGACGTTAAGGCCATAAACAATGCTGTTTCATCAATACTGACAGAAACTGAAAAAAACTCGGGAGACACATTAAGTTCATCTGTGCGAGGGAACAGTGAGTTAAAGGCAACAGAATCAGAAATCAGGCAAGTCTTATCAGTCGTTTCAGCCGCTGTTGAAAAAATCCAACAATTAGAGCAAAGGACACGAGATATCGGCGGAATTACTAATGTTATTAGCGAAATTTCAGATCAAACAAACTTATTAGCTTTGAATGCCGCTATTGAAGCAGCGAGAGCCGGCGAACTAGGAAGAGGCTTTGCAGTGGTAGCTGATGAAGTTAGAAACTTAGCCGCAAGAACTGGCGAAGCAACATCAGAGATTGAGGTCATGCTATCAGAAGTGCAACGAGAAACTGGCGCAACGATGCAAACGATGGAAAGTAGCCTCCCACAAATAGAAAGGGGGTTGGAATTGACGGTCAACTCTTCCCAGTTGTTGCAAGACATTGAACATCAGGCAAATAGTTCCAGTGGCAACGTAAGACAAGTTGTTGACGCGTCCACTCACCAAGTCGAGGCTATCGATTATGCAGCCACACAAATCAAAGAGGCTTCTAGCACAGCAGATGAGATGGCCAATGCAGCTAACCGATTCCTGGACAAAAACCAAGAAGTTGCAGAAGAGCTCAACGCCTTAGCGCAAACACTTAAGCAACATGCGGACTACTTCTCACTGACGTAATATAAGAGCTTTTTAACCTAGAACCCAATCGGGTTCCCTTCTCACTTTAGGCTTAGAATATCAATTTCTAAGTCTTATTTTATATTTCTCCTTTACTTATTAAATTACACATGTAATCCTTAAATCAAATGAATTACATGTGTAATCTTATGATTGATATTAGCAAAACAGAACTAAAAGTTTTAGAAGCAATTTGGCAAGGCCATCCAACGACCTCTGGCGAAATAGTTGAACGCCTCAACGAGAAAGAAGAATGGCACGAAAAAACAGTCAAGACGCTTATCGGTCGACTGGTTAAAAAGCAAGCTATTGACTTTAAAAAAGAAGGTAGGCGGTATCTCTATTTCCCTCTTGTGAGTCAACACGACTATCAACTCCAGCAAAGCGATAGCCTTATAGGTAACTTTTTTAAGGGAAAAGTTTCACCTCTCGTCGCCATGTTCGCACAGAAAAACAAGTTAAATAAGGAAGATGTTGAAGAATTGAAACTACTCATCAAACAATGGGAGAAAGAAAATGATTGATTGGCTTATAGAGCAGACCTTACTTATTACATTAATCCTAAGCCTATTATTACTAGGTGGCTCCAAATTAACAAAAGTAATAGGAGCAAGTAGTCACTATGCCCTTTGGATGATTATTCCTATTAGCTTGGTTATTAACACGATTAACTTTTCTTTTTGGGTTGATAAAAGCTCTGTTGCCACCTTTCTCATTTCAGCCAAAGAAAAAGCCAATGAAATGACTCAAGTTGAGTTAGAAACGAGTTGGGCCTTTATTGCCCTATGGTTAGCCGGTGCCTTTACAATACTCGGATACAGCCTGTTTTTGCATTTCAAGAGCTTGGCGCAGTCAAATTCATACCAAGACACAATAGCTGAACAGTCTATTTGGGATAACAAGCTTGTTAGTACAAAAGTTAAAATAAGATTCACTCCAGACAATATAAGCCCCTACCTTTTTGGAATAGTCTCACCTACCTTGATTGTTCCTACTAACTTTCAACGAGTGTTCAGCACAGAGCAACAAAAACTGATTTTAGCCCATGAGCTTGTCCACTTCAGTCGCAAAGATATTCTTTGGAACCATATCGGTATGGCTCTGATAACCATCTTCTGGTTTAACCCTTTGTGTTGGTTAGCTTATAGAAGGTTTCGTATTTTGCAGGAGTTATCTTGCGATCAAAGAGTGCTGGAAGGGCGCAATAAACAAACACGCCTTCAGTACGCAAAAGCGTTACTCAATGCGAGTAGTCAAGACCCTATGTTTAACCTAAGCCAACTCACTTTTGGAGAAAAAAGTATGTTAAAAGAACGACTGTACCAACTCAAAATCAACAAACCTTCAAGCTTTGTCAGTAAATCTATCGTTGCAATGTGTATGTTGTTGTCAGGGTCTATTTTAACCCTCGCAAACGCCGATAGTCAGAAACATTCGGAAGAGATCAGGCCTATTGAAAGAGTAAACCCAAAATATCCTTTAGCGGCAGCAGAAAAAGGGATTGAAGGGTTTGTTCGCATGGCTTTTGACATAGACAAGCAGGGCAGAGTAGATAACATCCACGTACTGAAATCACTGCCAGAAGGCGTATTTGATGACAGTGCCACGCGTGCACTAGAACAGTGGATCTATACAAATCCAACAGGAGAAACAATAACGGCATCCGTGCAACTGGATTTCGCCATGTCAGAGCCTGAGGAAAAGATTTCTGTTGTGGCTAATTAAACCTTAATGGGCGTTAATTAGCTTTTCGCGCCATTGTTTCACTTTATTTTCTAAACGCATGGTATGCGCTGGGCTAGAAGACGGCAGTTGTACAAAGCACATACCATCGCTATTAATTTCCGGCAGCACATATTTATTAAAGCTTTTTTGTGCTTCTAATCCATTAAAACCAATTCTTCCAATATTGGGATGTTCTTTAAAAAACGTAAGGAAGTCGTTGGGGATGCGTGAACCGGCCTTAATATCACTATCAAGGCTACCAGGGCGAATGCATTCACTGAGTACATCCCAAACAGCAACACCTGACGCTATAAGACTTGCTTTACGCGCTTCGTAGGCAAGGCCAACGTCAAAGTTAAAAATATCAGCCATGATAGGCCAAAAGGCATTCCGAGGATGCGCATAATACTGATGTGCATCTAAAGAAGCGATACCGGGCATGCTGCCTAAAATCAATAAGCGCGCAGATTGATCACTGATAGGTTTAAAGCTTTTGATGGTATTCAAGATTTCCTACCGTTATCCAGCCGTCATAAAAATAATGCTGATATGTCAGCAGGCGTTAATCAAATCTGCAAGCTTTGTTTGTATAGTGCCAGCGCTTGAGAGGGGTCTTGTTGTTCTTTTATTCTCGCTAACAATAAAATATCTTTATTATCCGACGTTAACCTTATGGCTTTGGCTAACGCTCTTTCAGCTAATGACCAATCTTTTGTATTAAAAGCCACCTGACCTAATACGGACAATAGCTCTGCATTTTCGCTATCCTTCTTGAGCCACTCTTCAAGGCGCTTAATACTGGCTGTCGGATTGGTTAAACGCAGCTGACGAAATAAAGGCACTAATAAAGAGTGTGGTTGTTTAGTCTGAAAAGATAGCAAGCTAGCTTCAGCATCTGCGAACATAGCTTGCCCAATCAGCTGTTCGACATACGCTGATTGCTGGGCTGGATCGTTTCGAGTTTTTCTCGGCAAACTTTGCCAGTATTGTTTAAGCGGGTTTGCTCCTTCTCGGCTCGCCAGCTCTGCATAAAAGCCTTGCGCCGTTTGTTTCATCCAATACTGGTAATCTTCGGTAGATAATTGCTTTTTCCAACCAGACAAATTGTCTTTAAGCGTTTGCCATTGACCACTATTAGCAAGTGCCTGCACCCGAAGCGCCACAACTCGCTTATTCTTCTGCTCTTTGTCTGTTAATTCTGTTATCAGCACAATCGCTTCATCAGGCTGACCTTGCTTAATGTGATGCTCAATCAAATGGATCGTAGCAGCTAAACGGCTAGCTTTTTCTTTCTGCGCTTTCTCCCATAAGCTCACAGCCTTATCAGGATCGCCCAAATTATTCGCTGCTTGCGCAGCTGCCAGTAACTCTACTCCAGCAAACTTACCATCTCCAACTG
>CAZVDU010000018.1:0-23716 GCA_964625615.1 uncultured Pseudoalteromonadaceae bacterium | reverse complement strand
GGCAAACTATCAACACTTTTGATAAGGCCCGTTATTTTTAGCGCAATTGCCGTTGTAGGTACCTGATTGACCTGTTGTACATTAACAATATCGTTCGCGACTAACTCTCTTAACGGAATCAAGCTAGGATCATTAATATCAGCTAATCGTTGGTCGGCTGTTTGCAGCATAAGAACAGCTGTTGTGGCATCCTTTTCTAGCCACAGCTTTCGCCCCGCCATTCTCACTAAATAATCAGCTTCTGCAAGCAACCAGTCACTGGGCCGCCTACCTGAGATTTCACTTATCCGTGCTTGCGTTGCATCAGCTTTCAAGGAGACTGAGTTGAGCTGATCGAAAACCGGTTTGAGTGCATCTGACGTATTGTCATTGAGTTGCTCGACTAACTGGGTCAGTGCATTATCGAGTCGTTGCTGTTGAGCACTAAACTGAGACGTTATTCCGCTTTGCGTTTGTTGATTTTGGTTATCTATCTGTCTGTCTATTTTTTGCCAAAACCAATAACCAGCGCCAGCTACACCAAGGATAAGAATCAAGTTGAATACCGTAAAAAGCCACAACACAGTAGTCTTTGCCGGTTTATCACTTGTTTTATCTGGATGTGGAGTGCGCGATTTACTATTATCTTTCGTTGTCTTTTTTTCTTCCGTTTTATTAGGCGCAGAAGACGCAGACTCTTTTGTCTGAGATTCTCGTACTTGTTCCCTTAACTCGTCCAACATTTGCTGATCATTATTGACATCATCTGACTTTTTTGACGCCGAAGTGATATCCGCTTCAGGCTTATCTGTCATGCAATACTCCAATCTTTATAAAGTTTTGTAGGTCGCATATAAATCTTCATTTCTCGCTGATGGACTTACAACAACGCGCTCAATACCCTTGTCGCGAGCGATCTGTGCTATTCTTTCACTGACCACAATCCAAGGCTTTTGACACCAGCTGTTACTCAAATGTTGCACGGCTAACGCAATTAATTCACCACTGGTTGCCACAACACAATCAATCTGTTGCTTATTCTGACGCAATTGCTCAACCACCGCTAGATTAGGAAGCCTTTCGTAACAATCAAATTCTGTAACACCTGCGTCGCGTTGTTTTAGTTGTTGAGCAAGTATCGTTCTCCCACCCACCCCTTTAACAATAGCGATATGCTTGCCCGCGACATCGCATAACTCTGGCATATCCAGTAAACCCTCACTGGTTGCCACTCGTGGCGTCGTTGCGGCGATAGAAGCAGATTTAAATATAGCTGCTGTGCTTGAACCAATACCAATAATAGTAAGGTCCGCAGGCCAACTTCTCCCTTGCATTGCCTCAAGAACAAAACTCGCTGAATAAGTACTCGTAAAAACGGCAATATCAAGACAGCTTGCACTCCTTAATTTAGCAATAAATGCCTGACAATCTGCTTCTTGAACAATAACGTTCACTAAAGGCAAACCAACGGCTTGCGTGCCCTGATGTGTGAAAAACTCTACCGTTTTTTGGCACTTGCCATCAGGGCGAATAATTAAGGCTGATTGCACGATAACGCCGTCTTAACGTTAGTGCAACGCATTAAGAATATCAGTAGCACCCTGCTCAATAAGATCTTCAGCAATAGCGACGCCTACCCACTCAGGGTCGGTCACTTGTCCTGTTTTATTAGCGATCAGCATGGTCTCACCGTCTAAACTACCGACCAGGCCTTTCATTTGAATCTTTCCATCCACCAGCTCTGCATATCCAGCTATAGGTACTTGGCAACCGCCTTGTAGCTTGTTGTTCATAGCTCGTTCTGCACGCACACGTAATGTTGTTTCTTGATGAACAATAGATTGCAACAGTGCAATCAACGCCTGATCATCTTTTCGGCATTCAATACCAACCGCACCTTGACCAACGGCAGGCAGCGAGTCATCAGGTGATATATAGTCAGATATTCTATCTTTCATCTCGAGTCGAATAAGACCAGCCGCAGCAAGAATAATGGCATCGTATTGGCCATCATCTAGCTTCGCTAAACGCGTATTTACGTTACCACGCAAGTCTAAAATATCTAAATCGGGACGATTTGCTTTTAATTGGCACTGCCTTCTTAAACTTGAGGTGCCTACCTTAGCGCCTTTAGGTAAAGCATCTATCGAGGAAAAGTGGTTAGACACAAACGCGTCGCGCGGATCTTCGCGTTCACAGATAGCAGCGAGCGTAAATTCGTCAGGAAACTGAACGGGTACATCTTTCATTGAGTGCACAGCAATATCCGCTCGTCCTTCCAGCATGGCCACTTCTAGCTCTTTAATAAACAGCCCTTTACCACCAATTTTAGCTAAAGGCGTATCTAGAATTTTATCACCTTGTGTACTCATTGGTACAAGTTCAATGCTTAGTTCTGGATGCTTCTCAAGCAGTAAATTTTTAACGTAATAAGCCTGCCATAAAGCAAGCTCACTTTTTCTGGTGGCAATACGGATGATACGCTGAGTCATGATTATCCTTTCAGCAGAAACAAATAAGTTAAGACGTGTGTGATTTTAACACTCAATTGTCGAATATGCAGCAGACCTAATGGAACCAAGTAATGAAATACAACACTTTCAAAAGTTCGTTAGTGATTCACTTATATATGTAGGTTGTTGTTATATTGAAGATTATTGTATTTCAAATACAAAAAAGGCCTGCATAAACAGGCCTCAACTGGAGAATAAGAATGTGTTGCTTAGTTGAACTCTTTAACGTCAGTGACGTTAGGGTAGTTTCTATCAGCAACCTCAATATCAGCAAGCTTTGTTGATAACCACTCTTTTTGAACGTTCTTGTTATAGTTCAAGTAAAGCTTACCTTCATAGATATGCCATACATCAGGATCAATACCTGCAGTTCTTCCTTTACCGTCGGCCATTGCCCAAGCACAGTAACCGCCATACTGAGGCGCATATTTCTCTGGATTACCTTTAAATAAATCAAGATTTTCTTGAGAAGAGAACTGCCAAGTCGCACCGTGCCATTGTGTTGAGAAGCTTTCAGAACCTTCTACAGGCTTACCTTCAGTAAAATATGCAACTGTATCGTAGCCCTTTATTGCTGCGCTGTTACCAAAACCTTTAGTGTTTACTGCATCTTTTGCAGCAAGTGCAGGTAATGCCACCAACCATGCCAAGGCAAGCACTAGTAACTGAATTTTTTTCATTTTTCACTCCAAACTAATTAAACATTGATGGGTGCGTAATTGTGATCTCACTACTGTCACTGACTCGCATCATCGGGGTCAATACAAACCACTTACATTGTAGATGACTAAACCGGTCATCGTTGAATATTATTTCATCACAATTTTATAACGAACAAAAACAGTTACTTACGAAAGTTATTCCACCTCGTACTATAATCAAACCAATCTCTGCTGGATCCACGCAGAAATATCACTTATCTCCTCTGCACATACATTATGTTGCATAGGGTAATCTTTCCATGTTGCATCATACCCCGCTTTCACAAGAGCATCGTAAGCCATTCTACCGAGAGCGGGTTGAACAACTTCGTCATGCTGCCCGTGACAGACAAAAAGAGGTGTGTTTTTGTTAGCTGTACTACCTTGTTCAGCAAGCTTATCTGACTCACTCATATAAGTAGAAAGTGTCAATATGCCAGCCAGAGTCTTTTCGTAGCGTAACCCTAAATGGTATGCAATGACGCCACCCTGAGAGAAGCCTGCTAGGATTATACGTTCTGGTTTAATCCCACGTTCAATTTCATCATCAACCAACACTTTGACATTGGCCGCCGATTCTATAACACCATCGACATCTGCTCGTTGCTCTATCGACAAGGAACGAATGTCGTACCAAGCTCTCATTGGCATACCGTTGTTAATCGTTATAGGTTGCACAGGCGCATGCGGGAAAATAAAACGGATCCCTGAATCTTCAGGCAATTTAAGCTCAGGTACTAAAGGTGCAAAACCGTTACCTGAATCACCCAACCCATGAAGCCAAACGACAGTCGCATCGTGCGTTGACTTTGGCATTACATCAACAAAATCTAAGGTTGGGACGGGCATAAAGTGATCCTTTGGTGGCAATCTATAAGTATATTGTTGATTATGCTAACATTACTGTACTTTATTTGGTGAATTCAACAGTATTTTTTTATGTCAGCAGCTCCAGGAAATCTTTTCATTTTAGCGGCACCATCTGGTGCGGGTAAGTCCAGTTTGTTAAAAGCGTTGTTAAGCGAAGATCAGCAAAGTGACTACCCAATGCAAGTATCGATATCACATACAACACGATCGCCTAGACCTAATGAGGTAGACGGAGAGCATTATCACTTCGTTACGCGTGAAACGTTTGAAAAGTTCATTGCAGAGGGTATATTTTTTGAGTGGGCTGAGGTCTTTGGTAATTATTACGGCACATCGCGCCCTGTCATTGAACAAACATTAAATCAAGGAGTCGATGTTTTTTTAGATATAGATTGGCAAGGTGCTCGACAAGTCAAAACACAACTACCCAACACAGTATCTATCTTTATTGCCCCGCCTTCTGAACAGGCTTTACGAGAAAGACTCACTAATCGCCAACAAGACAGTGCTGAGATTATCGCAGGCCGCATGGCTAAAGCACGTGACGAAATCTCGCATTATCAAGAGTTTGATTACATTGTTGTTAATGACGATTTCGATCAGGCACTGGCAGACTTATCGACAATTGTGGCCAGCCAAAGATTGGTCCAACGTCTCCAATCAGAGCGTCATAAAACATTATTTGCGTCTATGCAAGACTGATCACTTGGCTAATTCACAAATAGAGAGTAAACTACGCAACCTTTTTTTAAAGTCGGTGTTAGTCTAATAGCGTTAGCACCTATTGCTTAAACCCTTTTTCGGAGATAAAAATGGCTCGCGTTACTGTTGAAGATGCTGTTGAAAAAATTGGCAACCGATTTGATTTGGTATTAGTTGCTGCTCGTCGTGCGCGTCAGATTGCCATCGAAGGCAAAACACCTATGGTTGAAATTGATAATGACAAACCAACGGTTACAGCCTTACGTGAAATAGAAGAAGGCTTAGTAAATAACGATACGTTACAAGCTGAAGCAGCTATGGAAGAACAAGCACAAAAAGAAGCTGAGTTTGCTTCAGTATCTAGCATTTTATCTGACGACGTATAATACCTATTCACGTCAGTCCAAGTTTAGGTTATAGGAAGAGGTATTCATCTCTTCCAGCCTAGGCTCTTTCTCCACCTGAGTATTCTGATAATCGGTCATTGAGCACAAAAAATTGCTTTTTAGATAAACGTAAAGCGCTTTTCAACGCTCACCAAATGAACACTTATTTATTGTTATTGGTATTAAACTCACCATTTGCTTTCATTAATGCATTAATGCCTTGAATTCATTGCATTTGGCGTTTACATTCGACTTATCGATATCTTTTTGGGACGAATTGTAAGTTTGTGTATCTTTTCGAGGGTCTGAAGCTAAAAATCAGCGAATACCTGCCACCAGATCAGGTAGAAAAAATGCAAGACGCATACATTATGGCTCGTTCCGGCCATGATGGACAAAGCCGCAGCAGTGGCGATCCCTATATTACACATCCTGTAGCTGTTTCGCGCATCCTTGCGGATATGCGTTTAGACCATGAAGCATTGATTGCAGCCTTACTACACGACGTTATTGAAGATACAGAGATATCACATGAAGACATCTCAGATGCCTTTGGCAGCGTGGTAGCAGATCTCGTCGAAGGTGTTAGTAAACTCGACAAACTAAAATTCCGCAGTAAGGAAGAAGCGCAAGCCGAAAACTTCCGAAAGATGACCATGGCTATGGTGCAAGATATCCGGGTTATTTTGATCAAGTTAGCTGACCGAACGCATAACATGCGCACATTAGGCGCCTTAAGGCCCGACAAACGCCGTCGAATAGCACGCGAAACACTCGAAATCTATGCCCCTATTGCTCATAGGCTCGGTATTCATGACATGAAGAATGAGCTTGAGGATCTTGGGTTTGCAGCTATGTATCCCCTGCGTCATAGAGCATTAGGAGGTGCCGTAAAACAAGCACGTGGTCACCGCAAAGAGATCATCGAAAATACACGCAAAGAAATAGAAACTCGCCTGCAAGACAATAAAATCAAAGGTGATGTTAAAGGTCGTGAAAAGCATCTGTATTCTATTTATCGCAAGATGAAAAATAAAGAATTGATGTTTAATGAAGTCATGGATGTCTATGCTTTTAGAGTTGTCGTTAACTCACTGGACGAATGTTATCGAGCACTTGGTGCAATGCATGGTTTATATAAACCCATCGAGGGGCGTTTCAAAGACTACATTGCTATCCCTAGGACCAATGGCTATCAATCCTTACATACATCATTGATTGGCCCTCACGGTATTCCCGTCGAAATTCAAATTAGAACAGAAGCCATGGATCAAATGGCTGACAAAGGTGTTGCTGCCCATTGGATGTACAAAGAAGCAGAAAGTGGCAAAGGAACGACCGCTCAAGTTCGCGCAAGAAAGTGGATGCAATCTCTGCTGGAATTACAACAAAGTGCCAGTTCATCCTTTGAATTCATTGAAAATGTCAAAACAGACATGTTCCCTGACGAGATCTATGTCTTTACACCAGATGGACGCATCATCGAGCTGCCACTAGGCGCAACCCCGGTTGATTTCGCTTACGCCGTCCATACCGATATTGGCAATAGCTGTGTCGGCGTGCGTGTTGATAGACGCAACTATGCACTAAACCGCTCCTTAGACAACGGCCAAACAGTTGAGATTATTACGTCTCCAGGTGCCAAACCTAATGCAAACTGGTTAAACTTTGTCGTCAGCGCCCGTGCTCGTGCCAATATTCGACAATACCTCAAGAAACAACGCTCTGAAGAAGCCATTGCATTGGGTAATCGACTTCTACGCCATGCCCTGGGTAAAGTGAAACTCGACGATATCCCTCAGGAAGACATCGATCGCGTAGTCTCTGATACCAAACATGAAAACTTTTATGCCTTATTGGCTGACCTCGGCTTGGGCAATGAGTTAAGCGCTATTGTCGCTAGACGACTCATCGGCAGCCAAGAAAATAAAGAAGAAGATCCTAATCGAAAAGTGGCTATTAAAGGAGCTGAAGGGTTATTAGTCACTTATGCCCGTTGCTGCCACCCAATCCCTGATGATGAAATTATCGCTGTATTAAGTCCTGGACGAGGCATGGTTATTCACCAGGCAGGCTGCAACAACATACGCCGTATCGTCAAAGAAGAACCGCAGCGGATCCTGTCCATGCAATGGGATGAAAACCCAACAGGTGATTTTAAAGCGTCACTAAGAATTGAGCTATTCAACCACCAAGGCACATTGGCAACATTAACCAATATGATAGCCGACTGTGAGTCTGATATTATTAGCCTGCAGACGGAAGAGAAAGAAAGTAACATCTACTATATAGACTTAGAACTGACAACATCCAACAGGATCCATCTCGCTAATATTATGCGACGAATCCGGACCATGGATGAAGTGCAACGAGTTTCACGTCATAGCCGTTCAAAACAATCCACATAACACGTATTAAGGTATTATCATGTCAAAATCCATTATCCACACAGATAATGCGCCTGCTGCTATTGGTACATATAGTCAGGCAGTCAAAGTTGGCCCTACAGTCTATGTCTCAGGCCAAATCCCTCTTGTTCCATCAACCATGGAAATGGTCTCAGATGACTTTCGTGACCAAACTATTCAAGTTTTCAACAATTTAAAAGCAGTGTGTGAAGCAGCTGGCGGGAGTATGAGTGACTTGGTTAAGGTTAATATCTTTATGATTGACCTAGGCAATTTCGCCACGGTAAATGAAATCATGGCGACTTATTTCGAGGAGCCCTACCCGGCGCGCGCAGCCATTGAAGTTGCAGGTTTGCCTAAAGGCTCACAAATCGAAATTGATGGCGTGATGCATATCGCTGAATAGCCCTCTACTTTGACACCCGAACGTTATCAGAGGATCACTCAGGTTCTCAATCAACGGCAAACTGACCTGACCGTGTGTATGGATCAGGTCAATAAACCGCATAATATTTCTGCCATTATTCGCAGCTGCGAAGCCGTCGGTGTGCATCGTTTACACATGGTACTCGACAAAGCATTCGAACTTAGAAGTGGAACAGCTAAAGGCAGCCAACATTGGATAGACTTACAACAAAGCGATGATATTGAGTCGACATTAACGGGCTTAAAACAGCAACAGGGGATGCAGGTGTTAGTAACCAATTTCTCCGATCAAGCTGTTGATTTTCGAGAGATTGATTATTGCAAACCAACCGCCATTGTTGTTGGACAAGAGAAATACGGTGTATCCAGCAAAGCCATTGAAATCGCTGATCATGCGATTGTGATCCCAATGATGGGCATGGTGCAATCACTCAATGTTTCTGTCGCTACAGCCTTGATATTGTACGAAGCACAAAGGCAACGACAGCTAGCCGGTTTATATGACAGGCGCATGTTGCCAGAGGAAACACGGCAAACTATTTTGTTTTCAAATGGATACCCTGACCTCTACCAACATTGGACACTAAGGGACTTACCGCTTCCAACCATTAATCCTCAAGGTGAAATAGTCGCAGACGACAATTGGTGGCATGCCATGCAGCAGTCTCACACAAATTAACCTCATGTGCGGAGTCGATCGCACGCTAATATCTTTACACCCGACACTTTAGTTTCAGGTTTGTTTATTAGCCGCTATTGAAATACATTGTTACAATCGTGACCACTCGGTACAAACTCATCGGATCAGATTAAGAGCTCGAAATGTAAGCACTCGCGGACAGGTCTTAACTGTTTAAATTATAGGAGAAAAAACACCCATGCGTATTTTTATGCTCGTCGCTATGCTTGCTTTTGGTATAGTTTCCAACGCTCAAGCACTCGACCGTAACCAATTTGCTGAGCAAGCAAAAGATGTTACCCCTCTACTTAATGGACAAAGTATTCCTGATGTTACCGTCCAAACGTTTGACGGGAAGTCCGTTAAACTAAAAGATATCGTGAACGAGAAGCCTACCGTTATTTTATTCTATCGTGGTGGTTGGTGCCCTTATTGCAGCAGACAGCTTGCGGGTCTTAAAGACATAGAAAAGCGTATGGTAAACTTAGGTTATCAAATCGTTGCCATTTCACCGGAGTCTCCAGAAAGACTACAAGAGCAAAAGTTAGATACTAAGTTCGCTGTTAAGTTGTTGTCTGATAACAGCCTTGAAGCAACGAAAGCGTTCGGTATAGGTTTCTTCTTACCAGAAGAAATTGCAGCTCGCTCAAGCAAAATAGGCGCCGACACAATGCTGGAAGACGGCACTAAACGCCGCGTACTTCCTGCACCTGCAATTTTTATTGCTGATCAGCAGGGCTTAATTAAGTTTAACTATGTAAACCCTGATTACAAAGTCAGAATTTCTTCTGAGTTATTGTTCCAAGCAGCACGCTTGTCACTCTAGTGGTACCAGTAAGTTTTTAAAAAAGGCCGAGTAATCGGCCTTTTTTGTTCCTAATGAGTTAATCCTAATTAATTTTAAAATTATCAATCGTCATTTGTAGCGTATTACCGTTCGCATTCATGCTACTAAAGATCTCTTTCATTTCTTTCGCTGCTTCAAGCTCATCATTAGCAGCTTCTAACACTTTAGTAATGTCGGACGATATCTGTTTTGCCACCTCCGATTGTTGCTCAGCACTGGTCGACACCAGAGTTGATAGTTCCTCAACTTGCTTCGCCTGCTCTTTAAGCTCCATCGATATTTGATTCGCGCCGTAAGCCCTTTCTACCGTCTCTTGGACCGTGGCCGTGTTACTCTTAATCGCTGCAAATACCTCGTTACTCGCCGATTGCAGATCATCTAGCAGGTGTGAAATACGGTCCGAAGAGTCTTTACTTCCTTTAGCCAAGTTACGTACTTCGTCTGCAACAACGGCAAAGCCACGCCCTGCTTCTCCGGCTCTTGCTGCTTCAATGGCCGCGTTAAGTGCCAGCAAGTTAGTTTGTTCTGCCAATGAATTAATAGTCTCAAGAATACCGGTAATAGAACTCACTTGTTCTTCCATCTGGTCCGCTTTTTCTTCTACTGCGATCATGCCCGAAGCCAAAGCTTGCATTGCCTGCGTTGTTTGCACATTTACGTTCCTTGTGTCTTCAATTTTCTCATTTAACGTATCACTCGCCTGTAATGAGCTTGAAGCAGAACTTGCAATTTCAACGCTGGTTGAGGCCATCTCTTCAATAGAAGTGGCGATATTGGTCGCCATCTTCTGTGTCGATTCAGCATCCGACACCACTTGCGACGTAACGTCATGTAACTTCTCACCGAGTCCACTGCTCGCTTGTATCGACGTTGCCATACCAACGATGAGGTCTTTAAAAGCATAAATAGTTTCGTGTATTGCTCGCGATATATCACCTAATTCATCGGCACCATCAATTCGAACATCGGTCGTAAGGTCACCCTCATCGGACACTTTACGCAACTGCTTAGTGAGTAAACATAACTTATAGTTGAGCGACTTAATTAAGAACGTATTGAGTGCTGCTAACAAAATTAAAACAGAGATAACAAGCACGATCTCAAAGACAAAAAGCCGAAATGCTCTAGCTTGCGCTTCTTCTACCTTTTCATGCGCTAAGTTCCATTGTTTATCTAATACACCTTTCACGGCTCCAATTTGTTTTGTGGCATCGGCAAACCACTCATTAGCCGACGGTAAACCCTGATCAGCAACACTGCCGCTCACAGACAGTACTTTACTGTGCGTACTGCTAATACTCTGGCTTTGCTGATTATTAATAACACCTTGAAACTCAGACTTTAAATTACCTTCTAATAGGTTGGTTAAGTATTGGGTAATAGTAGCGATTTCGCCGATATAACGGCCTATATCATTTTTAGCAACGTCGGAAAGCTGTCCACTGGCTAATACCCCATTAATTTTTCCCCTTGCTTGCCCAGCGCGTTCTTTGAACCATGCCAAGTTCAGCGCACTGCCAACCTCCTGTTGCAAGTTGTTGTCGTGAAAATGACTACGCAATATTTGAGCAACATCAAGCGCCCTTTTATTTAATTCACTGTAATAGCCAAACGCTGAAGATGCATTCAGATCGTCAACTTGCTTACGCACCACATTTTTTTGTGCAACTTGGTCAAGTAAAATACTTATGGTAGCGTCGATGCCAAAGACTGTAACCTTCTCATTTTGGACTTGTTGTCTGAGGCTGGCGATGGATTGATCAGCCTTGTTCCTTTGATCTGCTAACCGAGACTTAAGCTCAGGTGATGGTGCGCCCAAATACCCTGCTGTTAAACCTCTCTCAACAGCATGGTTATGAGCTACTTTCTCTAGCCTATCCATAAGGATGACAAGTTGGGCATCTGACTTTGCGTTGCTTAATGACACCCAAGATGAGTAGATGCTGATTGATGCCAATACAATAAGAGCAACAGAGAATATAACGAGGCTCACTATTGATATTTGTATGATTGACAGTCTACGCAAAATCCAAGACATATATGTTTCCTGAAGGTAAAATTATTTATAGTGGGTACGGATTATTTTTAATAGTAGTTCAGTTTCAGTGGTTTGCACGATTAAGCATGGGCACAACAGGTCGTCTTACCTCTAACCGTAGAGGTAAACAAAAATACCCTCACACCATTCGATATAGAGCAGCGACTAACTAAAGGTTATGTTTTTTGAAACAGTAACGAGATCTATTGGCTTTACTGGTTAAATTCTTTTATATTACTGAATACTGTACAAGCATACACCATTTGAACTAGACCATTCCATGCAAGCGCTAGCCAACACTCCACTGACGCAATTAAAAGGTGTCGGCAGCAAAGTCGCCGAAAAGCTACATAAGCTCAATATTGAAACCGTCCAGGACTTGTTGTTTCACTTGCCTCTGCGCTATGAGGATAGGACTCGTATATGTCCTATCAAGGATGCCTTACCAGGTATGCATGTTAGTGTGAGTGGTGAAGTTAAAAGCTGTGATGTTCAATTTGGCCGAAAGCGCATGCTCGTGGTTCGTATTAACGATCCTTCAGGGTCTTTAATCCTACGTTTTTTCCACTTTTCCGCGGCACAAAAAAATAACTTGTCGGAAGGTACACAGATCCAATGTTTTGGTGAAGTTCGGCGTGGTAAGCATGGTCTAGAGATGATGCATCCAGAATATAAAGCGATAAAACAAGGTGTAACGCAAACGGTCAGTGATGTGCTAACCCCAGTCTACCCAACCACTGACGGATTAAGACAAGCAAGTCTCAGGCAATTAACCGAACAAGCACTTAAGTATTTAGAAAAAGGCGCCCTTGCAGAACTACTACCCGAAGGCTTATACCCAACGCAAATAAGTCTTAAAGATGCTCTAATCTTAGTGCACAGACCACCGGCAGAGGTTTCTTTAGACACTCTTGAAGAAGCCGAACACCCAGCACAACAACGGCTCATTATGGAAGAGTTGTTGGCACATCACTTAAGCGTGCTTAAGAGCCGACAACACAGTATCCAACTTGCAGCCGCTTCCGTCACTATCGACAGAAAGGCAATCAATACCTTTATCAAGGGCCTGCCTTTCACACCAACACAGGCACAGCTGCGTGTTACTGAAGATATTTATCAGGACATCTCAGCAAAAACACCGATGATGAGGCTTGTACAAGGCGATGTTGGTTCGGGTAAAACATTAGTCGCTGCACTGGCCGCACTCGCCGTCATTAAACAAGGCTATCAAGTCGCATTAATGGCCCCAACAGAGTTGTTGGCAGAACAACATGCCAGCGGTTTTGAGTCGTGGTTGTCGCCTATGGACATTAAGGTGGGCTGGCTGGCTGGCAAGCTAACAGGTAAAAAAAGGCGAGAAGCTCTGGAGCAAATTAAAAGCGGCGACATTCAGATGCTCGTGGGTACACATGCCGTATTTCAAGAGCAAGTAGAGTATGCCAACCTCGCGCTCATTATTGTTGACGAGCAACACCGCTTCGGCGTACACCAGCGCTTAGCACTTCGAGAAAAAGGGGAGAAAGACGGTCAGCATCCCCATCAATTGATTATGACAGCCACTCCTATTCCGCGGACACTAGCTATGACAGCCTATGCTGACCTAGACACCTCGATCATTGATGAACTACCCCCAGGAAGAACACCCGTCACAACAGCTGCCATCCCAGATTTACGTCGAGAGCAAGTGCTTGAAAGAGTGCATAATGCCTGTAAGAACGAAAATAGGCAGGTGTATTGGGTGTGCACACTGATTGAAGAGTCAGACGTACTGCAAGCACAGGCTGCCGAGGATGCTTGCATTGTTATCAAAACTGCTTTACCCGATTTAAAAGTTGGCTTAGTTCATGGCCGTTTAAAAGGTCCTGAAAAACAACAAATCATGGATGAATTTAAGCAAGGTGAGTTAGATGTGTTAGTCGCGACAACCGTCATCGAAGTCGGTGTAGATGTACCTAATGCGAGCTTGATGATTATTGAAAACCCTGAACGCCTGGGCTTAGCACAACTTCATCAGCTGAGAGGTCGCGTAGGTCGAGGCTCCGTAGAAAGTCACTGTGTTTTGATGTATCAAAGCCCCTTATCGAAGACAGCACAGAAAAGGCTTGGGGTTTTGCGGCAAACCAATGACGGATTTATCATTGCGCAAGAAGATCTAGAGATTAGAGGACCTGGTGAGTTTTTAGGAACAAAGCAAACTGGGCTAGCTGATATGCGTATCGCTGACCTGATGCGCGACCAAGCATTAATTCCACAGGTGCACTCCATTGCTGAGCATTTATGGCAACAGTACCCTAGCTTTGCACAGGCTATTATCAATCGCTGGTTAGGGAGTAGAGAACATTATGGACAAGCCTAAACACCAAGCAGCACAGATGGTTCCTGTTATAGCGTATGACAACGAATGTGTAGCAAAAGCTGAAGCCATTGCTGACACTTGGGCTTTGCCTTTCCAACAGGAAGCATTAAGTGATTTGGCGTTAGTGCAAACAACTGAACGATTAGAGCTCAAAGTGTTAGATGGTTCTAAAACAGGCGCTGTATTTGTAGATTTTGCATCAGATGCACTCACCTATAGACGTTCACACGGCGGCGGCTTGAAAAAAGAAGCTATAGCAAAAGCCGTCGGTGTAAAAGGAAACAACGCACCTTCTGTGGTTGATGCAACCGCAGGCCTTGGACAAGATGGCTTTATACTCGCCAGTCTTGGCTGCCATGTTACCTTATTAGAACGTTCACCTGTCGTCGCCGCCTTATTAGCTGACGGTTTAGATCGCGCATCGAAAGATACCGTATTGAGTGGATGGATCACCGAACGACTTTCATTACGCCACGGCGTCAGCACACAATTGATGAGTAATTGGCAAGACGAAGCACCCGACGTTGTCTATCTCGACCCTATGTTTCCACATAGAAAGAAATCAGCGCTGGTCAAAAAAGAAATGCGTTTATTCCAAAAGCTATTGGGGTCAGACGAAGATGCAGATTTATTGCTTGAGCCTGCCTTAAACTTGGCTAAAAAACGCGTTGTGGTTAAAAGACCTGCCGATGCCCCTTTTTTAGCGAATAAAAAACCCAATATGGATATCAGTAGTAAAAAACACCGATTTGATGTGTATTTGCGGTAGCGGGCACACAATTTAATTAACTTCATGAAGGAAATACAATGATCAATGTTAACGAAACTCTCCCTGACGTCACTTTTAGCCTAAGGCAAAACGGTGAAGCATCTAACCCGACTACAGCTGATCTTTTTGCCGGTAAGAAAGTGGTACTTTTTGCAGTTCCCGGTGCGTTTACACCAACGTGCTCACAAGCGCACTTACCTGGCTTTATCGCACAGGCAGAAGCATTCAAAAATAAAGGGGTAGATACCATCATTTGTCTATCCGTTAATGACGCTTTTGTTATGGAATGTTGGGGCCAGGACCAACATGCAGGCGACATTATTATGTTAGCTGATGGCGGTGCTGAATTTACCAAAGCTATTGGCTTAGATATGGACACTGCAACCTTTGGCGGCGTGAGATCACAACGTTACGCTATGGTTGTTGATAATAGTGTTGTCACAGCACTGAATATCGACAAACCCGGGCAATTTGAAGCCAGTAGTGCAGAAGCTGTGTTAAATTTGGTTTAATCGACAAAAAGTAATCGAAATGATTTGGGTTGCTTTTTAGTCGCTCAAAGGTAAGAAAAAAGGAGCAAAGGCTCCTTTTTTGACATTCAATATAGTGCTTTCGCGGCATCAGTTTTTAGCCACTATAGTGCTCGTGACTTTTCGGGTGCGCCTAGCAATAAGCTCAGCTGTCTCTTCTGAACCGTTGTACATGGCGAATGTGACAGGATCCTGTCCATTACATACAAGGCCGTCTTGAATTTGTTGATAACTAACGCGTTCTCTCTTTAACGTTGAATGAAGATTTAATTTGTTGTTGCTGATCACAGCATTACATAATCTAAGGTACATTGCGTCTGCACCACTCAAGACTATTGCGTCAGGTCGTTTTCCACTAACAGTAATCTGTTCTCCAGCGTTCACTGCGGTTGATAAAGAAGCTGCAAGTACGGTACTAGTAATCAAAGTCGTTAATAATTTTTTCATTTCTCTTTCCTCAAGGATCTCGTCTTTCTGTGTTTCGACGAGTTAAATGTTCTTATCTCGTCGTTATTTAAATAGTCGTTTCATGTATCAAAAAAGTGTTTTTATATGCGATAAAAAGCGGCGAAACACGACGAAGTGATGAAATGGAAGTTGTATTAATATTCACTTACAAGCAGCAATAAAATGTACCAACTTTAGATAAACAACATCTTTGATGTTGAGAAGCGCCTCACGCTCACATGGATGCGCTGTCACATAGTTGCATCCCATAAATTCAAGAGAACTCAGTGTTTAAAAGTCATTTCCGGTTAAAATCGACCTCGCAGCGGCTACTTATATTGAATCTATTTCCCTGTAGGAGCCGCTTCAGCCGCGAACTAGCCTGAATGGTATTCTTTACTCTTCAGATTCGTTACTTAAGGCTTATGAGTAAGTGGAAGGTGTTGAACACAAAAAAGGAGCCGAAGCTCCTTTCTTAAATCATCTTATACCGTTAGTTTTTTGCGACAAAAGTACTCGGATCATTATTCGTGCGTCTAGCAATCATGTGAGCGGTATGCTCTGCGCCATTTAACATTGCAAAAGTTATTGGATCTTTACCGTTACACACAAGCCCATCTTGCATATCAAGGTAACTGATATTGGCACGTTTGAGTGTATAGCTAAGTTTGACCATACTGTCACTTTTTACGGCTTTGCATAAACTGATTAACATCCTTTCTTGAGAGGCACTATAACGCACATCTGCCGCAGCCATGGTGCTTACCATAAGGCCTGTTACAAGTACTGATAATATAAACTTTTTCATTTCTCTTTCCTCATTTGGCTTTCACCTGTTTCTTTAACTGCGGCATTGAATGCCTGAGCTGTTAAGTAAAACTTTAGCGATGAAAAAGAGAATGACATTCAACTTATCGATAAGAAGCGGGCAAACAGGCTGAAGTGATGAGACGACAAAAATCCTTGATTACCCGTCGCAGAGAATCGGCAGTTTGACGATGAGTGCTATAAACGGCCCTTAATTTTTTAAGTTTGTTTTTTTCAAAAATATGACATTTGTCATTACCTATTGATGACAGATTCCTCTCAAATTCCCTTTGTTCAAGGCGCATAGTTATACCTACACAAACCAATAGGATTTGAGTTATGCAACAACCGTTAGACACTGCGTCACCATCTAAGGTTATTATTTCTATTCGCGACCTAAATATGTCATTCAAGGCAAAGAAGGCATTGAACAACATAAACCTCGACTTCTGCGCCAATCAAGTTGTGGCTATTTTGGGTGCAAATGGGGCCGGTAAAACAACCTTGATCAATATCCTTCTAGGTCGTTTAAAGGCAGACTCGGGCACCGTTAGCGTATTCTCATCAACCCCTGGGGCACAGGACGTCAAGCGATTGTCAGGTGCAATGCTACAGGTAGCAAACTTACCTGAAACCTTAAAGGTGAAAGAGCATATAGAGCTGTTCCAAAGCTATTACCCCTCTCCTTTGCCTTATGAAGATGTTATTGAGTATGCCGGATTGTCTGAACTACAACACCGTTATTCGAAGAAACTGTCTGGCGGCGAGAAACAGCGACTACTCTTTGCCCTGAGCATATGCGGCAACCCTAAATTGCTGTTCCTGGATGAGCCCAGTGTTGGTATGGATATAGAAGCGAGGCAAGGGTTGTGGGCTGCAATCAGAGACCTAAAATCGCAAGGTACATCAATTATCCTAACAACACACTACTTACCCGAAGCCGATGCGTTGGCTGACGAAATCGTCTTGTTAAAAGAAGGAGACGTTATAAAAAGAGGGACGAGTGAAGAGGTTAAGTCAAGCGTACGCAGCACGACAATTCAGTTTTGCTCCAACCAGCCAGTGAAGAGCTTCAAAACGCTAACCGGCGCAGTAAAAGTATCAGCGAATGGAAAGTTTGTCCGTATACAAACGACATCACCTAATCAGACATTACAAGCTTTGTTGTCAGAATACCCCGAGGTAGAGGATTTGAATGTGAGCAATGCAGGGTTAGAAGATGCCTTTTTGCAGTTAAACGAAAACAATCAAACCGCAGGAGAATGATCATGAGCCAATTTACGCCTACTCAAGCAATAACAGCTGATATATCGCTATCTAGACTCTTCAATATTTACTATTTGGAAACCAAGTATGAATGGCTTAAAACGATTCGAAACCCAGCGTTTTCATTACCGGCTATTCTTTTTCCTGCACTCTTTTATATCTTCTTCGGCGTGTTGATCAATCGTGGCAATGTAGAAGCGTCAAGCTATCTGCTTTGTACTTATGGCGTATTTGGTATTATGGGACCAGCACTTTTCTCTTTCGGTGCAGGGTTAGCCATTGAACGAGGCCAAGGTTGGCTGGATATTAAGGAAGCTTCACCGATGCCGGGATCGGCACAAATAATCAGTAGAGTCTTAGTATCTATGGGATTCTCTATAATGATTTTACTGGCTCTAGGAGTGGTAGCTGGCTTTTTTACAGGTATATCATTGTCTATTTCACAATCATTACTGCTATTCTGTATTTTAGTGATCGGTGGATTACCCTTTTGCCTTTTAGGGCTGACGCTAGGCTTGCTTTTAAAAGCTGATAGTGCGCCGGCTGTGGTTAACATTATTTACCTGCCGATGTCATTTTTGTCAGGTTTGTGGATACCTATCACTATGTTGCCAGGCTTTTTACAGTCTTTTGCACAATTTCTACCACCTTTCCATTTGGCACAATTAGCGCTTAAAGTGACAGGACAAGATATGGGGACATCTATTTTGATGCACATAGGCATTTTAGGATTATTTACAGTGATATTCTTCATCACGGCATTATTGGCATTTCGTAAACAACCTCATTAGGCTTAGCAAAACAGTAGAGCACATCATGAAAATATGGCTACAGATAATCCACCGTTTTTTATTGCCTAGGAGATTAAAAGAGGACTTCTCACCCTATGTGTGGCTCATCTATCTACCGCTCTTTTTTGCGCCTGTTTTTATCTTTTCTACCAATGCGACAGACAAATGGCTAACTTTTCTCGCGACATTGGTCTTTCTGGCAATTTACTTTCATAGCTATTGGGTATCACACAACAAAGTCATTATACATATAGTCACTATTACTTTGCTGGGCACACTAGCAGCTTTCATTACACCAAGCGCCAGCTCCTTATTTATATACGGCGCGTCTTTTTGCAGCCGATTAAAGCCTCGGAAATATGCTTTTAGCGCTATTCTCGTTATTTTAACTTGGGTGGCTTTGATCAGTTGGTACAATAACTTTGCACTCTACTTTTCAATACCGACCTTGGTTTTTTCATTCATTATTGGCGTGCTCAACATCTATCATTCCGCGATTGAGGAGAAGCGGCAAGAGCTTCACCTCTCGCAACAAGAAGTACAACATTTGGCTAAAGTTGCGGAAAGAGAGCGCATTGCGCGTGACTTACATGATCTTATAGGGCATACATTTTCAGTGATTACGCTCAAAGCCGATTTAGCTGGGCGCTTACTCGATAAGGACATAGAAAAAGCACGCCAAGAAATCACACAATTGGAAGCTATTTCACGAGATGCGCTAAGCCAAGTGAGAGAGGTGGTGTCTGGGTATAGAACCAGTGATTTATTAAGCGAACTTGCTAATGCGAAGCATGTGTTTGCTAGTTTAGACATCGATTTTGATTATCAATTCGAGGACTTCGATAGTACAGCACACAAACCTGTTGATCTTAATGACTACCTCAACCCCAAAAGCAACAAAGAGCTCGCCATTATGCTGAGAGAGTTAGTAACCAACATTGTTAAGCACGCCGAGGCGACGAAAGTGCAAGTGACAATCAAGCAAAGAGACAACAAGGTTATATTACTTGTTCTGGATAATGGTCGTGGGTTTGAACATGAACAAAGTGAAGGCGTTGGCTTAAAGAGCATCCAAGAGCGTGTTAAAGCCTTGAGCGGTTTCGCTAAATTCACCAGTGGCAAACCCCATCAAGGCACATGCTCTGAGATTGGGCTGCCGCTATCATCGCAAGCAAGGACATGACGTCTATGATTCATATTCTTATCGCCGAAGATCAAACTATGTTACTCAATGCATTGTCGACCCTGCTCGATTTAGAAGATAATTTACGGGTTGTACAAAGCTGTTCAAACGGACGTGAAGCGCTGGAATACATACAAGCTGATGAAGCACAAAAGGTTGATATTGTCTTAACAGATATAGAAATGCCCGACATGACAGGACTTGAGTTAGCTCAGAAAATTCAAAAAGAGAGCTTACCGGTTAAAACCATAATATTGACCACCTTTGCACGGAGCGGCTACTTGCGACGAGCGATGGATAGCGGTGTCAAAGGTTACTTGCTTAAAGATTCCCCTTCACGAGACCTTATTGAAGCGATTCAAAAAGTACACCAGGGTGGTGTTGCAATCGCACCAGAGCTTATGGTCGAGTCTTGGATGGAAAGAGATCCCTTATCAGACAAGGAGCGCCAAGCACTTCGCTTAGCGAAAGAAGGGTTTTCGACAGAAGAGATTGCCGAAAAGCTGTTTTTATCGGCCGGTACGGTGCGCAACTACTTGTCCTCAGCGTCGAGCAAGCTCAATGCAAAGAACCGCATTGAGGCCGCTCGAATTGCACACCAGAATGGCTGGCTTTAACGCATTTTTAGTGGAGTTTTAGCTTTGGCCCAATAATATTGGTTAACTTACGGCTTAAAAGTACAAAGAAGCCCTTAATCCAGCCATGAACAGCAAATTGATGCATGTTATACAACGAGACATACACCAGCCGAGCCAACTTCCCTTCAATAAACATACTGTTATTGGTTAAGCTGCCCATCAAACTCCCCACAGTGCTGTATTTGCTAAGGTGTACCAGTGAGCCATAGTCTGTATAACGGTACGATTTTAATGGTTGCCCTTTGATAGTGTTGATCACATTGGTGGCCACTAAGCTCGCCATTTGGTGTGCAGATTGAGCGCGAGGAGGCACCCAGGAACCATCATCTTGTTGGAACCCACAACAATCACCTAACGCATAGATGTTGCTGTTTGTAGTGCTTTTCAAGTGCTCGTTGACCAAAATTTGTTGCATTCGGTTTGTTTCAAAAACACCCATCGTTTGGATGAAATCAGGTGCCTTAACGCCCGCGGCCCAAACCATCAAGTCGGCTTCAATGAGTTGACCTTCACTCGTCAAAAAACCCTCTTTTTGAGCAGTTTCGACTCGAGTAATCTCTAAGACTTCAATACCCAGTTCACTAAGCGCTTCTCTCGCAGAATTAGCAATTCTTTCAGGTAAGGCTGGTAAAATCCGAGTACCTGCTTCGATAATCGACACTTTCAGCCTTTCAGAAGACACTTCTGGCATACCATAATGCTTGGCTAGGTTAGCAACATGATGGAGTTCGGCAGCTAATTCCGTACCTGTGGCGCCACCGCCAACAATCGCTACTTTTAAACAAGCGTCTTCACTCTTTTGTTGATTAATTTTGAGTAATTGATTGAGTAGTGCTTTGTGAAAACGTTCAGCTTGTTTGAGCGAATCAAGCAGGTAGCAATACTCTGCAACACCTTCCGTCCCAAAGTCATTACTGACACTACCGATAGCGATAACAAGAGAGTCATATTCTAATTCACGCTTAGGAATGAGCTCCCCACCTTGTTCGTCCATCAACGCATCTATATGAACACGCTGGCTTTGACTGTCAATATTGCTCATATTACCAAGCACAAAACGGTATTTATGCCGCATAGCATGTATGCGGTAATCTATACCATCTGAATTCTTATCAATAACGCCCGCGGCAACCTCATGTAGTAAGGGTTTCCATACATGTGTTTGACTTCGGTCAACGAGCGTGACCTCAACGAGTTTACTTTTACTTAACTTGGTAACTAGCTCAAGGCCACCCGCACCCCCGCCTACAACGATTATTTTTTGCATGATATTTCCTAAAGTTTATATAAATCGAGGGAGCAGTTGTGAGCGAGGAAGGAAACCTACCTAACGTGCAAAAAGGGGGAAAAAGAGAAGTGAAAAGCACACGCACCACGAATGAAAAAGCTATAACCAGATCATGACGAAATATAACAATTCTGTCGAGTTATAATTCAAGTAAAAGTTAGCATGATATTCTGCATTTATCACCATCTATAGTGTTTTGTGCTGCTAACAGTTATTTTTATATAATTTATCAATTGAGGTCATTGAGACCCTTGATCGCTATTAATTTGGGATAAAAACTCTTCGACAGGTATAGGCTTGCCAATCACAAAACCTTGTATTGCAGAGGCGCCCATCTCTTTCAAAAGATCAAACTGTTCTTGTCGTTCTGCACCTTCAGCAATGGTTTCTACTTCCATTAACGTACAAACATCACAGACAGACTGAACGATGCTGCGATTAATTTCGTCGTCGTTGATATTGTTGATAAACGTCTTGTCGATCTTGATAAAGTCTAAAGGTAAGTCACGTAAATAAGACAGCGAGCTTGTGCCTGTACCAAAATCGTCTAAGGCGAATTTGCACCCCATCTCTCGTATGGCTTCCATAAACTTTTTAGCCCCTAGGAAGTTCCTGATAGCAGCTGTTTCTGTAATTTCAAAACAGATTTTCTCTGGCGGAATATTATGTTCCTGAAGCCCCGTTTCTAATTCTTTGATCAATGTCTCATTACCAACGGTATCACCTGAGATATTAATATTAAGCTGTGGGAATTGGTCGATGTCACCAAACTCAGCAAACTCAGAAAACTTCCTCAGACTATTTTTGAGTACCCAACGATCTATCAAGTTAATCAAACCAAAACGCTCGGCAGCAGGTAAAAAATTGTCTGGCAGTAAGAATTCACCACGTTTATTAAACATGCGAATGAGGACTTCCCAGGCCAAGGTGTGACCTGATTCACAACAATGAATTTTCTGGAAGTACAATCTAAAGTGATCATTTTCAATCGCTTCGTTGATATCAGAAATACTGCGCATTTGCAGTTTTTGTTGCTCTAGCTCGGTATTGTCAGTGCCACAAATTTGAATTCGATTTCGCCCCTGTTCTTTCGCTGAATAACAGGCGCCATCAGATTCGCTTAAAATATCTGAGACCTGAACAGAACGCTCATTAATCTCGACCATGCCAATACTCACACCAATACGAAAGAGTTTTTCTTCCCAAGCAAATCGATAGTCAGAAATAGCCGTTTGAATTTTCTTGGCTGTTTTCTCTGAGTCAACCAAGGGGCATTTGTCGAGTAGCACAGCAAATTCATCACCTCCAAGCCTTGCTACTGTATCTCTGGAGCGTATACAACTGATTATAATTTCTGACACTTGTTTTAACAGTTGATCGCCCGCCAAATGACCGCAAGTATCATTAACAAGTTTGAATTGATCTAAATCAAGATACAAGAAGGTCGACGTGATGTGGCTTCGACGTGCAGTCATAATCGCTAATTCAATCCGACGTTCAATCTCATCTCGATTGATCAAACCGGTTAACGGATCATGTTTGCTATTCCACAAGAGTTGCTTAAGTTGCGAATGTCTTTCAGTTACGTCTCTAAACACAATCAACGCACTTGGGCTATTATTCTCGTTATCAGATAACGAGGTAATATTGAACTCAATAACAATATCTTGCCCGTATCGAGTCTTCATGATGAAGTGGTCACACTCAGGTATATTCGCTGTATAGTTTTGGCAAACAACTTCAACTATAGCTTTGACATCAACAGGCTCGTTGTCAGCAAATACCTTAAAGATTTCTTCAACATGCTTACGCTTAACCGACTCTCTATCCCACTGCAGTAGCCGTTGAGCGGCCGGGTTCATAAAGTCGATAACACCACTCTCTTCGACGCGGATGACGCCATCTGAGATAGAATTTAAGGTTGCTTGGGCTATATGTTTTTCTTTGTTTAGCGCTAATTGTGTATTTAAGAAGGCTGTCGTCTCATAGAAGATAATGGTTAAGCCTTGAATCTTACTGGCTTGATCACGATAAGGCGATATTTGGCATAAATAGAATTTTTCTTTGATCTCAACATCAAACTTTTTAACTT
>CAZVDU010000017.1:0-41124 GCA_964625615.1 uncultured Pseudoalteromonadaceae bacterium | reverse complement strand
GTAACCCGCAGGCGCTCAAAAACCTATAAATACGAGTAAGCTATTCATTCTCACATCATCATATCAAATGTAATTTATGTCATTTTCAAAAAGGTTGTTAAAACTCAAAACGACTTCATCACATAAGGCGTTTGCTGAAACACTAGGAATAAGTGAAGCGTTGCTTCGAAAATACCTCAATGGATCTGATCCTAGTTTGAGTAAAGCAACGCAAATAGCAGAGAAAGCAAAGGTGTCTTTAGGTTGGCTGGCGACAGGAAAGGAGCCTCCCTACTCTTCTAAACCTTCAATCGATATAGCAGTGTTTGAACAAGCCATACAGCTAGTTAATGACGTTAATCTAAACAAAGAATTGCACCTTACATCCAATCAAGTGATTAGACTGTCTGTTACCAGTTACGAATATATTCAATCTATAAAGGAGATTAATGAAGGAACTCTTGAAGTCGAAACGGTTAAAAATTTCATTTACCATCTCGCTAAAATGTATTGTATGTAACAAATTTAGTCTGATGTTTATACAAATTTTGTCCATAAACAGTAATTTAATATTCAATGGCTAACAGTTACTATGGTTATAAATCGTTTTTCTTAAGCCATTGGTTTAACAGGTTTATTTGTCCTTTTTTGTACGCTGCATAGGTTATGCGTAACGAATTATTAAGTATATCATTGTCTGTCCATTGTGTTATCTCCTGTATTTCTTCATAACATTTAGTTGCTTCAGGACTCAAATAGCTGCGGACATGCTTTTTACCAAGCTCTTTCTGTCTATCTCTGAATCGTTTTTGCTTTTCTGCGTTCTTTGAAAGTGTATTTGACATAATGTTCGTATAATTATGGTTGAAGAAACACAAGTGTAATACCAATTGCAGATAATGAGTACCATGGAAAACATTACTAGTCTTGATAAGTCACTATTGTCATCATCTTTAACTATTTTCAAACTTATTTACTGTTCGGAGTTGTTTAGCGTACAAGTGTTCGCTAAATTAGCGGCTTAATTCTACAGAGGTCATGTATAGAGAAAATGGAACAATCAACGTTTAGTAAAGAAGAATTGTTAGCTTGTAGCAGCGGTGAACTATTTGGACCAGGAAATAGCCAGTTACCCGCCCCTAATATGATGATGTTAGATCGAATCATAAATATCACAGATACCGGGGGAGCTTACGATAAAGGGCAGATTATAGCTGAGCTTGATATACATCCTGATCTATGGTTTTTTGACTGTCACTTTCCGGGGGATCCGGTAATGCCAGGATGTTTAGGGTTAGATGCAATGTGGCAGCTAGTCGGCTTTTTCCTCGGATGGAGCGGTGGACCAGGAAAAGGAAGAGCTTTAGGCGTCGGTGAAGTCAAGTTTACTGGACAAATATTGCCTACAGCTAAGAAAGTTACCTATACCATAGACATGAAACGAGTAATAAAGCGTAAGCTCTTTATGGGTATGGCTGATGCAATACTACAAGTAGACGGCAGAGACATTTATCAGGCGAAAGACTTAAAAGTTGGGTTATTTCAGGACACAACAAACTTCTAAGCAAGATCTGGGTACGTAAGCAACACAAAGCCCCTTTTAAGGGGCTTCTAAGATGATGTTATGACTAACGCTGGGCTAATCCTTGGTTCCTATCTTCAATCGCTTCACGCCAACCTCCTAACCACTCTGAGCGACTTTCATTTGTTTGAAATGGACATAACTCTTTAGAACGTCCAGAGATACCTGCTTGATAACCTTTTGCATGTGCCCTTGATAACTTATCGCGTTTTTGTCTTTTCATTAATTCATTACCTCATCCAATAATTACTTGGTATACGTGGCTAAATTAACCACTATACTTTGATAATGTTTCTAGAGGATTAGTTCAATCAAAAAACTTGAGTTACATAATTGACATTTGTTAAATAATTGAAAAAGAAAGGTATTAAGTTATACATTCTTTTTTCATTAAAGCGCTTTTTTTATAGTTAATTGTAATAATGCTGTCAATTTGCTTTAGTAAACTGAACAGCCGAAAAAGAAACTCTCAAACAAAAAAGGCACACTACGTAGAGTGTACCTTTATTAATAGTATTTAATATTATCTCGTCTTAGTGCCTAATTAGTGCCTAAGTCTTCGCCTAAAAATACCGAATAAGGTTAGTATAAGTATACCACCACCAAACGCTGCACCGTTTCGTTCTGCACTTGGGTTGTTTGCATTATCAATATCAGAACAATCGTCTATTACGCCACCAGGAATTGGCACGAGACGCAAAGCCACAAGAACATCTTGATCGCCTTCTGCTAAATTTACTTCCAGTGTAATCGAATCACGAGTTGGTCGACTCATCAACGCTGTTGCAGCAATTTCACCATTTTCGTTGATATCCGACGCACTAATAATCGTAAATGGAGAATCACATTCTAGTAAATCATTAATGTTTAGGAAAGAATTGTCCGCTGGGTTAAAAAGAAAACCCGAACGGCTTCTCAGTTGAGTCGTTGTAAAATCAGATTCAGCATCACCAACAACCATACCTGTATCATTGATAGCAGATACATTGACATCTGAACTAGAAAAGAAATCTTCTGGGAAAATAGTCTCTTGTGTATCGACGTCATAAGTAAACAACTTAGAGACATTACGGCCACTAATTACCATTGTAGCCTGGCCAGCAACAATGTTATTGTTATTAATATCAACTGCCGAACTGGTATCAAATTCATTTACATCAGTAATACCTATTACTTCACCATCGGTAAAAACAGCTGCAAAGCTTGATGGTCTATTCTCATCACCTTCAGCAAAGTCAAGAGACTGCCCCACCGCAACGCCTTGTTCATTGATTGCCATGGCACGGCTAAATGGCCTCAAGAGCGAATCTTCAGGTGGTACAGTTAAAAAGCCTAAAGGCGTGGTTGACACAATACTACCGCTGGAATCTAACTGCCATAATACCCCTTCAATATTATAAGCAAGTTGTTCTTCATTTGAATCAAAGACACCAGGGAAACCATCCCTAAAATTACTTGGTGTCAAAGAGTCATTTGCTAAGTTTTCGCCGATACTACTCAAGCAAAGCTCAATAGGTATGTCACCTCTTAACTCATCGTCGTTACAACTATCAATAATAGTCTGCACCCCGGTTACTGCTGAAACACTCATAGTTCCAGCAACTAACAAGTTGCTATTAATGTCATTAGCGCGACTCCAACCTCCATCACCTGTATCTTCTGGAGGTAACTCTACAATTTGGTCACCTAAGGCCACGAAACCTCGTTCTGCAAAATCTCGGAAAACAACGCGTACTTCGTCACCATCTTCTTGAGTAAAATCAAGTTTCATAAAAGGTGCACTAGATTCACCAAGATATATATCTTGATCTACCACCCTATTCACAACCGAATTAATGCTACGTGTTAACCCACCTATATCACTATCGAAAATATCGAATATTGGTAAAGCAGTGGCTCCATTTTGGTCACCTAAGTATGATTCAAATCGCCCAACACGCTGTCGTTCAGAAAGTAGGATCGACGTATTGGTGGTTGGATTGTTATCTAATACATAAGATGCAAGGACAATGTAATCTTCATCGCTAATATTTCCATTCATAACCTCTTCAATGTCTGATAAGAAAAAAGTTAATGCGGGATCTTCAAAATCGACCAAAGTAAGATCTATAGGGATATTAGCTGGCGCAAAATTTTGCGTTGTATTAGACGCAACGCCCGTCACTGTGACTGATACACTACCATCTTCACCGATAGCAGTTGCTGAACTGTTAAGACCTACGTCAGTTGTAGGTATGACAAACGCCTCATAAGTTGCCGCATGACTTGCGGATACATTTAGAATTGCTGCGGTTAATGCAGATAACACCATGCATTTTTTATTCTTGATTAATGTCTTCATTTACTGCTCTTTCATCTCTTCCAATTCGTCCCAGCGCGCATATAGCTGGTCTAAAACTTCCTGCAACCGGCTCAATTCTTGTAGAGATTGATCGGTTACTTCTTTATCTTGTTTAAAAAAATCAGGGGCGTTAACTTTTTGCTGCAATTCTTCAATCTGATTTTCAGTATTATCAATATTTTGTGGCAGCTCGTCTAATTCCAACTGAAACTTATAAGATAGTTTTTTGCCTTTTTTAATAGCAGTTTTTGTTGTTTCCGACTTTGGACTGCTGTTTTTTTCAGAAGTTTCTTTCTTTTTATGAATAACTTGTTGTTTTTGCCAATGCTCTATCTCAGTGAACCCGCCGACAAAATCGTTAATCCTGCCCTGCCCGTCAAACAACAGACAAGAAGTTACCACATTATCGACAAACTCCCGATCGTGACTGACTAAAATAAGCGTACCTTTATATTGAGCAATAACATCTTCCAACAACTCTAATGTTTCTATATCCAAATCATTAGTTGGCTCATCTAGTATCAACAAATTGCTTGGTTTTATAAGCAGTTTCGCTAATAAAAGCCTGTTCTTTTCACCACCGGATAACGCGTGAACAGGAACATTGACACGTTCAGGCGTAAATAAATAATCTTGGAGAATGCTAATAACATGTTTACTGCGGCCATTAACAACAACTTCTCTCTTACCATCGGCGATAACATCTATGACAGGTTTATCGTAATCAAGCGCTTCTCTATGTTGATCAAAATAAGCTACTTCCAGTGCGGTTCCCTGTTTAACCCAGCCAGATTTAGCTTCTAGTTCTCCAAGTAATAATCGAATAAGAGTACTTTTACCACAACCATTTGGCCCTATCAAAGCAAGCTTATCACCCCGTTGCAGAATTAAATCTAAGCCTTCAACGATTTTTTTTCCATCGATATCGTAGTGAAGATCTTCACATACAAACACCATTTTTCCAGAATTAGTGGCGTCAGTAACTTTGATTTTTGCCTTGCCTTGTCGATTCCGTCTTTCACTAAACTCTTTACGCAATGCTTTTAAATCTCTTACTCGTCCTTCATTTCTTGTTCGACGAGCTTTGATACCTTGCCTTATCCAAGCCTCTTCTTTACTTAACACTTTATCGAAAAGGTGATTTTGATGCTCTTCCACTTGCAGGTCTTGCTGCTTTTTATCCAAGTATTCCTGATAATTACCGGGGTAATCAGTCACGATACCTCTGTCTAAATCGACTATTCTCGTCGCTAAGCTTCGTATAAAACGCCTGTCATGACTAACAAAGACGATAGAACCTCGATAATCCAACAGAGTATCTTCTAACCACTTGATCATTTGAATATCTAAGTGGTTAGTCGGCTCATCCAGAAGTAATATATCAGGGCTGGGTAAGAGTGCTCTAGCTAACGCAGCTTTTCGTCGCCAACCACCAGATAAAGTACTTAATTTTACATGACCTTCTAATTTAAGAGAGGTTAATACTTGCTCAATACGCTGATCATATTTCCATGCATCAAGGTGATCAATTTTCTGTTGAAGTTGTTGCATGCGCACTAATAACTTCTCAGAGCTATTCGTGGCTAGTTCGTCAATAAGATGATGGTAATCACTGAGCAACTCACCTATCTCAGGAACAGCTTGTGCAACATAATCAAACAGTGTTTGATCGGTCTGCTGAGGTGGATCTTGAGGCAATAACGAAATGACAATACTACTATCGAGTATTCTCTGACCATCATCTAGTTTCATTTCCCCAGAAATAACACGCAGTAACGTCGATTTACCACAACCGTTTCGACCCACTAAGCATATTCGCTCATTTTTTTTAATAAGGAGTTCTTGCGCATCAAGAATTGGAGGATTGCCGAACTGCAAGCTCGCATTTTTTAACTGAAAAATACTCGCCACTACAGTATCTCTTTAACATTTTCGGCATTAAAAGGCCAAAAAAGTCGCTCGTTTGTTTTTGTATTCATCACAACAGGAATAGATTCCTTGTACGTATTTAACAATTCTTCATCTTCGATAATATCAACAATATGGATGTCCTCATTTGCATCAAGGCCGACGTTAATAAGTACTTCTTTTGCTATATTACAAAGATGACATCCTTCAGTTGAATACAGTATGAACTTAGCTTTCATCAGTCAGTATCCAGCAATTATGTATTCTTTTATTCCGTTTGAAATCTTCCGGTATAGATTCTGCTGTCACATCTTTAACCGATAAGCCTAGAGTCTCTAATGCTTGATGATCGATTCTAAAATGGCGCAGGTTATTTGAGAAAACAATTTCACCTTGAGGGCGTAAACAACGCTTACACTCTTTAATCAACCCTAAGTAGTCTCGTTGTACATCCCAAGTGTTTTGCATCCTTTTAGAATTAGAAAACGATGGTGGATCAACAAAAATCAAATCATATTGGCTGTTATGAGCATTTAACCAAGTAAGGCAATCTGCTTGCTCGAATAAATAAGGAGCGTATGGACCATTAAGGTTATTTAATGCAAAGTTTCTTTTAGCCCAGTCTAGGTAAGTTTTTGACATATCGACAGTGGTAACAGATTTCGCACCGCCCATTGCTGCAAAAACCGAGACAGAACCGGTATATGCAAATAGATTGAGTACATCCTTATTCGTTGACATACTTCTCGTCATTTTTCGTGCTAATCGATGATCTAAGAACAAGCCGGTATCAAGATAGTCTGTTAAGTTTACCCAGAATTTCGCACCATTCTCGTAGACTTCAAGGAATTCCTGTTTCTTATCTAATTTCTGATATTGTTCCTTACCTTTCTGTTTACGACGTGTTTTCACAATAATGTCGTCTGAGTTCACACCTAAGACAATGGGTATTGATAATATAACGTCGTTCAGGCGTTTTTGGATTTTGTGCTCTGGTATATCTTTTGGTGCTGCATATTCTTGAACGACGACTTTGTCAGCGTAACAATCAACGGCGACGTTATACTCTGGAAGATCGGCATCGTAAACTCTATAGCAATTGGTATCTTGACTTTTTTGCCATTTTTTAAGCCGCTGCATATTCTTTTTTAAGCGATTTAGAAAGTCATTGCTTATTTCTACATCTGGTTTTATTTCGCTGTTTTTGTCATCCAATACGTAATTGACTAATACACACTCTAACTTACCATTATATAATTTGTAGTCTTTGGTAGCGACCATCTTCAGCTGTTTAAACAATTCACGGTTGGATGTTAACAACGATATATGCCAGCTTAAGAAATGTGTTTTAAGGTGCTCTCCCCATTTCTTGAAAGTAGGCAGCAATTTGGACACTTCTCCCAGCCGCTCACCAAATGGAGGATTTGAGACAATATAACCTTGTTGTTGCTCTTCTAGTGTCATATTTAACGCATCTTGCGCGGTAAAGATAATATGTTTATCTACTCCGGCTAATTTAGCATTTTCTTGCGCTATACGGATCATGTGTGGATCGATATCGTTAGCATAGATGGGAACGACACCTTGTGTTTGAGTTTGTCCCGCTTCGTTTCTTAACGTCTGCCACAGTTCATCATCATGCCCTTTCCACGCACTGAAGCCCCAATGCTCCCTTGCTAACCCAGGTGCAATTCTGCGTGCCATTAGCGCAGCTTCTATAGCAATTGTCGCGGAACCACACATGGGATCATATAGCGGTTTATCTTTATTACGAGCCCAACCACTTCTCATTAAAATAGCACTGGCTAAGTTCTCCTTGAGTGGCGCAGATCCTGCTCTTTGACGATAATGGCGAATATGTAAACTCTCACCTGACAAATCAAGGTAAATAGCGACTTTATTGCGTCGTAAACGGCATTGAATTCTAATATCAGGTTTTAGCTTAGCAACTGACGGGCGCGTCTCGTACAAATCATTAAACTGATCAACAATGGCATCTTTGACTTTCAGTGCGCCAAACTGCGTATTCCTGATCTCGTTGTTAGTACCAATAAAATCTACAACAAAGGATTCATCAATTGAAAAGTGTTGTCCCCAATGAACGTTTGACGCTAGTTGATACAAATCATCAGCGTTCTTGATGTCACTTTCGTCAAGTTTAATAAGGACTCTATTGGCTAAACGAGACCAAAGACATAACTGATAGGCATGTGATAATTCCCCGTCAAAAAAAACTTGCCCAGGTTTAACACTGACATCAACATCTGGGCAATACTGTTTTATCTCTTCGCTGAGTAACGAATCTAAGCTTTTAGCTGCCGTAATGAGAAACTGATGCATGTATTTACCTGATGTTAAAATGAGCCGAGATTATACGGTAATCTCCATCATATTGGTTGGATTTTATTAAGGCTTTATTATGTTAGTTATTCTGGGAAGTCGAAGAGCCTGTTCATCATCACTTTTATTGGTGAAAACCGCCCTAATGTCTTTGTATCATCTAGAACAAGAGCTTTATCCAATAACATGCAATAAGCGCTATTGGTGTCAAATTGAAGAATAATCACTTCAGCAAATTTTTCAGCTAGTTTTAAGTATGCAATCTGATATTGCACCCTCTCTCGAACTCTTGATACAAGTTCAAAATACCAACTTTTAGCCGCGATAGGTTTACCAAAAAAACACAGCGCTAAACCGTTAATTGCTATTTGCGTTTTCTCTGCATTAGATAATTGTTCAATTGTTTCAAGCGTTTGGCTTATTGCCGAGTAAACACTGTGTTGTTCTAGCGTAAATTGTTCTGCTTTGGCTGCACAAGAGATCAGTGATGTAAGCTTATAGGCTGTTTGAAAACACATATCATTTCCAAGTTCTATCGCTAAATATTCTCCTTGGGTATACCAACACCACTGTTGATTTGGTTGCAACATCGATAAAGCTAATTTACAAGGCGTTTAGTACGTTTTTGATCACCCTAGGCCCTTTGAAGATGAGCGATGAATAGAGTTGAAGTAAGTCTGCTCCAGCTCTTAACCTCTCTTTAGCATCTTCACCGTTTGATATCCCCCCAACACCGATGATCGGCATTGCACCATCTAAGTAGTGGCTGAGTACTTTTGTTAACGCCAGGCTTTTCACTTTAACGGGAACACCACTTAATCCCCCTACTTGTTCAGCATTAGGTATTCCTTCAATCATATTTCTATCAATAGTGGTGTTAGTGGCAATAACGCCGTCAACGTTTGCATTGACTAAAGATTTTGCAATTGATTCTACTTCTTCATCAGATAAATCAGGCGCTATTTTTATTAGCATAGGCACATATTTACCGTGCTGATCAGAAAGTGTTGTTTGTTTTTGTTTCAAACCAGAGAGAAGGCTATCCAACGCTGCACCGTATTGTAAATTTCTTAAACCTGGTGTATTCGGTGACGATATATTGACCGTAACATAGCTCGCATGAGTATAGACTTTATCTAAACAAATTAAATAGTCGTCTAACGCTTTTTCGTCTGGCGTATCTTTATTTTTACCAATATTAATACCGAGTACACCATCAAACTGGCTCATTTTAACTTGTTCAATCAGATAATCGACGCCTTTATTATTGAATCCCATACGATTAATAATACCTTCGACCTCTGGAAGCCGGAATAGTCGAGGCTTTTCGTTACCAGTTTGTGGTCGAGGTGTTACAGTACCAACCTCAACAAAACCAAATCCCATAGCAGCAAAAGCATCTATGCACTCTCCATTTTTATCTAAACCCGCAGCTAAACCCAATCGATTACGAAAAGTCATTCCCAAGAATTCGACAGGCTGGTGTTTGACAGTTTGTTTGTAACTTAAGGACAATAGATTGCGTTGGCTGTTCTTAAACCAATTTATAGCAAAATCATGTGACGCTTCTGCATCTAAAGAGAATAGAAACTTTTGTAATAGTGAATACATAGAAACCCTATAAAAAAACCCTGACATATGTCAGGGTTTAATAATCTGTATAAAACAATTCAACGAATTATACATCGACCTTCAGGATGATCCTAGAGCCTGTTGGTCTCTATCTTTGCTAAACGACTATCAAATACTAGGCACATTTAATACTTAATAACATTAACTCTCGTAAGGCGACTGAAAACTTAGCAAACTCATGTGTTTTACTGGTTTTGAACTCCGTCATAAGATGTTCCCACCTTTCAAGCAATACAGTATGCTCATTCATCCAGTTTTCTAAGATTTTATCGGCATTTTTTGACTTCTTATCTGCGCGCATAAGTACTGCTGTTAATGAACGCTGTTGCCAATCTAACTCCTCACGATATGACGCTCTTGCTAATGCCTGCCAGTGATTATTGACAGGTTGATTGTTCACTTGCTCTAGGAACCAGTGGAGCTGTAACTTCATACCGAGCTTAAAGTACAGAGTTGCAACTAAAGAAATATCACGAGACTCCGTTGCTGCAATTTGTGCCAAGTCCAAACTAGAGAACATAGTACTCAAAGTTGTTATTCGGTAAGCGATGTCTGCTTGAACCCCTTTTTTAACGAAACCTTGTATATTGTCTTCCAGCATCCTGTACTCAGTTTCATCAAGGTAATGTTGAAGGTTTTTATGTAGATCTCGAAACGTTTCTTTATAGAGATCAATATTCTGTTGAATAGAAAGCTTTTTATCGACATGGCGTAACATCCAACGAGCTGCTCGTCGTAATGAGCGCCGCATTCCATTTAACATCTCAAGTTGAACAGTTGCATCGATTTTATTATCTAAGGCTTCGACATCTCTCCATAGTGAATCAAGTTCAAACACCCCTTTTGTGATGGTATAAGCGTTGGCAATCTCATCAACAGAAGCGCCTGTTTCCTCTTCCATCCTAAAGCTGAAATTCATCCCCATGTCGTTGATCATATTGTTGGTCAACTTGGTTGCAATGATCTCACCTTTTAGCGGGTGATCTTGCATTTGCTTCGTATATTTCTGACGTAACACTTCAGGAAAGGCGTTTATCAATAAAGATTGATGATATGGATCCTGTGTGATCTCAGGAATGTTTAACTCTTCCTTAAGCACCATCTTGCCATAGGCCGTTAGAACTGAAAGTTCTGGGCGTGTTAGGCCACTATTGATGGTTAATCTCTCTGATATTTCTTCATCACTGGGTAAGAATTCTAATTCGCGATTCAGGTGCCCACTCTTTTCGAGGCCATGAATAAATCGCAGTTGCTCCTTAAGTAAGCTGCCACCGCCCATGTGTGTGATTGATATAGATTCCGTTTGCCTATAACAATCTTCAAGCACAATATCGGACACTTCATCGGTCATGGCATAAAGTAATTCATTCCGCTGCTTTACGGTAAGATCACCTTCTCGAACTAAGCTGTTAAGCAGTATTTTAATACTCACTTCGTTATCTGAGCAGTCAACACCGCCCACGTTGTCGACATAATCCGTATTCATTCGACCACCTGACATGGCATATTCAACACGGCCTAGCTGGGTCAACCCTAAATTACCGCCCTCACCTACTATCTTGGCTTTGACTTGCTCACCATTCACGCGAAGGTCGTCAGTTGCTCGATCACCAACTTCGGCATGTGTTTCGTTTTTACCTTTGATATAAGTACCGATGCCACCATTCCAAAACAGGTCAACAGGCATTTGCAGAGCTAAATGAATCAGCTGACTAGGTGCTAATGCTTTTTCTTTTGTTCCCAGCCATTTTTTCATTTCGGGTGTTAATATGATCGATTTTGCTGCACGCGAAAATATACCGCCCCCCTTAGAAATAAGATCTCGTGAGTAATCATCCCAACTTAATGTTGGATTCTCAAATAATCGTTTGCGCTCGGCATAGGATTTTTCAATATCAGGAGTAGGATCAAAGAAAATATGTAAGTGGTTGAATGCACAAATCAACTTAGTTTGAGTTGATAACAACATACCATTACCGAATACATCACCTGCCATATCACCTACAGCTAAACAGGTAAATGGTGTTGTTTGGCAATCGATACCAATTTCTCTAAAATGACGCTTGACTGACTCCCAAGCACCTCTTGCGGTTATCCCCATTTTCTTATGGTCATAGCCAACACTTCCACCTGACGCAAAAGCATCGCCTAACCAAAAGTTATAATCGTCAGAAATACCATTAGCAATATCAGAAAATGTAGCCGTTCCTTTATCCGCTGCGACAACTAAATAAGGGTCATCTTCATCCAAGCGAACAACCTGTTTAGGCGGAACGATTTCACCTTGAACGATGTTGTCAGTAATATCAAGCAACGCTCTTATGAATGTTTTGTAGCATGCTTGCCCTTCTTGTTGAATAGCATCACGCCCCTTATCCATTGGTAGATGTTTACAGACAAATCCACCCTTTGCACCGACAGGAACAATGACCGTATTTTTAACTTGTTGTGCTTTAACCAAACCTAAGACTTCTGTCCTAAAATCTTCCTGACGATCCGACCAGCGTAAGCCACCTCGAGCAACTTTCCCACCTCTTAAGTGCACACCTTCAACTTTGGGAGAGTAGACAAATATCTCAAACTTGGGCATTGGCAACGGCATTTCAGGAATAAGCTCAGGTAATACCTTGAATGACACATAGTTTTTCTCATTGCCCTGCTCGTCTGGCTGATAAAAGTTAGTGCGCAATGTAGCCATTATCATGTCTAGATAGCGTCTTATAATCCTATCATCATCTAAATTAGAGACATGCTCTAGGTTCTCTTTAATATCTTCGATTAATGCTTTTTCGCCTTTCTCATCGCGCTTAACCTCAGGATCAAACCGTTTTTCAAATAAATCGATAAGCATTTTAGCGATAGTTGGGTAAGACGCTAATGTCTGCGCTATATAAGTCTGGCTGAATGAACTGCCTGTTTGACGCATATATTTTGCATAAGCGCGCAGAATACTGACTTTACGTCCAAGAAGTGCTGCGCCGAGAACAAGTCGATTGAATGAATCATCTTCTAGCTCGTTGTACCAAACTTTGGCAAAGGCGTTTTGAAACAAGCTTTGTTCTTGTTCAACATCCATTTTATGGTTACTGTCATGAAGCATGGAGAAATCCATGATCCAATTGACATCCCCATCACTTGATCTAACTTGATAAGGGCTTTCGTCAATAACACGAAGGCCAAAATTTTCAAGCATAGGCAATACAGCAGACAAATGTATAGGCTCTTTCTTATGGAATAGCTTAAGTCGTACTGACTTACTGTCAGGCCCATGTTCCTGTGGTCTATAGAACATCATATCCAGTGTGTGCTTTTCATCTAGCAGTTCAAGCTTATTAATATCAACGACGCTAACACTAGGCAGGTTATGTTCTGTATAACTGCGGGGGAAAGCTGTATCGTATTTTTGTAACAACTCTTTCGCTTTTGCTTCGCCATGAACACTTATAAGTGCGTTAGACAGTTTGTCTGTCCAGCCTTTCGTTAATTCGATGATATTTTGCTCTATGTCGTTCACGTTAATGTCCGCGTTATTATTTTTGACTCGTGCTATGTAGTGAGTTCTTGCATATACAGATTCAGAAAAGTAAGTTGTAAATTCAACACCTTCTTCAGTCTCGAATGACTTCCTCAACAAGCGTTGTGTGTCTACCCTCAACTTGGTGTTGTATCGCTCTCTGGGAACAAAAACCAAACATGAGTAGAAACGACCGAAAGTGTCTTTACGCATAAACAAGCGAGAGATACCACGTTCTTGCATTTGGAATATGCCTAATACAATATTGGCTAATTCTTCATCGTTGCCTTGAAGCAACTCGTCTCTTGGATAAGTTTCCAAGATATTCATGAAGGCTTTATAAGCATGGCTACCGGGTTCAAAACCAGAGATGGCACAGATTCTATCAAGCTTGCTTTTCAATACGGGTAACTGAGTGGCGCTACTATTATAGAAATCAGCAGAATAAAGTCCTATAAATCTATCTTCCCCGACAACGTTACCTGAAGTATCAAAGCGTTTAATACCAACATAATCTAAGTAAGCTGGACGATGGACACGTGACCGTGAATTTGTTTTCGTTAAGATTAAGGGATTGGAGCTAAGTGTTTCTTCACGGGCAGAAGCTGGTAATTGAGATAATAAACGATCTCTATCATTGATAGAGTTCTTCATTAAGCCAAGACTGGTATCATTATCTGGCATCCAACGATAGTCACCTTTCACTGCTTTAGCGTTGTAGCTTCTATACCCCATCATGGTGTAGTTATGATCTTTCAACCAACATAGGAATTGATAAGCTTGTTGTTGCTCTTCATTGGTTGCAGGGTTATCAAGGGATTTATACTCATCAATGATGGCGTTGAGCTTATCTCTCATCGGTTGCCAATCGCTGACCGCCAACAAGACTTCTCCGACAACTGAATGAAGTTCTTGCGTCAAGGTGTTTAAATGTTCTTGAGAACTTTGATGATCAATCTCAATAAAGAATATTGTTTCTTTGACAAGAGATTGACTTCTACTTGTAGAGTCTAAAAAGGCTTGAATGACGTTATCTTTGTCTCGCTTCAACGAGATAGGTGTATGCAACGTCAAATGCGCCGTAATCCCTAAGCGATTAAGTGTCATACGCACAGAATCAACGAGGAAAGGCATATCTTTTACAATAATTTGAATAACAGTGTGTGTACTCTGCCAGCCGTGTTTTGATAATTCTGGATTGAATACCCTGATACTAGGTTGCTGACTGTCAAACTTAATAAAGTCATTCCATAAACTGAGCGTTGCACCATATAAGTCGCTATCGTTACGACTCTCTAAGTCATCTTTAGATATAGTGTTGTAAAGTGTTTGTGCAAATTGTACGACTAAATCTGATGTTGATTTATCGACTTTTTTACGGATCAGTTGATATACACTTTCCATCAAAATTGAATGTTGGTTGTGTGATGCCACCGTCATGGTTTCGCCTTATTTTTGGGGTAAGATTTTATCTTATACTATGCTCGTATGCGCATATGTTGCAGATTTTAGATATTCTCACCAAATTATCACGACATTTAAAGAAGTATTTTACTTATGGTCAACATTTATACGATAAACTTAATATAGTTTATCGAGTGCTAATACGACAGTGTTAAATTACTGCCAAATAAGTAGTTTTTGGTTTTTGCGAGGAGGATATCAGAGAAGCTCGATTAACAGGAATGACCACTTATAAAAAAGGCCCTTAACGGGCCTTAGAATATACTAATGTTTACATATGAGCTTATGTTGGATCTTTAGAGTCTCGCCAGAACAGTGCAGCAAATGCGGGTAACACAATAATGGCACCAAGCATGTTAACTACAAACATGAATGTCAAAAGAATCCCCATATCGACTTGAAATTTGAGTGATGAAAACACCCAAGTACTAACACCAATCGCTAGTGTGATACCTGTAAATAAGACTGCGCTTCCACGCTCTTTCAGTGCATCAAGATAGGCTTCTTTAACCAGCGCACCGTCGCGTAATCTTATGATCATCGTCGATAAAATATAGATACCGTAATCGACACCGATTCCAACACCAAGGGCAATAACAGGTAAGGTAGAGACAGTTAAACCAATGTTCAAGTAAGTCATCAAAGCTTGAGCTAAAACAGACACAACGTACAAAGGCAAAACAACAGAAAGTGTTGCTTTGATTGACCTGAAACTTAACAAACACAAAACAATAACTGCTGCAAACACATAGATCATCATTGGATTTTGAGATGCTTTAACCGCTTCATTCGTCGCAGCCATAACACCTACCGGGCCTGACGCTAGCTTAAATTGCAATGTTGGTGTTTCAAATTCTGTTCTAAACTCTTTTATTGCAGAAATAACACGTTCGATCGTTTCTGCCTTATGATCTTCCATAAATAGAATCACAGGCATTACCGAACAATTGCCATTGAGCAAACCGGACGATGTAGGAACACGGGAGATGGCTTGGACCATTGTTTGTTGATTACGTGATAATACGCGCCATTTTGGATTACCTTCGTTATACCCTGCGTTAACGACTTTAGAAACAGACGCTAAACTAACCGTTGATTGAACGCCCTCAATGTTTTCGACACGCCATTGCAGCTCGTCAATCGCATTCATTACCTCATAAGAGGTACAAGATTCAGGCTCAGTTTCAACCAAGATGGACATATAATCCACGGTAATTTCGTACTTATCAGTAATAAGCGCAGTATCCATATTATATCGAGAGTCTTGGTGCAATGCGGGTGCTCCAGCATCCAAATCACCAATTTTCATCTTCTGCGCTTGGACCCAACCTAAACCAAACAGCACAGCTGTCACAACAAGAATAATTTTGGAATGTTTAGCATTTGCACAGCCAGCAACGGCATCCCAAAACGCACTTGAACGTCCTTCTTTATTCTTGAATTTTGCCTTGTACGATTCACCTAATTCTACATAAGACATTAAAACTGGTAGCAAGATGAGGTTCGTCAAGATAATCACGGCGACACCTAAACTTGCTGTAATCGCTAGCTCTCTTATGATACCAATATCGATAACTAATAATGTCATGAAGCCAACAGTGTCTGACAGCAACGCAATGCCACCAGGTATCAACAACGTCTTGAACGCAAACATAGCTGCTTCTCTAGCACTCATACCAAGAATTGCTTGTTTTCCATGCGTGTTGATCATCTGAACACCATGACTAACACCAATAGCAAACACCAAGAAAGGAACAAGAATAGACATAGGGTCTAAACCAAACCCAATCACCGTAAGAAGACCTAGTTGCCAGATTACTGCAACAACGGAACAAAGAAGTGGTAACAGTGTTAAGACAAATGACTTACTGAAAAAGAAAACAAGAACAGCAGTAATAAGAATTGCGATAGCAAAAAATAAAACAACATCTTTCGCACCCTCTGCTACATCGCCAATCATTTTGCTGAAACCGATAATATGTAAGGTAATATCGTCAGTTTCATATTTACCACGTAATTGGCTTTCTAATTTACCTGCAAAATCTATGGTATTAAGCTGTTCACCAGTTTCAGGATCTAGCTCAAGTAATTGTGCTTTTACCATTGCACAATTGAAGTCATCCGATATTAAATCACCGACAATACCAGCCTTAGTAATATTCTTAGAAACAGTTTGTATAGCATCACTGTTCTTAGCATTGAAGTCAGCAGGAATAACGGGACCGCCAGCAAAACCACCCTCGACAATTTCTGTGAAGCGAGTTGATGAAGAGAAAATAGATTTAACTAAAGACCGATCAACGCCGGGGATAAAATAGACTTCATCATGAACGAGCTTGAGTGTATCAAAGAAATTCTCGTTATATATATCACTACTAACATTACAAACAGAGACTAAAATACTGTTTGCTCCTCCAAAATCCTTACTATGCTTTATATAGTTTTTCATATAAGGGTGATTAAGAGGAATATTCTTGGTGAATCCTGCATCAAGCTTTAGTTGAGAAGCTTGGTAACCCAGCCCCAATGTTGTCAGAATAAAAAGAAAAATAACGACGAGTCGATTGCGAAAAATAACACGTTCTAATAATTCGATAATACTACCCATTATCTTTCAGCTCCTACATAATCCAGTGCTTGAACTTGCACGCCTTGAGCTGTCACAGTGACTAATTTATCTTTAAACCAAATGCCATTAACAATAGCAACACCTGCTTCTGTCTGCGCATAGGTTGTTTTATTTTCATCTGCTAGTAATAAAGACGCTCCGTTATTACCCAACGCAATGAGTTGGTTATCAGGTAGAGGCACGAGTGAATTAAACGAAATTTCCCCAGTTCCATTCACCTTGTTCCATCGGTCATTCTCGTGATTGAGTTTAAATACGTTACCTCTAAGGCCTGCTGCGTATACTCCTTTTTCTTCATCCCCTTCTATATCAAAGAATGAGCCATAATAATTAACATCCATGCGTTGCCAAGATTTACCATCATCTTCACTTATCGCCAATAAGCCTGACTCTCCAGCAATATATAACTTGTCGCCTGAACGGTTAATACGATTTAGGTGAGGTAAGATAGAACCAAGCTCCTCGAGGTAGAATTCTTCGTCTTCCTGTTTGATTTCTTCTAGATATTCTTGATCTTCAGGGGACAATAATGTCGCGTGCTGAACGCTATTCCAGTTTTTACCGGCATCATCTGTCTCAAAGTACGTACCATAGGCACCAACAGCGATTCCTCGTAGCTCGTCTAAGAAGACAACATCTAAAAGTGGCCTTTCTGCTTCAGGCTGAAATTGTTGAATTTCCCAATTTTGCCCTGCATTACTTGTATGTAAAATAATGCCATCATGACCAACAGCCCAACCCTCATCTCCCATAAAATAAACAGCCGTCAAGGTAGACTCTGTCGGTGATGACTGTTGTACCCAATCTATTCCATTAGAGGACGTCAAAATATGGCCGCGCTCACCAACAACATATAAAGATTTATCTGCTACGTTAACGATATCTAATAGCAACGATTCTTTTGCAAGAGGTGCTATATAAGACTGATCTTGTTGAGCAATGACATGAGTGTTGGCAATGAGTCCGCAAATTAAGAATACATTTCGAAGGTTTTTTTTAATCATATAATAATCGTCTGCTATAAATGAAAACGGTTGGCAGAGCCAACCGTTTTTCAACTGTTCTAGCGTCTGCCTTCCCTTCGCAGGGCTTGCGGTGTAAATTTATTATTGTCGAGTTCTACAGCAAAATCATATGTCTTCTCTTCATTATCTAACCCTAACGCTAAATAACGTCTCGAATTAAGATCATGGTTGATTTCTAGTGTAGTCCAATGTGTTGGAACCTCATAATAATTTATACCATGCGCAACATTAACTCTATACAGATCCCCACGATTATCATACATATCTGCAACTTGAATTTGCCAGCTATCTTCATCTAAGAAAAAGACTCGCTTTTTGTATTCGTGACGAAATTCATCTTTAACGTTGGCTTCAACAACCCAAACTCTGTGCTTTTCATAACGTGTTAAATCTGAGTTGACGTGCCCGGGCTGCAGTATCTCTTTATACTTAAGATCGTCAGAATGGATTTTATAGGCGTTGTAAGCGACATACATTTCTTGCTTACCTTTTAGGATCCAGTTGTAACGATTAGGCGCGCCATTAAACATGTCAAAATCATCCGTTGTACGAAGACCATCAGCGCCAGTTCCTGGGGCGTCATAAGCAATGTTTGGTGCCCGTCTTACACGACGTTGACCTGTGTTATAAGTCCAAGCTTGGCGAGGTTCTCTTATTTGATCCATAGTTTCATGAACTAGAAGTGCTGTGCCTGCCAAACGAGCTGGTGAGGTGACCTTTTGTTTAAATCTAAACAGGATATTATCTTCAAAAAGTTTTTCTGGTGTTGCTGATGCTTCAGAGTAATTTACTTTTAAAAGCTCATCAAAACCAATGACGTTATAAGCACCATTTGCTGTCGGTGCTGCTTGACCACCAAAACGCCTAATTGCTTCACCTCTAAACCTTAATAAGTGATTCCATATTGCTTCTAGGCCATTTTGAGGGATTGGGAACGGAACGCCAACAGCAGCATTTTTAATGCCATTACCACCTTCAACTAATTCGGCCCTTGTTGCATTTGCCTTAGTCGCATCGTAAACATGTTGTGGGTTAGATGCTGTTCTTCTCGTCTGATAAACTGGCATGTTGTAGGTATCTGGATAAAGTTCGAATAACTTTTTCTGACCTTCAGATAAAAACTCTGCATATTCAGAAACGTTAGACGCCGTTATCACAAATAAAGGTTTATCATCGGGGAATGGGTCTTGGTGATGATCTCCAACTTTATAACCAGCTGGTGGTGTTGTTATGCCGCCATTCCAAGCCGGTATGCTACCGTCAGCATTACCCGCTTTTTCAGCGCCAAGTGGCGTTAATTCTGTACCTAATTTGGCAGCCTCTGCATCAGACACTTTAGCATTTGCAACTGAACCAAATACTAATGATACCGCGACAGCGACTAGGGCTAATTTATTCATCTCACATACTCCCTAGATTGCGTAATTAATAACGAATGAAACAAAATCACGATCTGACAGCGCGTTGGTTGTACCAACACCATCCCAGAACGCATTATAAGACACACTTGCTGTCCAGCGATTTAAGTAGTCGAAATTCAAACTGAAATTGGCTGACTTACGATCTTCAATAAATAAAAATAGAGGATCTGGTGTAGTCCCTTCTACATCATGAGAGAACGTTGCTCTCACGTTCAAGTTAATACCGGCATAAACATCATTGAATGCAGCATTAGCTAATAAGCGGTAACCCCAAGCATCATCAGATGGGAATGGATTTGTTTCAGGACCATTCGACAAACCAACTAATAAACCTTGTCTAAAGGTAACAGAACCGTCAGGAGCTGTTGTAGCCGGCAATCCACCACTTCTATTGGTACCAGGTCCATTTAGGCGAAGTAAATTAGGATCTGGGAAGTCGCGAATATCGACATAACCAAATTCACCTAAGACAGTTAAATTGTCAGTCCCTAATGCAGGGCCAAAAACGTGCGTTAGCGTGAACTGGGCTTGTACAGTATCAGACTCAACAAAACCTGGTAAGGATTCACCGGGGCCTACTGTACGGCCAAGGAAGTTATCTAACTGGGAGATTCCGGCCAAATCTGGTCTTAAGCCTGCATTAGCTAGTTGTTGTGGGAAACCTGCAAACAATAACTCTACGTCATCAATTTGTAGAGGTTCATCAGCACGATAAGCTATTTCTCCCGCAAGCGCTGTTTCACCTATATTTGTGTTAAAACTGAAGCCATAAAGTTTGATATCTTCATTGTAATTCAGTGTTACTTCAGTAAATGCGCCTAATTCTTGAATGTTTGCATCAGTAATTGTATTTGCAGCAAGGAAGCCTACGTCAGCACCGATACCTTCAGCAGTAAAGTTTGAGGATGTTCCAGATAAGATAGGCACTTTATTATGGTAATTAATGAGATAGAAACTAAATTCTGTCTCATTTAACTTCTCAGCATAATAAGTTGCTTTAAGGCCATATTGACCTTGGTCACTTGGGTCATTCCTAAAGTTAACACTATTCCCACGAATAGCTACAGTCGTTGGATATGCTAAATAAGCTTGGCTAATCAAGCTTGGATCTGCACCGGCTCTAAGTGCTCCACCTAGCTCATTCAAATTATTAAGTAAGAAATCTAAGTTAATATCTGGGTTAGCAGTAAAACCAAGTTGTACATTCTGTGCTTGTCCGCCTTCACCAACAAAGTCATTGGTTGACAAAAAGCTACCAGAAACAGGTAAAACACTGTTTTGCCACTCATACTGATAATAAGCAGAAAGACTGAAGTTTTCGGTCAATTGTGCTGACAAAAATGCAGTGCCTACAGGAATAAATATTTCTCTTAGCTCAGCACCTGGTGATTGAGAACGAGCAACATCAACAGGGTTACTCGTATTGATACCATGCTGGATGAAAGTGCTTTCACCCCAACTAATAACTTGTTCACCAATACGGAACGATACAGGTACATTACCTATATCAAAGTCTGTATAGAAGAATGCATCTAGAAGACGGGCGTCTGAACATAAAAACTCTGAAGCTCTAGGATCAGCACAGTTATCGTTAGCTAAACCCGTAATTGGATTTAAATGATCACGATCACTGTCTTCTTGTTCAAAATCATAGAAATAGAAGCCTCGGATAAAAATACCGCTGTTCTTGTAACGAATGTCTAGCTCATGGGTACCTTTAAAAACAGTTGAAAAGGCTTCTCCAGAATCATGATTTAAGTTGCCTAAATCACCATTATTTGAAAATCCGCCTTGGCCTTCATTAAATATTTGGCTGGCGCTAAATAACGGGTTAGTTGCTGGATTGAATCCCGTAAAGTCAAAGTTCGGTAAATTACTATTACCGATAAGTGACAAGTCCCTATCCTCTACGCGGATACTAGTACCCAACGAGAATGTCGAGTCAAAATTAATTGCCCACTCACCTTTATCCCACCCTACTGCTAAAGCAGGTGAACTGGATAAAGCTAAAAATGTTGCAACACCTAAAGCAACAGGTGTTCTGGTGAATTTCATAGGCTTTGGCTGCATTTGAGGTATCCTCTCCTATTCCTATAGTCTAGCCTTATAAGAATTAGTCGTTTGAAATAACATAAATATTCACAAAATGATTACATCATTTTGACGCTTTAGCAAGAACTAATCGTACCAGTTGGTTCCTTATATTACTTGACCTACCGCCCCGATCAGGGCTTTTTTTAAATTTCAGATGTTGATGTTGGGTATACAGTATGTAGCAAATTGTTTGTTGTTTACTCAACTTGTTAAGTAATTAACACCAATAGAGATAATGATAGCTATAGATGATGTGCTTTGCTGAGAGAATTGAGGCTTCAAGCAATTATCGCCACAACTTGAAGTTTTTTTCGCTGAAATAGGCTGAATATGGCGTGTATCAGGGCTTATCTATGCCCAGAACAACATTAAACCTAGGACTAACTCATTTTTTCAAAGTCGAGTATTTTATTATCGTCAGAAATTCTCATCCTAAACTTACCTTTGATTCCTGTTTTAGTTGTGTACTTTCGTAGGTTCGAAACTGGTAACTGTACTCTTTCTCCGGAATTCGCCTGCATAATCACCACATTCCGGCCAGGTTCATAAAGTTGTTCGCACTGTAAGTAATTTACGTCAAGATTAAAATAAAACGTTTTCATAGCCAAAACTAATTTTAATATTTACTTTTCTTAGGTTGATAAATTTGCTTAGGAGTTAAGCCTTAAACCTCTAAAGTTTAGTTTAAGGCAACATTATTGGCCTCAATAACCTCTATTGTAAGCTCTTAGTGACTTTCTCATAGAGATCGGGACTTACTTTAGATTTATGCAATAACCGCTCTAGTTGAGTTGTCATAAGTTTTTGTCTCTTATCATCAAGACTTCGCCATTGAGTTAACGGTGTTACAATCCTGGCGGTCGCTTGAGGGTTAAGGTCGTCCAGCTTGATCAGATAATCGGCTAAAAACCTATAACCTTCTCCATTGATGTTATGGAACCCAAGCGTGTTATGAAAGGCGAATGATCCAATAACAGCTCTTACTCTATTAGGGTTCTTCATGGAAAACTGTTTGTGTGATGTTATTTTTTCAATATGAGTAATAATATCGTCACGTTGATAGGTCGCATGCAAACTAAACCACTTGTCCATGACGATAGGGTCATGATGCCACTTTGATTCAAACTCAGACATTAGTCCATCAAACGTCTCTACGCCGCAATACTGAGCCGCTTTTAGAGCACCTAGCATATCGCTCATATTGTCAGATTGTGCATACTGTTGCTTAATCAGCTCGTCTTGAACACCAGCCTTTGCTATATAAGCCAAACTCATATTTCTTAATCTTCGGGTATTCACATCATACTGTTCATACACATATGGCGTGAAAGGCATTGAGTCATATAACGCTAACCACTCCGCTTCGAAAGACTCTGACAGTAACTTGAACAACGCTTCTCTAGAACCATACAATTCATCAATATCAACCCGCTCAATTTGCTGACACAATGTGTCAAAGCTAGGTAAACGCAACATTTCACAGATAACATCTTCATTCGGTGATGCATTAACAATCAAGTTTCTTATCTGGCTAATAATGGCGTCATCAATAGCTTGATTTTTGACTGTATGTTCATGAACCAATCGGGAATACAGAATTTGACTGGCGTCCCATCTTGCAAATGCGTCAGTTGCGTCGGTCATAAGAGTCAATAATTCTCTATCGGAGTAGTTATACTTCAGTTTTACCGGCGCAGAAAAGTTTCTTAATAAAGAAACAACGGGTTGCTGAGGCACATTCTCGAAAGTAAGACGCTGGTTATCTTTCGTGATGTCGATCAAGGAAATTTGATTATTTGCGCCTTCCGATCCGACGAGTTCTACATCTAAAGGGATATGAAGTGAATGTTTTTTAGATTGATCTGCTGTCGGTAGTGTTTCTTGACTGATTGATAAAATAAGCTGGTTCTGTTCTGCATCATAATGAGATTGAACATCAATGACAGGTGTACCCGATTGACTATACCAACGCTTGAACAAAGTTAAATCTATGCCGCTGGCTTCTTGCATCGCTGCCACAAAGTCATCACATGTTACAGCTTGACCGTCGTAACGGGTCAAATACAGCGTTAAGCCTGACTTAAAGGATTCCTTACCTATAATGGTTTGAATCATTCGAATAACCTCAGCACCTTTGTCGTAGACAGTCACCGTATAAAAGTTATTCATCTCGATAACTTTATCAGGACGAATTGGGTGAGACATAGGCCCTGAATCTTCCGCAAATTGATGCTCACGGATAACAGAAACATTTTTAATGCGGTTAACGACAGGCGATGCCATATCAGCGCTAAATTCCTGATCGCGAAATACGGTAAGGCCTTCTTTAAGGCTCAACTGAAACCAATCGCGACAGGTGACTCTGTTGCCAGTCCAATTGTGGAAATATTCATGCGCAATAATAGCTTCAACATTAAAATAATCTTCATCAGTTGCAGAGTGTGAGTCAGCCAAAACATACTTACTGTTGAAAACATTTAGCCCTTTATTTTCCATAGCCCCCATATTGAAAAAATCGACAGCAACGATCATATAAACATCTAAGTCATATTCTAAATTGAATGTTTCTTCATCCCATTTCATTGCTTTTTTTAGGGAACTAATGGCGTGTTCACCTCTGGATAAATTACCTTTGTCGACATAGAGTTCCAATGCAACTTGCCTTCCACTCTTTGTTTCAAAGATGTCAGCGAGTACATCGAAATCACCAGCCACAAGTGCGAATAGATAACTAGGCTTCTTGAAAGGGTCATGCCACTTAACCCAGTGCCGACCGTCAGCTAGTTGACCTGCAGCGACCTTGTTGCCATTAGAAAGTAAATAAGGATATTGCTCTTTAGATGCTTGTATTGTGACTTCATACTCACTAAGCACATCGGGTCGATCCAGGTAATAGGTAATCTTCCTAAAACCTTCAGCTTCACATTGTGTGCAAAAAGCCCCGTCAGATAAATATAAACCTTCGAGTGAATGATTATTTTCTGGATCTATTATTGTAGTAATTTCTAGCTCAAAATGCTCAACCGTTGGAGCTAACTCAATAACGAGCTTAGTTTCATGTTGTTGAAAGTCAGTAGTAATCTCACCGTTTAGCTTAACTGATGCTAATTCTAAATCTACACCATCAAGCTCTAGGCTACGTTGATGATTTCCATTTTTTGAGACACTTAGTGTTGAAACAACCTGAGTACTAGTAGGTTTTAAATCGAATGTTAATTGAGTACGAGCAATTAAGAAGTCTGACTTTTTATAATCACTGCGGCGTTTTTCGATGGGTTTTGTATCTGACATGATAGGAATCCAGGATAGAGAATATGTGAGCTAACAATATGTTTTCTAATAAATCAGCTTACATTGAAAAATAGTGTTTTAAAGCCCCTACTCTATGAAGAGGCTGTACTTAATGAGTCGTCTTGTGGCTCTATACGAAGAATTTTAATACCAACATAAGCGTAAACAACGGCTAAAACAGGATTTATTAAGTTAAAGAACGCATAGAAAATATAATCGAAAGGATTCACCAATAACACACTATGCATATAAGCACCGCATGTATTCCACGGAATCAACGGTGACGTTAGCGTTCCACCGTCTTCCAAACTACGCGAAAGGTTAAGCTGGTGAAGTCCTCGTTTCTTAAACTCTTCTTTATACATTCTGCCGGGCATAACAATCGCCATATATTGGTCAGCTGTAATGAGATTCGTACCAATACAAGTGATGATTGTGCGACTTACCATAGCACCTGCGCTTTTAGCGCCTTTTAATATAGTACTGACAGCAGCTTTTAACAGCCCCACTTTTTCTAGTACTGCACCAAATGCCATAGCACACATGATCAACCATACTGTATTTAACATGCTAGCCATGCCGCCACCACTTAGCAAATCATTAAGCTGATCATTCCCTGTGTCGAAAGAAACACCAGCGTGCAGCACTGACCACACAACAGTTGGGCCCGCTAAAGCACCTTTATAATCATCTGACGCTAGGCTCTGGATTAAATCTTGTTGGAAGATAACTGCCCATACCCCACCAAGCAAAGCCCCGATAGCAACTGCGGGGAATGCTGGCATTTTTCTTATTGCCAAGGTCAGCAACACAACTAAGGGGATTAGGTTAAAAATACTTAAATTAAACTGTTGGGCTAGTAACGTTTGAATTTCTTCAATACGTGCAACTGAATCTTCCTGAACCTGTCCAAGACCAATAAACAAGAAAAGGATAATGGTAATGACAAAACTAGGAATAGTCGTCCATAACATGTATCGAATATGTTCGAATAAATCGGTGCCTGCAACCGCAGGAGCTAAATTAGTAGTCTCTGACAAAGGCGAGATTTTATCACCGAAATAGGAGCCAGAGACAACCGCTCCGGCCGCAATAGCTGGCGATAAGTCCATTCCATTGGCAACTCCCATAAGAGCAACTCCAACAGTCGCTGCTGTTGTCCAAGAACTACCAATACTCATAGCGACAATGCCGCATATAATGCAACTTGCCGGGTAAAAGAATGATGGGCTTAGGATTTCCAGGCCGTAAAAAATGAGTGTTGGAACAGTACCCGACAGCAGCCAGGTACCAATTAAACCACCAACTGCTAGCAATATTAAAACAGCGCCTAAAGATATTGAAATACCATGCTTAATGGCTTCTTCAATTTCTTGCCAGGTAAAACCGTTTTTTATACCAATAATCCCGGTAACACCCATAGCAAACAACAAAGCGATTTGATTAGGTCCGAACGATGAATCGTTACCAAACCAAATGACAGAAAGTACTAACAGTGACACCAATAACCCGATAGGAATAAGTACATCGAGTAAAGAAGGCTGTTTAATTTGATTACTCGTCAAGCTTTCAGATGACATTCAATGAGTTCCTTGTTTCTAAAGCGAACGATAAAACATAATAACGATGATAACGGGACATACAAATCGCAAATACCAAGGCCAAATTTTCCAAAAAAGGCTGTTTTCTGCGTTGTCATTACCTTGTTTAAGTTCTTCAAGTACCTTATCTCTATGCCAAACCCACCCGGTAAAGATACAAAGCAGCAAACCGAGTAACGGTTGACTGTACTTAGTGGTCGCAGCTATCACTAAACCAAATAACGCATTGAAATTAAATACTATGAGTGTGCTAACAGCAAAGATACCAATGCTTAATAACCAGACTGCTTTTTTTCTCTCAATGCCTTTACTCTCTGTTACGTAGGCTACAGGTACTTCCAACATAGAAATAGATGACGTCAACGAAGCAACCATCATCAATGCGAAAAATGCTAATGCTACGATTCCACCAACGACAAAGCCCATACTATCAAACAAGGTTGGAAGAACGGTAAATATAAGGCTATCTTCTGAAATCAATTCTCCGTTCTCTCCGAAAATCTCAATACCATTATTCAACGCAACGTACATAGCGGGGATAATAAGTAAGCCCGCTAATATAGCCACACCGATATCAACAAGTGCGACAGATGCACCTAATGTTGGTAAGTTCTCTTCTTTACTGACATAGGAACCATAGACAAGCATTGTACCTACACCTAGAGACATTGAGAAAAATGCCTGCCCCATAGCGTTTACGAGTAAATCTGGGTTGAAAACGGAGCTGAAATCGGGGACCCAATAAGCTTTCCATCCATCTGATGCGCCGTCTAATGTAGCAACATAAATAATAAGAAGAACAATAATAGCGATCAATGTCGGCATTAATCTCTTAGACCAACGCTCAATACCACCGCTTACTCCACCATTTACTATCGCCGCTGTTAAACCCATAAACAGCGCGCAGAATAACAGATTTCTAATGTGCGAAAATCCTGTCAACCAATTGGACAATGCCGTTAATCCCATAAGCTCGCTAATACTTTCTAGCATATAAGCAAACATCCACCCACCTACTAAGGCATAAAAGGATAGAATTAACGAGACAGTCAGGAAACCCCAAACACCAGTCGCACGACCTAGATTACTGCCTGTCACCTGTCCTAGCGCATCAACCATGTTAGCTCGCGTAGCTCTGCCGATGATGAGCTCTGCCATCAATACGGGGTAAGCTAAACAGAAAGCTAAGATAATATAAACTAAAACGAAGGCAGCACCGCCATTACTGGCAACTTGAGTCGGGAATCCCCATATATTACCAAGACCAACAGCTGAGCCGGCAGCTGCTAAAATAAATCCAATTCTGGAGGAGAATTGACCTCTAGCACTCATAAGCAAATCCAAATTATTATTGTTGTTCTGATGTCGTTAATAGCATCGCACATCATATGAGCGACAGAGTGTAACGCATATTAAAAAGGCAACATATCTTAATAGATATGTTGCCAGTTATTTTATTTTTCTGGTTTGTTGAAAATAAGTTACACCAAGCTATTTACGATTGATCGCGTATTTACCAGTTTCTACCAGATCAAATGTTATATTTGCCGCTTCTTCTAAGAAAGGATCTATTTCATCTAGCTCTTCGAGATCGCCTGGTAAATCATCGAGCTTTGCAACAGTTTCTTTTCCAAGCCTCTCTAAACGCTCGTTTGTTCTCTTCAAACGCCTGGCATCACGCTCATCACGTTCTTTGATACGCTCAGATTCCACAAGCGATATAACAACATCATCCTTACGTCCTTGATACTCTTCAATATCCGCGTAGATATAGGAAAACTCAGGATTAGATTTAACACGCTCTTTATGCTTCGCATCAACTAATTCAGACACACCTTCTGTATTACCAAAAGTGGCATAGTTAGCACGCTTAATACTATCCCATGGTAACGCTGTTTTCTCTTGACTCTCGCCCCATTCTGCTGGATCTATAGCCGACGGGAAGAGTACGTCAGGCACAACACCTTGATGCTGGGTACTACCACCGTTAATACGGTAGAACTTGGCAATAGTAAATTGAACACTCCCTAAAGGGTTTTCGTAGAGATCGTATATGCGTCCTAACCCCCTATGTTGTTGAACAGTACCTTTACCAAAAGTTTGTTCTCCGATAATAAGTGCGCGATTATAATCTTGCATAGCTGCAGCAAAGATTTCTGACGCCGATGCACTATATCGATCAACTAACACAGTAAGTGGACCAGAATAATGCGTCACACCATCCGTATCGCGATTAACCGTAACACGACTTGCACCATCTCTAATTTGAACCACAGGCCCTTTATCGATAAACAAACCTGAAAGTAGTGTTGCTTCAGATAATGATCCTCCACCATTACCACGCAAATCAACGATAATGCCTTGCACATTCTGCGTTTTTAGCGATTCAATCTCTTTCAAGACATCAACATGCAAATTATTATAAAAAGAAGGGATAGTAATAACACCAACCTGTTCGCCTTTGTTAGGACCTTCATCTGGCACGATAACTTCGGACTTTGCTGCTCTGTCTTCTAATTTAATCTTGTCACGGACTAAACTAACGACAACCGGTTCGGCTGAATCACCAGAAGAACCTTTCACAACTTGCAATCTAACATTACTGCCTTTGGGGCCTTTGATAAGCTCAACAACTTCATCTAAACGCCAACCAACAACGTCAACAAACTCTTCGTCATCTTGAGCAACGCCAACAATCTTGTCTTCAGGTTTGATTTGGTTAGATTCATCTGCAGGGCCGCCCGGGACAATACTGCGAATAACCGTAAAGTCTTCATCAACCTGTAAAACTGCACCTATCCCTTCTAAGGATAAATTCATTTCCATTTGAAAGCGTTCAGCATTACGTGGTGATAAATAACTCGTATGCGCTTCTATACTTCTCGCAAAAGAATTCATGACTGTTTGAAAGACATCCTCACTCTTAGTCTGAGTAAGTCTCTTGATGGCACGTTCATAGCGCTTAGTCAAAAGCTCTTTCGCTTTCTCGTTTTCTTTACCTGCTAATTTTAAGTTTAGCGCATCGTATTTAACACGTTGTCGCCACAACTCATTAAGTTCAGCTTCATTGACCGGCCAAGTGGCTTCTTCACGATCAAATTGGAACCCATCGCCTTTCTTTTCAAAATCAAACTCCGTATCGAGCAGACTAAGTGCGTAATTATAGCGTTGAAGTCGTCGCTCTAGGTTCAGACTGTATATATCATAAACAACTTTTAAGTCTCCACGTTGCAACGCATCATCAAAATCGTCACGATACTTTTGTAACGTTTCAATGTCTGAAGCCATAAACACATTTTTACTGCTGTCGAGTACTTTAATAAAGCGATCAAAAACCTTCTCTGACAAATCGTCATTAAGTTTAATAGGCTTATAATGTGCTCGTGTAAACAGAGCGGATACGCGTTTCGCCGCAACCGCATGTTGTGATTCCTGTTCTAGCACAGGTATTTCATCGACTTTATCTGTAGTGTTGACAGCGCTGGTATTTAAACTAACGGCTAGCATTGCCGTAATCATGGAAACTTTAAAAGCTTGTTTCATCTTACTACCTCTTAGTTCGGGCCAAACGTAACTGATGAGCTTGCACTTTAACGGACATGCCAGATTCTAACTGAACATGAACATCGTCCTTAGCAACTTCTGTTATGGTTGCCTGCATAATAGATTTGCCAATCTTAACAGTAACTGAAGTACCGGGAACTAGGCTCCCTTCGGTCAATTTTTCAGCAACTGGTTGCTTACGTTGAACTTTAGTTTTAGGAGAATGTACTTTTTTTACAGCATTTTCACCGTCTTTGGTTTGTTTATTTTTGTAACTTTTCTTTACAGGGCTCTTTGAAGCGTTTTGTTCTTTACGCTTTTCGGCTGCTTTTTTCTTACTTTCTTGTAATTGTTCGAGTGCATGAACGGCATGTTGTTCCTCAATAGCCTCGCCACCAACACCGTCTAAATCAACGCGCAACGTGCCCGCTTTTATGCAATGTAGATAACGCCAACTATTAGTATAGTGTCTTAGTGTAGATCGTAAGAGTGTTTTACTGACCCTAGGCTCTTCACCCAGTCGTTCAGCTAAATCTTGAAATATACCAATTTTAAGCGGCTTTGCTTCACCTTCAACACTGAAGCACTCTGGGAAAGTCTCAGCAAGAAACATAATAACTTCTTTGCTTGAACCAAATTTTTGAGGGTTTTCCATTAATTCGATAAGTATTCTTTAAACATCGTTATCGACATCATCCCAAGTTGCTAATAAATGGTCAACCCAATCACACAAATCATCTTCATCAATGTCTAATAAATAAGCATCTTGATTCCAATGCTCCCAAACATGTTGAATCATTGCTTCTAGTGATTGTACAGAAATATCGTCATCAGCTCTTTGATAGAGCACGTGTAAAATAGTGTTTAATTTGTCGGTGGCAAGCTCTGCGTGATCTTCCCAGAACTGCATATCATCCACGGTGGCTAATGCCACGTGGATATCAATAAGATGTTTCATTTATTTAAGTAATGATTGTACCAATTCAGCTATAGGTAACAGCCCATCAACATCAACCTGCTCAAAGCGGCCTACCGTTGGACTATCGATGTCTAAAACACCCATAAGCTTACCATCAACAACGATAGGAAGTACAATTTCTGAATTTGATGCAGCATCACAGGTAATATGGCCGTCAAACTCATGGACGTCCTTAACCAAGACTGGTTTTAACGTCCGCGCTGCTTTACCACAAACTCCCTTACTTACAGGGATTCTGATGCACGCAGGCTTACCTTGGAATGGACCCAAAACAAGTTGTTCGTCTTTAAACATGTAAAAACCGGCCCAATTAACGTCCTGCATTTGATCAAACAAAAGCGCTGAAATGATAGACAAATTAGCTATCACGTCGGTTTCATTATGTGTCAAAGACTTGGCAAAAGTTTCAAGTTGCGCATAAAACGCATACTTACTCTCGTTAATACCCACGGTTTAAATCCTAGAAATTACAATAATAGACGGTGAAAATTACCGTCATTATTTTTAAAATCAATCGATTTAAAAGCTTTTAGATCCTCGATTCTGCGTTATGAGTAATTTAGCGAAAAATAATCGGTTTTCGGCAATTTAACCGAAGAACCAATAACCGACGGTGATGGCCGTTATTAACCCCGCTACATCGGCTGCTAAACAACAAGCAATGGCGTGTCGAGTATATTTAACGCTAACGGCCCCAACATAAACAGCAATGATATAGAATGTCGTTTCTGTTGAGCCTTGCATGATGGACGAAAGTCTACCGATGAACGAATCAGCACCGTGGTGTTGCATAGTCTCAATCATCATCGCTCTTGCACCACTCCCACTAAGCGGTTTCATTAACGCATTAGGCAATACATCGACAAAACGCGCATCAAAGCCCAACCCATTGACCAAGTAGGCTAGAGACGATGACAATATGTTTAATAAGCCACTTGTTCTAAGCATCCCAATAGCGAAAAGCATTGCTATTAAATAGGGGATCAAATTGATAGCAAGCTGAAATCCTTGTTTAGCCCCATCAATGAATACCTCATAAGTTTCAACTTTCCTTCTCATACCTCCGATTAAAATGACAACAATAAACAGTAGCAGTAAGAAATTCGCAATCAATGATGACTGTTCCGCCATGAGTTGTGCAGATAAGTTGCCAAAATAAAGTACCACACTCGCAACTAAACCAAACCCTAACGCTACGTAGAGTAAAACAACATGATTAAACAGATTAATTCGTTGAACCATAGCTGTCACCACTAAACCAACAAGGGTGGAAGCGCTCGTTGCTAGTAATATAGGGATAAACACATCTGTTGGTTGTAAAGCACCCTGTTCAGCTCTGTATAGGAATATCGCAATGGGAAATAGCGTTACTGACGATGTATTCAGCACCAAGAAAAGTATCTGGCTATTTGATAATGTTGAAGGCGTCTTATTTAGCGTTTGCATGTCCTCCATTGCCTTAATACCAAATGGTGTTGCTGCATTATCTAGCCCTAGGAAATTTGCAGACATATTCATTGTGATGCTACCGAAGGCTTTATGCCCTTTTGGGATATCGGGCATAAGCCTTGACAATAAGGGCTCAAGTAGATGCGCTACCTTATTGATAAACCCCGCCTTTTCGGCGATGGCAAACATGCCCAACCAAAAAGAAAATAACCCGATCAAACCAAGAGCAATATCGACACTTAATTTCGTCATACTGATAATGGACTGCATGACATCTTGAAATGCACTGACTTGTTCAAGCACAAAAGCGTTCCAACAGGTCGCTAAAAATGCACTAAAGATGAACCCTAACCAAATTTTCTGTAACAAGAGTGCTCCTCAATATCGGCGGCTATCTTTACGTCAGAACCACTCGTTTTAATCTGTTCATCTCACTGTCATAAATAGTTGCTATAACTGTGAATAAGCTGTTAGTTGGCTGTGTATATGCCCTATAAATTTGCCGCTATCTTATTGAAATATTGCTAATTATTAGAAATGAGCTAAATTGATTAGATATTAATCTGTTTTGTTCTACAATTAAATTCTTCTCGTTGTATTTACATTCTGTACCCGTTGTGAGCCAGTAATGCTCGCGATGACTTAGCGCACGGCTCAACTCTTGAGCCATTCCCTTATGTCCAGAACTAGAAATGGTTCTGGACTTTTTTTAGAAATTTAATCTATCGACTCTAAACACTCGCCATAAAGTGTGGCCTTTTCTTTGTAATGTTGCGCAGACATACGCAACATTTCTTGTTGTTGTTCTGTTAACTGTCTAACAACTTTTCCGGGTGCCCCCATGACAAGTGAGCCATCTGGTATCTCTTTATTCTCAGGAATTAGTGTATTAGCGCCTACTAGGCAGTTTTTACCTATTTTCGCACCATTTAGAACAACAGCATTGATACCTATTAGTGTATTTTCACCTATGAAGCAGCCATGTAACATAACCTTATGGCCAATTGTTACCCCCTTATCTATTACAATAGGCATGTCGTCGTCAACATGTAGCACGGAACCATCCTGGATATTACTATTTTCACCTATTGTTATTCTCGCGTTATCTGCCCGTATGACAGCATTAAACCAAACACTGCTTCCTTCCTTCATAACAACATCACCAATGACTTTTACCCCAGGCGCTATATATGTGTTTGAAGATATATCAGGCACTTTGTTGCCAAGTTTATATTTCATGAATTATCTCTTTTTATTTGTCGTATTAGGCCTTCTTGCACCGCAGACGCAATCAATTCACCTTTTTCATTAAAGAGTTGTCCTCTGACAAGACCTCTTGCGCCACCTGCAACAGGGCTCTCCATACAATACAATATCCACTCGTTGAAGTTAAAGCGACGATGAAACCATAAAGCATGATCAATACTGGCTACTTGCAAGCTTTTATTCACAACATTTTTTCGATGGGGCTGCACAGCTGTCATTAAGAAATAATAATCTGATGCATAAGCCAATAAGCTCTGATTTAAATTCAGATCTTCCTTGAGTGGCTCTTTAACGCGCATCCAAACGTATTGTGATGCTGATACGGTATCACTTTCGTTCTCGTCACGGACTTGTACAACACGCTTTTCCAACGGCTCATGGTATTTAATCTTTTCCTGAACAGTTTGCGGCAGTTTATCGAACTTAAGCTGAAGCGTATCCATCTGATTGGACAATTCATCAGGGTGCGGAACATCAGGCATAATCACGTGTTGATGCGTAAAACCCTCTTCGGGAATTTGAAAAGAAGCAACCATGGAAAATATAATTCGACCATGTTGAACAGCCTTAACACGCCTACTTGAGAAACTTCTACCATCACGCAAATTTTCGACGGTATAAACAACAGGTTTTTCAGCATCGCCTGGCAATAAAAAATAACTATGGTAAGAGTGTACAACACTGCTCATCTCCACCGTATTTTGAGCGGCCGCGAGAGCTTGTCCCATTACTTGACCACCAAATAATGCTTTAAAGCCAAGATCCCAGCTTTGACCTCTGTAAATTCCTTTTTCAATCTTTTCCAATTGTAGTAATTGGCTTAAACACATTTCACTCATGCTGTTTCTCTATTGATCTATTTCTAGTGATTCTATGATTGCGGGTTCGTAATATAAGCGGTATCCCATGTTCGCAACGAACATCAATGTACCCTAGATGGGTTACGCGGATAAAACCTGTCGGGTAACTTTTCAATCAACTCAAAGTGACGGGTATCTTTATAGGGTAATTTCATAAACCCAGAAATGCCAATACCATCAATTAAAGGGATAGTCTTAATAACATCTGCTAACAATGCTTCAAAACTGGTCTGTTTGGTATTGTCGAGTAACGTAAAATAACTATGCACTTTCAAGTGATTGCCCAAAGACTCAAAGATTATACATCCAGTATGATGAATACGGTTTAGCTTTTTGATAAGCGTAATCATTTCTTCTGGCAACTCTAAGAATTCGTCAGGGTCATCGCCATCCTCAAAATAGGAATGGTTTCGACTCGCCACATCATTCGTTGACACTGAGCTCACATCAAAGGGGATTGCCATACCTTCTGAAGGAAGAAATGGTAAGTTGTCATCTGCCCGATCAATATGTAATGTATGCCTTGCATTGAACATACAACTTTTAAACACGCCAACACGCCTAATCGCTCGAGCAAGGGTAATAACATTCTCGACAGCTGATTCAAATGACACTTTGAGATGAAAATCATGCAAGCTGAGACTTGAATCAATATAAACGCAATCTGCTTCCCATCTGACCACCAAACCACCAACTACAGGGTATTTACCCAAGCGACTCACAGCTGATAAAAATGCTTTTTCTGTATCACCCATTCCTTGAAGGTAATTTTTATAATAACGATCTAACTGCGCATCATTTAGGTAGTTGGTGCTTAGTTCCTCATTTTGTGACCTTAAAAAAGACTTCCGAGAACTGTAAACAACAGTATCAATATCTTTAATGTTGTCATGAGACCAAATGGGTATAGACACTCGTGAAGCAGGTTCATTAAAATATTCCGGCAACGACATGTTTTTCATATAACGCATATTATCAACGAAATAGTCACCGCCTCGCTTACGCTTTGCAGGATCATCATCCAACATAGCTCTGAGTGTTCGTGCAAACTCAATGGGTAATCCAAGCGACTCAGGGGTAATAACATGGTAACCAAAACGGCAGGACTGGCCTGACGCCAGCGCATATAGTGTGCCTGCAATACCTTGTTCATCGAACCTAGAAGATGACAACTCGCCGTTTAACTGCTCTTCACCGATGAAGTAAATATCACCTAGACGGGCGTTGGTGCTGTTGATATCACCTGACATTAAATCCATAACATTAGTCGATATAGGCTTTCCCATATGATCCAATTGAGCAAACACAGAGGATCCCCAATCAATCAAACCTATATCTTCAGTTTGCTGATCGAACACAATATTAGACGGTTTGATATCCCCATGAACAACAGGTTTATGCTGTTCTAAATAAGTATTCTGACGAAGAGCTATTAAAATGTCTGCAAGTTGGGCGGCAATCTTAATAATTAAACGAGCTGGAAGCGGACCTCGCTTTAAAGAAACCTTTTCTAAATCAATACCAGGTGATCGTTGCATAACCATAATAGCTTGATTACGAACACGTTCAAAAGCGACTAGACTCGGTACATATTTATGCTCAACTTGCTGCAACATATAAGCTTCTTCTTCTAACCTGTCTTGAATATGTTGCGGTAAGGTAATACGAGAGAATTTAAAAACAAGTTGCTCTTGCTCTGATGTATTACCAGCAAAAGCGAACCCATAAGCACCACTGCCGATCATATCGATATTTCGATAACCCAGCAGCTCTAACTGTTCTTTGCAGAGTTGTAGCCAGTCTTTGAGCTTTTGTGCATCTTTATGAGATAGTAAATAGACGGACTGTTCTTCAGGAATATAGAAGTGCTTTAGCTTGAGATCCTTCAAGAGTTATCCCTCGGTTACCAACCATTCTATTCGACAACGACCAGCATCCTCGTCAGCTAAATGCGGTAAAAGTGCTTCGATGGCGGGCTGAAGGGTTTTCTCAAGTTGCCAAGGCGGATTAATGATACAGACACCAGAACCATACATTCCCCGCTCTGCGTCTTTTGAAGACACTGTCATTTCGACAGTGAATTGGGTTTTACATTCTACTTTCGATAAACCATCTAGTAATTTAGGCGCGTTGTTTTTACTACCAATAATTAATGGATACCAGACGGCATAGATCCCATGAGGCCATTTTTTACAGGCTTTGGTTACTGTGTCGGTAACTTTTTGATATTCATCGACTCTCTCATAAGGTGGATCAATCAGCACCAAACCTCGTGCAGGTGTTGGTGGCAACATGGCTAATAAACCCTCAAACCCATCCCTATGATGAACACCGACATTTTTGTGTCTCGCTAAATGCCGCTTTAAATGACCTATCTCGGTATTGTGCCATTCCATGAGAGCTATTTTGTCACCTTGTCGAGCTTCATCCAATGCGATAGTTGGTGAACCAGGATACAAATCATGACTGTAATAACGCTCAATCAAACTCATGTATTGTTTGACCAGAGGAGACTCTATACTCTTACTAATAAACCGGCCAATTCCCTCTTGATGTTCGCCTGTTTTTGTCGCTTCATCACTCGTTAAATCGTACATACCAGCACCAGCGTGCGTATCGATATAACTAAACGGCTTACTTTTTTGCTTCAAACTATTCAAAAGTGCCAGCTGTGTGATGTGTTTTAATACATCGGCATGATTACCCGCATGAAAGCTATGTCTGTAACTAAACAAATATGATCTCCAATAAAAAAGCCCGCCGTATATCAATCAGATACAGGACGAGCTTCGCAGTCTATACGTCATTAACGCCAAAATACATATTTTAACGTTAATGAAAAAATATCGGTTACCTTAGTTCAGTCAACATTTTTAAGGGGTTTTCTATATAAGATTTCCATAGATTACTAAACCTAACCATTGTTGCACCATCAATCACTCGGTGATCGCCAGACCAGCTGATATGCATAATATTTACGGCTTTGACGTTGTCATTTTCATCAAATCTCGGCAGCTTCTGCATCTTACCTAGCGCAACAATAGCCACTTCTGGTTTGTTAATGACGGGGGTAGCAGTTGTACCACCTAAGGTGCCGATGTTGGAAATACTCACCGTACCGCCTTTAAGATCTTCACCTGGTACACGCCCTTCTCTGCCAAGTTCAACCAGTTCTTGTGCACGCTTAGCAACATCAAATAAGCTCATTGCTTGAACATTTTTAATGTTAGGCACTAATAACCCTAGTTTAGAGTCTATAGCCATACCTATATTGTGTTGTCCAAGGTAGGTAAGCTCAGTGCAGTCCTCATTAACACGGCTATTGATAACGGGGAATTGTGTCATCGCAAGTGACAATGCTTTGATGATGAATGGCATAAAGCTTAATTTCACGCCTAGCTTTTCAAATTCTGGTTTAAGCATTTTGCGAGCAGCAATTAAAGCATCCATTTCAATCTCATCACTAACTGTAAAGTGAGGAATAGTCGAAACAGCATCTTGCATCTGCCTCGCCATCGCAGCTTGCATACCACGGATAGGTGTTGTCTTGTCTTCAACGGTAACAACAGATAGCGGCGCAGGAGATGATGCAGGTACCTCTTTAACCGCATTGGCAGATTGTGTGCTTCCAGCTTGATTAACGTTAACCAAATCTTCTTTTAGTACTCGACCTTTTTTACCTGAACCAACAACAAGTGATAAGTCGATATTCATTTCTCTCGCTACACGACGCACAGCTGGACTGGCGAGCGCTTTGCCACTAGACTTAATTGCCTTTTCGCCACCTATCGCCGCTGATTTTGCTGCTTGAGTTGGCGTAGCGGCTGGTGGCGTTACAGGCACTTCTGCAGTAGTCGGTAAATCGGAACGCGCTATTGAGAATAATGGCGTATGAACTTTCGCTATATCACCTTTCGCATAGTACAGCTTAACAACTTTACCTGAGTACTTAGCAGGGATTTGAACCAACGCCTTATCAGTCATCACATCAGCGACAGGCTGATCTTCTTCAATAACTTGCCCTTCGTTAACAAGCCATTCGACCAATTCACATTCAACAATACCCTCACCAATATCGGGCAAAATGAAATCAACAACTGCACCTGTATTTGTTTGATCAACAGGCGCTTGTTCGACAACTTCGACTTCAGGTTGCTGTTCAGATGTTTCGCCGTCAACGTTCATTGAGAATAACGGCTCATGTACTTTTGCGATATCGCCTTTGGCATAATAAAGTTTGTTAACAACACCAGAGTGCATCGCCGGTATTTGTACCAAAGCTTTGTCAGTCATAACGTCAGCAACAGGCTGGTCTTCAACAATGTGATCGCCTTCAGCGACTAGCCACTCGACAATTTCACATTCGATAATGCCTTCACCGATATCAGGTAAAATAAAATCTTTCATCATTATTACCTCTTAGTAGTTCATTGTACGAATGATGGCTTCGTATACTTTTAATTCATCAGGCATATACTCTTTTTCATGCGCTAACGGATAAGGCGTATCAAGGCCACAAACACGTGCAATGGGTGATTCAAGATTTAGGAAACAAGCTTCTTGAATTGCTGCCGCAATTTCACCTGCAAAACCGCCTGTTATCGGCGCTTCGTGGCTTATTAATAAACGACCGGTTTTAGCAACTGATTCAGCAACTGTATCTCTGTCCCATGGAAGAATACTCTGTAAATCGACAACTTCGCAAGAAATGCCTTCAGCTTCAGCCTTCGCTGCTGCTTTTTCAATGATTTCTACTTGAGCACCCCATGCAAGCAAAGTGATATCAGAACCTTCTTTTACAATATCTGCTTTACCTAATGGCAATTCATAATCATCTTCAGGTACTTCACCAACGGCAGCACGGTATAAACGCTTAGGTTCCATAAACAATACTGGATTATCATCACGAATCGACGACAGCAGTAAGCCTTTAGCTTGATAAGGGTTACGCGGCACCACTATTTTCATACCTGGAACATGTGCAAAGAAAGCTTCTGGTGATTGAGAGTGATAAAGCCCGCCAGCAATGCCCCCACCGTATGGTGTGCGAATTGTTAGGGTTCCGCAGCTAAACTGTCCACCAGAACGGTAGCGAAACTTCGCTGTTTCATTCACGATTTGGTCAAAAGCAGGGAAAATGTAATCACCAAATTGAATCTCGGCAACAGGCACTGAACCATGAGAGGCTAAACCGTTAGCAAAACCGATAATGCCTTGTTCTGTTAGTGGCGTATTAAAGCACCGGCCTTTTCCGAACTTTTCTTGCAGATTACTTGTTGCACGAAAAACGCCGCCGAAATAACCCACGTCTTCACCAAAAACCATGACTTTTTCGTTTTCTTCCATCGCAATGATGAGAGCATTATTAATAGCTTGTAAAAGATTCATTCTAGCCATTGTTAATTCTCCCTGCTGTAGCTGGATAGTTCTCTGGGTATTTACGGATATGATCTTTCAATTCCGTTAATTGCTCTTGTAAATGCCAAGGCGGCGTGTCGTAAACATCTTCAACGATGTGTTCTATAGAACAAACAGGCACCTGCTCGCAGAGTTTAAGTTGCTTAAGTACTTCTTGGCGCATTTCTTCTAAAGATTCAACATCTTTCTCTTCATCCAACCAATCTTTACTGATTAGCCAGTTTCTTAAGCGGCTAATCGGATCTTTTTGACGCCATTTCTCTTCTTCGTCTTTCGAGCGGTAACCAGTCGGGTCATCAGACGTTGAATGTGCAGCCAATCGATAAGACATTGCTTCAATAAGAACAGGACATTGTTCTTCGATGGCTATTTTTCTTGCTTCTTTGGTTGCAGAAAAAACAGCAAGTGCATCGTTACCATCTACACGAATTGTTTTAATACCGTACCCGATACCACGAGATGCAATACCGTCACCAGCAAATTGCTCGTTTGATGGTGTAGAGATTGCGTAGCCATTGTTACGGCAAAAGAAGATAGCTGGGCAATTCAATACAGCAGCCATATTCAAACCGGCATGAAAATCACCCTCTGACGCAGCACCTTCACCGAAGTAACATATAGTCACAGCCTCTTCACCGGCCATTTTTTGGCCGTAAGCATAACCTGCTGCTTGCGGTATTTGTGTTCCTAATGGAGATGATATAGTCATGAAGTTCAGTGGCTTATCACCGTAGTGAATAGGCATCTGACGCCCTTTGTTGGGGTCAAGTTTATTGCTAAACATTTGG
>CAZVDU010000016.1:32359-41882 GCA_964625615.1 uncultured Pseudoalteromonadaceae bacterium | reverse complement strand
GGGCCGTTGTTAAAGCCGTACGCAAAGCCACGTTTTATGCGTCTCAAAACTGGGATAGTCTGTTCGATGCGCCCACTAACTGCCCACCAGCGTAGCCTAAGGAGAACATGAGCGATGAGCGAATACAAACAACTCAGTCTTCAAGGACTATGGAAAAACAATCCAGCCTTAGTGCAACTGCTTGGCTTATGTCCTTTGCTAGCGGTTAGTGGCACCCTTATCAATGGATTAGGTTTAGGATTAGCAACTACACTGGTACTTATTGGTTCAAATACAACGGTATCTTTAGTTCGTAATTGGGTTCCAAATGAGATCCGTATTCCTATTTTTGTCATGGTCATTGCAGCTTTTGTGACTATAGTGCAACTCACCATGAATGCCTTTACCTACAATTTATACTTAACGTTGGGGATTTTCATTCCATTGATTGTCACCAATTGCGCCATCATAGGGCGAGCAGAAGCTTATGCATCAAAAAACCCCGTCCATTTTGCCGCTTTCGATGGTCTAATGATGGGATTAGGGTTTACTGCTGTTTTAATGTTACTTGGCGGCATGCGTGAAATACTCGGATACGGCACACTCTTTAGTGGCGCTAACCTTTTGTTTGGCGAATGGGCTAGCGTGATGAAAATAACCGTATTTGAAACAGAGAGTCCTTTTCTTCTGGCTATTCTTCCACCTGGTGCTTTCTTGGGAATGGGATTCCTTATCGCACTTAAAAACGCACTTAACGAACGCGTTGAAAACATGTTACAAAAACCTGAAACAGAAAAACAAGTGACAAGAGCACGCGTGACAGGACAAATCAATTGAACAAAGAAAAACGCTACGAGATCTTATCTCGACTAAGAGACGATAATCCACAGCCTACAACAGAACTTAACTACAGCTCCCCATTTGAACTGCTTATTGCTGTTATTTTGTCAGCACAGGCCACAGATGTGGGCGTCAACAAAGCAACGGATAAACTGTACCCCGTTGCCAATACACCTGAAGCCATTTACGCGCTTGGCGTTGATGGTTTAAAAGAATACATAAAAACCATTGGTCTATTTAACGCTAAAGCCGAAAATGTTATCAAAACTTGTAGCATGTTGATTAACGAACATAACTCGCAAGTCCCAGAGAACAGAGAAGCGCTAGAAGCCTTACCAGGAGTCGGCAGAAAAACAGCCAATGTCGTGCTTAATACAGCTTTTGGCTGGCCAACCATTGCTGTCGATACTCACATATTCCGTGTTAGTAACCGTACAAAATTGGCCATGGGTAAAAACGTTGATCAAGTCGAACAGAAGCTCCTAAAGGTCGTCCCCAAAGAATTCAAAGTTGATGTTCATCATTGGCTTATTCTTCATGGCAGATACACATGCGTGGCTCGCAAACCACGTTGCGGGGCTTGTATCATTGAAGACTTGTGTGAGTTTAAGGATAAGACTGAATAACAATTAAGTTAACTAAAGCGATAAAGGCGCAGCAATATAGCCACGCAGCGATGATTGTATGGCTTAAAGGTTAAGCAACTTGATAGATAAAGCTGAATAAATCACCCCATGCCAGCAGCTAACATTTCGACAATTGCCATTATTTTCTCACACTTATCTTGGTTTTGAGCGTCTTCATGCGGTAAGGAAAACCGTTTTGCGTCATTGTCAAAATACTTGCCGGATGCGTCAGCGAATTCTACCGACAAAGATGCCCTGACAAGGATACCTGCACCGATATTTATATCGTTTCCAGCCATCCCAAAACCTTCTTTAACCATTTTACTCGCTAACAGTGAACCTGGGTTAACGGCAATGATTACTTGATTAGGTTTAATACGCTTAGCAAGCTCTTGTGACCAGATTGTCATAGCCAGTTTACTTTGAGCATAGGCCTGAATGTCGTCACCTATTCTAACCTTGCCGGATAATGCATCCAAATTCACAGGTGCTTGTGCTGCAGATGATAAATTAATAATACGGCCATCCTCTGCTAACAGAGGTAACAGTTCCTTTGCAATCACATATGGGCTGATAGTATTCACGACAAAACGTACATCCATGCCATCAGCAGTAATCGGCTCCGGTGTTTTAAGTACACCGGCATTGTTAATGATCACATCGAGCTTTTGATGGTCTCTTTTCACAGCTTCAGCAAATGCATTAACCTCTGAAAGTAGAGATAAGTCAGCTTGATAAACCCCTATATTCACAGTCTGGTCAACAGCTTTTAGCACTTTGAGGATCTTGTCGAGCTTTTTAGAACTGCGGCCATGAACTAATAGATGATGCCCTGTACTAACTAGAGATTTTGCGGTTTCTAAGCCAATACCATCTGTTGCACCTGTAATCAGTATTTTTGCCATTTTATTTGTCCTCTTTATTCTTGTTAATCAATGCTAACAACAACCTTACCCATAGCCTTACCACTGGATAGGTGATCATGAGCTTTGCCGACGTCTTCTAGTGAAAACTCCTGTTTATCGAGAACTGGTGTCAACTCCCCTGCTTCTACAATTTTTGTTAGCTGCCTCAAAATGTGCGTATGTTCCTCACGCTTAACATTATGTAGCATCGGGATGAGCATGAAGACAACATGCAATGATAGCCCTTTAAAGTGAGCAATTGATAAATCTAAATTCACCATAGCAACAGTAGAAGCTATATGCCCATTAAGTGCGGCTGCTTCGAATGAGCTCAGCATATTTGCGCCGCCAACAGAATCAAATACAATGTCGAATCCTTCACCGTTAGTATGCTTAGTTACATAACCTGTTACTGTCTCTGTTTTATAATTGATCGCGGTTGCACCTAACTTTTCAATCATATTTAGCTGCTTTTCACCACCACCAGTAGAAAACACCTGAGCACCAAAATGATTGGCCAATTGAAGTGCAACATGACCTACACCGCCAGAACCACCATGCACCAATACGCGTTTTCCACTAGATACCCCTGCTCTCATTAAACCTTCGTAAGCAGTAATCCCTACAAGTGGCAGCGCTGCGGCTTGTTCCATGGTTAAATTATGAGGCTTGGGCGCGATTAAATTTGCATCCGCTGATATATATTCAGCTAAAGCGCCTGGCAAATCAGCTAACCCACCAGCACAACCGTAAACTTCGTCACCGACTTTATATTCAGAGACTCCCTCGCCTACCGCTTCTACAACACCAGCAAAGTCCATTCCTAAAATTGCTGGTACTTGAGGAGATAAGGGCAATTCACTCCCTATTTGCCGAATCATAGTATCTACAGTATTAACACTGGTTGCTTTAACACGCACAAGTACATGCTCAGATTTTACTTCAGGCGTTGCAACATCACTCACCTTAAAGACATCTGTTCCACCAAATTCATTGACGACCATTGCTTTCATTTGCTTCACTCCGTAATTTTCAATCTGGAAGAAGTATATTGCTTGTATTTATATTTGATAATTGCTAAATATATTGAATGACTTTTTAGTTTTTATTGATAATGAATATAGAGCATCTCAGGTTATTTGTTCGCATTGCTGCAACTCAAAACATTAGCTCAGCAGGGTCCGAACTGGGTTTATCACCCGCCGTCGCAAGTACCCATGTTAATAAACTGGAAGAAGACCTAGGCGTAAGGCTTTTGCATAGAACTACACGAAAAGTATCGCTAACCGAAGAAGGACATGCTTTCTTAAATCACGCAGAGGATGTTCTAAGCAGCGTAGAAGCTGCAAAGGCTTCTGTCGGCGCAGGAAACTCTTCGCCGAGCGGTACACTAAGAGTTGCAGCTCCAGCATCTTTTGGTAGATTGCACATACTACCCGCTATTACGCCGTTTATGCACACATACCCGCAACTCAAAATAGACTTGAAACTATCAGACACTATTGTCGATTTAGTTGAGGGTGGCTTTGACGTAGCCATACGTAACTCAACGTTAAAGGATTCCAGCTTAATCGCCAAAAAGCTTGCCACTGATAAACGGATCTTGTGTGCTTCTCCAGCTTATATTGCCAAATACGGCTCACCATCAACGCCATACGAGCTAAAAAGCCATAACTGCATAACGTTAATGAACATAGAGCAATGGCGTTTTAACAAAGATGCTATCAATATCAAAGCAACCGGTAATTTTCGTACTGATAATGGTGAGGCCATTCGAGATGCTTGTATAAATGGCCTCGGCATTACAGTAAACTCAACCTGGAGTGCCTATAAGCAACTTATCAGTGGTGAATTGCAGGAAGTATTAGCGGATTACCCATTATCCTCAAAAACTGCAATTTGGGCTGTCTATCCAAGTACACGTCAACTAGCACCCAAAGTAAGAGCGTTTATAGATTACTTTTCTGAGTATTTTAATGAAACACCCTACTGGGATAGAGAACTCCAAAACCAAGCTCAAATTTAAATGAAAGGAATATCGATGGAAGGTACGAAGCGCATAAATATCAAGATTGGCACTCATGTTTCAATCGTACTAAAGCAGGATCAACGCAGTGGAAATCTCACTGAAGGCGTTGTTGTCAATATTCTCACCAAATCTCCCAATCACCCTCATGGCATTAAAGTGCGTTTAGAGGATGGTTCAGTGGGGAGAGTGAAGAAAATCCATCGTTAGATTTGATACACCCACTCTAAAAAACTTTTTGAATCGTTCACATTTGTGAATTTGATTAACTTAGTGCCACCGTTGTCAGTGACAACAATATTATTTTTGTTAATTGAAATGGAACGTATCGGTGATTTAATCGAATAAACGGTTCCGTTGTATGTATAAGACATAATAAAACTCTTCTAATTTGTGCCGCAGCACATGAATAATAAAAGCCGTATTACTGTATGAAAAATCTAAGATATATAGCCCCATAGCTTTTATAAGCATGAGCGCTGACTAAATTCGAACTCATGTTCGATATTTTTAAACAACAATGTTGGCTTAATAATGATTAAGTATTGACTAACTAATAAAAGGAAAGGCAAAACATGAATTATCTTCTAGATAATTAGCTAAATAAACGAGAGGAGAATAAATAACGAGCGCACTATAGAGTCATTACGTTGATAAGTAAACTATTTCCTCGCCAACATTAACAAGCCACACCCAATTCAACCTTTACTCAAATAGAGGAAAATTTCACTCTAAGTCGTGTAATAAGCCTTACTATGCATAAATTGCATTCACCTAAAGGCTTTTTTAGTTTAGCCTATACTTAGCCATTAATTTATTACGTTATCTATGACTTACAAGTTGCCCCCAGTCCACTTGCTCACTATTTTCGAAGCTGCCGCAAGGCTTGAGAGCTTTAAAGCCGCGGGAGAAGAGCTATTCATTACACCATCGGCCGTTAGCCATCAAATCAAAGCACTTGAGGAACACCTGGGATTTCCCTTGTTTCAACGAAAGAGCCGAGGTGTCGCTGTTAATTTAGCTGGGAGGGTGTACTTACAAGATGTTCAAAAAGGCTTAATGGCAATCGAGCAAGGTACAAAAAAGATACGTCATCGCTTTGCTACACCGACACTTAAGATATCCTGTTTCACCACATTAGCCAGCAACATCATCATCCCCCAAATTAGCCACTTTCAATTGGCTCATCCTGAAATAGATATAAGGATTGAGACAGGCAATCAGCTGGTTGATCTGCGCTATGACGATGTCGACCTTGCGATACGTGTAGGAGCTGGTGATTGGCCTAATGTTATCGTTGAAAAGATTGTTGATTTAGAAATCGCTGCGGTCGGCTGCCAGTCTTTTATAGATAAACATGACATTGTGATGCCCAATGATATTAATAGAGTACCCCTTATTGATTTAACCTATTTGGAAGATGTATGGCGCCATTGGGCTTCTGTTATGTCGGTGGAACTCATTTCAGACAAACGTGCTATTGCTTTTAGCGATTACAATGCCGCTATCAGCGCAGCATCACAAGGTGTAGGCCTCGCTTTGGCAATGTTCCCTCTGGAAAATGCGCAAGAAAAAGCGAATATCATCGTCAGGCCGTTCAGAGAGAAACTACCCTTTTCTCAATCCCTTTATGCCGTTTATCGACAAGAAGAGTCTAATCGCCATGATATTCATTGCTTTTTACAGTGGTTGAAAAAATCAGAATTGCTAAAATAAAAAACAGTAGCGCAAGCATTCTGACATGAATTAAATTCATCTATAGAGTGAATCTTTTCCCTTTGTCACAACCTATTTAAAATCCTAAGCTTTACCCATCAACTTAATCAACGTTAATAATCAATGGGTATCGTTATGTTGCACACTTTTATTTTAGGCTGTTATCGTTTCATCGCCCTTCTTTTAGTCGCATTTCCAGTTGTGCTAAATGTTATCTATCGCGGTGACATCGTCACATCACTCATTTACGTACCCTCAATAATGATCGTTCTTGGTTTTTTGGTTACCTATATAGGCCACAAACTTGAAACGAGTTTGGCACAGGTTCAATTCAAGGTTTTTGTCAATAAAACGGCGAACAAACCAATAAACACCCAATATTACTGCATGCTTTATAAGCATTTAAGGCATACATCAGCCCACTGACGAGCTTTATTTAGTCATTTAAACATCACTCTATTTTTTACTGACACAACCTGAAAAATCACCCTGTCACCTACGCTTTAGGAGCAACACCCATGAACTTAAGAAACCTGATAACCTTAATCCTACTCATACTTTCAAGCTTTTCTTTAAAAGTATCTTACGCCTCGAACTTAGTTGTCGAACATGTCGCTAATGCAGGCGTAAAAATAACAGCTGATAATCAAACGGTTTTGATTGATGCCCTACATTCTCCAGCTCAACTATCGTCACAGGCGGACAAAACTGCCTTAAAAGAACTCTCTTCAACGAGTGCGAATATTTTGCTTGTCACAAACGCAAAAAGTGAACACTTTAGCCCAAAGCTTGTCTCTAGTTTCATGTTGCATAACCCCGATGCTATCTTGATTGGGGCGCCAAAAGTTGTCCACAGGATGCATAATATGTTTAACAAAAACAGAACGATTTCGCCAAATTTAAACAGCTTTGAATCTGTAAGGTACCAATATCAAGATATCACAGTAACTGCGATGAATACTGCATCGAGCAATACCAATGATCATCAAAAGCACAATCAACATTACGCTTTCTTAGTTGAGGTAGGTGACTTCAACGTTTTGCATACTGGTGAAGCTGAAATCACCCATACAATCCACAGCTTAGCTAAGTCTTCAGCTAGGCGCATAGATTTAGCGCTGATTCCTAATGTTTGTATTCAGGACGAAAGATGTGTTGATGCATTAACTCAAGTAGACATTAAGAATATTGCCATTACTCACCTAGGAGATGACACACCAAATAAAGCTATTTCGTCCATACCAGCACTGTTAAGCAACGCTAAACTATTGACGAAAACACATAATCGAATCGAATTAAGTCCTCTAGCGGATAATATCGACGTTTCATTATCCACAGCCTTTCAAAGGCTTCAGTAAACATAATGCTGTTTAAGAACCATTCACATAATCTATACCTCAGGAACCAGATACATCCCTTAATACCTACCTTTTCTTAGGAAAAGGCGGGTATTAGTTGAGCGAATGTCCTCCTCTCTTGTACAGGATATTGCTTGTATACGTTAATGTTAACTGAGCTCTTGAGTTAATCATAAAACACTTATTCTGTAAGCGCTTACATTATGGTAAATTAATAGCAACTATTAGTGATCGAATGGAAGGTAGTCAGCGCATGCATTGTTTTTTTGATAATTTAAAACATTGGTCCGAAAAGTGTTTATTTCCATTTTTTGTTGTGATGTCACTCAGTAGTTGTGGTGGCAGTTCGTCCGACGGTAATCAAGCCATGCCACAGACATCGGCACCACCACTTGAGGCAGAGCAACCAATAAGTGCAGTAAGAGTTAATCAACTAGGCTTTTTACCATCATCTCCGAAACTAGCCGTTGTACCTGCAAGCAGCTCAACGTCCTTCAATGTGTCCGATGCACAAACAGATGAGGTTGTCTTTTCAGGTATGCTAACGACACCTGCAAATTGGCTCCCGTCAAACGAGAATGTGAGCCTTGCTGATTTTTCATCACTCTCTGAGGAAGGGACTTATTTGGTCAGTGTTCCCGGGGTAGAAACATCTCGCCCTTTTCGTGTTACACGAGATAGTTTTTTGGACGCACACGATGCTGCTTTAAAGGCTTATTATTATAATCGTGCGAGCACAGGATTAACGCCGCAGTATGCTGGTGAATGGGCACGCCCATTAGGGCATCCTGATGATAATATCCAAGTCCACGCCTCAGCAGCATCAACAGAACGCCCGACAGGCACCATTATATCAGCGCCAAAAGGCTGGTATGACGCCGGAGATTTCAATAAATATGTGGTGAATAGTGGCATTTCCACCTATACCCTCTTAACGTCTTACGCTCATCACGAAAGCTTCTATCAATCTAGAGACGGCAATATCCCTGAGTCTGACAATAATGTGCCTGACATTCTTGACGAAGTAATGTGGAACCTTGAATGGTTACAAATGATGCAAGACCCTAATGACGGTGGTGTGTACCATAAACTGACAACACAAGAATTTGCAGAGGCAATTATGCCTCATCAAGCTACAGAACAACGTTATGTTGTGCAAAAAAGTACAGCAGCCGCGCTCAACTTTTCAGCCGTTATGGCTGTCGCTAGCAGAATATACGCTGATATACCCGAACTCGACACTAGAGCTACTGAATATAGACAAGCTGCAGTAAATGCCTTTAATTGGGCACTTGAGAATCCCAACGTCGCCTATCGTCAACCCGCCGATATACAAACAGGCGTTTATGGTGATGCAGATTTTGACGACGAATTCGCCTGGGCTGCTGCAGAACTTTACATTCTCACCAATGATGCTGACTATCTTGAACTATTTAATAACCGAGCGGTTGAACCATCTATACCAACGTGGAACGATACTGCAAGCCTTGGGTACATATCATTGTTAACTGAGGGACAAGGCTTACTGACGCCAGAAGCCCATGCTACCCTTCAAAACAGGCTTGTTGCGCTTGCTGATGAGGTTGTCGACTTGCATCAGCAATCGGCATACAGGACAGCTATGCAAAGCAGTGATTTCGTTTGGGGAAGCAACTCAGTCGTCTTCAATAAAGCGATAATTGCAATACAAGCCTATAGAGCAACCTCCGATCTCAGATACATGGACGCTGCTGTTGGATTAGTAGATTATGTTTTGGGTAAAAACTCGTTAGGCTATTCCTACATTACGGGCTTCGGAACACAGTCGCCAAGCGATCCTCACCACAGGCAATCCTTTGCTGATACAATCAATGCACCAGTACCCGGTTTTTTAGTTGGTGGGCCACACAGAGGTATGCAGGATGGTTGCGCTTACGAAGGCACCGAGCAAGCAACAACCTATTTAGATGACTTTTGCAGCTTTTCAACAAATGAAGTCGCCATAAACTGGAATGCGGGATTAGTCTATGTGTTGGCGGCTCTCAGTGATTCTGCCAATACAGAGTAACGGCTCAAAACTAAAGCTATCTAGCT
>CAZVDU010000016.1:3758-32259 GCA_964625615.1 uncultured Pseudoalteromonadaceae bacterium | reverse complement strand
GAAGATATTTAAGCTGTAGTCCATCGACCAAAAAAGACTTTAGGCGGTATACCTCGCACTTGATTCCCCAATAAATAGGATATTGGCAATACAAACATACCTACCAAAGCATGCCCGTAAAAGTCGCCGTACTGAATATGACCAACCAAAGCTAAGGTCATATTCAGAAAATACGCGGCATAAACCATGTCGCGTAAATCATTATAGCGATGAGTTACTATAACGAGTACTGCGATTATCTTGAGCCAAGCTAATGGATAAACCAGATAGGTGGGGTACCCAAATGCCTCAAAAAAACCGGCCTGAGTTTCATGTATTACATGATAAGAGATAGCTGCCCAACTCAATAAAAACAAAACAATACCTGTAGACAGCCAATATAAAATTTTAGTAAACATATTCATTACTTCAGCTCAATTAAACGTCTGGTTGCAAATAAATGACTTCTCTCATCACTTGCCAACGACCATCTTCAAACGACAAATCTATACTCAAAAACAACTTCATGTCCGTGCCATTAAGGTTGTTTTTTCTCGACAAAACGACCAAGCCTTTACTATCACTCGCTTCAAGGTGATGCCAGTCCGACCATGTGTTCATTGGGGGATCACCAGCTTCCTTTTTAGTTTTGAAAATATTCATAAAGTCATTTTTAGAAGCAAAATTAACACTACCATCAGCCCCAACCATAGTCACTTTTAACTCATCGTGATAAATATTAGCCAGTGATTCAAGATCGTAACTAGTCGCTATACTGATCAGATTCTCTACAGTATGTTTTACTTCGTTTTCAGTTGCGGTCAAGCTGTTCATACCAAGGTGCCTCTAATAGGGTAATTGTTTTCCGGGTTGCGGACAAATTTCAACCCCGCAAGGATAGTGTTCAAATCAGGGCGGCAAAATGGTGCATTTGCAATATCAATGATCTGCACCTTTCCTTCATCATTGATGATAAATAAGCCTGGTTCAGCAAAAGGTGTATCCGTCTCCTGTGCTGATCGAGGCTCCGAAATATAAAGCCCTAAGATTTTCATTTGTTCTACGGTAAGCCCATAACCGACAGAATAATTAGGGTTAACTTGCGTTAATTGTTCCGTAGCTTTGGCTTTAGAATCAGCAGAGACAGCCACAACATCAACGCCTTGCGCCTTGAACTCGGGTAGGAGTTCGTTTAATTGATTCAGGTACCTTGTACACAGTGGACAGTGCAACCCGCGAGAAACAATCCCCATACGCCAATCTGCATCAGCAGGGATGTCTTTTAGCTGTATCTCTTTTCCTTCAAGCGTATCGACAGATATCTCTGGAAAGGATGATCCAGCTTTTAGTTTTAATGAACTCATATTAATTCCTCATAGTTTTGTAATGATTGATATTAAAGTATAAAATAGAACCTAATTCAATGTTTTTTAGCAATCACTACAAAACTAATGCGGCATTAGATATTCCCGAATTTACTTTTCTCTTAATTAAAAATAGACTAGACAGATGCAAAAAAAGAAGACTGGCAGACCACTGTCATTTAATCACGATGAAGCTCTTTTAGCCGCCATGCATGTGTTTTGGTCAAAAGGTTATGACGGCGCATCAATGAAAGACTTAACGCAGGCGATGGGTATTAACAGCCCTAGTCTCTATGCGGCCTTTGGCGATAAACAGCAGCTCTATTTAAAAGCAATAGAATGTTATGCATCAGGCAAGGCTTGCGTACCACTTATCGCATTTGAGCAAGAACCAGATATCAACAAAGCAGTTTACGCCTTTCTAAATGCTGTCATCGACTATTCAACAAACAATGAAAGTGGTGCTAAAGGGTGTTTCTTGAGTTCATGCGTTTCAACGACATCAGATGTAGTAGAAGGTGTTGATACGCTATTGCAAAAAGCGATTGAAGAGACAGATGTAAGGCTCGCTAGTCGTTTTGAATTCGAAAAAGCACAAGGTAAACTCGATAGCGAATTCCCTTCCCTTGAGCGTGCGCAATTGCTGTTTGATATAAGACAAGGCTATGTTTTTAGAGCACGTGCAGGTATTGATGCGGCGGCCATGAAAAAAGATATCGCGAACAGAGTAGAAATGGTCTTGGCTAACCAGTCATAAACTCCGTTAACTCTTGACCTTCTTTCTAATGACTTGATTAACTAATTCAACTATTTTTGCGCCTTCAGCTTCGTCTTTCACATTGGTTAGTCTGACTGACTCTCCATTTTTCAGTTGCGCTTTCAAATAAAAGCTCCTAATCGGTATCCCCTTTGCAGATGTTGTCGTTATAACTTGCTCTAGGTTTAAAATATCATCCATGGGGATCTGTTTGTCTCGTCTTAGTATTCGAAAGCCCTTTTGAGTAACCTTTAAGTACGAACGAGTAAATGATAACTCTGTCTGTCCATTGATTATCTCTAGCGCAACAATAAGAAGGCAAATCATGACTAACGAGAGCAGAAAATATTCCACACCTGATGAAGAGAGATACTCATAAACAAAGAGGCAAGTCGTTAACAAATTACCAAAAAACATAGCGACCATTTTAGCGCTTAAGAAATCTACAACGTAAAAAACATGTTCGTTATCCTCTTTGCTATCGCGCATTTCTTGGATTTGTAAAATATGCCCTTTCTGTCTTGCCGCTTCTTGCTCAGTCAGCATAATGATGCGCTTTCTGATAGCTTCGGTTCGCTCTGGGTATAGTGATTCATCGATACTTTCAAGAGCACTGTGCAAATCGCTTAACTTATATCTTGCGTAGTCCGGCCCTACCCCACTTTTACTCTTATCAATCATTATTTTATAGGGGCACTACTTAAGTTCAGTATTTCATCAGCTAACCGTTTAGCTTCACCTTGGATATGCTTAGAAGCCAATATTTCCTCAATGTGTTCATCAGCCAGCATATTGGCTTGTTTTAACAACGACAGCTCACTAATCACATTCGCGCCAAAGACAACTTGCCCTAAAGGCGATCGCCCTTTTGTTTCTATAACTTGATCGGTAATGGCCTGAGTAATCTCGTCGGGTAAACCCCAAGCTTTGGAAAGTTTGGCACTTAGCAATAGCGATTTATCACTCATGATCTGTTTAAACACGTCTGAACCGGGATCATCAAGCGGGCACACCAATTTGAAACTCTCAGTCAGCAATTGGAATATCACTATCTTCCCAAGATCATGTATTAGTCCAACTAAATAAGCACTGTCAGCAATATCAGTCTTCTTTAAAGCCTTTGCATAACGTTGTGCTAGCTGCGCTGTTTCTTGGCTATGCTGCCATATCTTTTCACCAAAACGCTTAAAGTAGATGGGATTAACACGACTCACCTGTTTGACAAAGCCATCAAGCACATGTGTCTTAATCCCCTGCGCACCCACCAGCATAAAAGCCCGGTTAAGATCCTTAACCTCCTTGTCTCCTCGTTTGTAAGCAGGGCTATTGGCTAATTTAACCAACTCTGCTGCAACAGGTGGCTCTTGCTGAACGACATGAATAAACTCCATCAAATTAAAATCATCACTCGACAGCGTTGCGACTAGGCGACTAATTGACGCAGGAGGGACTGGAAATTCTGCAATAACAGCGTCTGGGGCTTGCAGCAAATTATCGATTTTAGCCAGTACCACTTGCTCTAACTGGTTCACCGAGTCAACACGTTTAGTTTCACCGAACAGGTATTCATAAAACAGATAGTCGAGCTTATTTAGCTGTTTATCTAATGTAATTGTTTGCACATGAGTGGCTGGAGGTGTTTGCGTGACTGAAGATTGCTGAGTTGAGCGCCCTGCATTAGCGTTATCGTCACCTCTGCTCGATTGATGCATAGATGCATGTTTCGCAGTGGGTGACTTTTCGCTCTCATTCATACCAGGAGCGTGAAACTTACGCTCTCTTGGCTTACCAAAAATGGCGCTTAGGATAGACTTAAACATCAGCAAAACTCCTTTTTATTTGTATGGCTATTATGACCAAAGTTATCAGTACTTACTCTGAAAACTTTGCCGTTGTTTGCCGCTCTCTATTTACGTGTAATTGCGTGACATCAGGCCTTGAGTAATGTCCAACACAATCAAAGTTATGACGTTCTTGTAAGACGATATTGTGATCTATCTCACCCACAAATACACCTTCAACACCTTCTTGAGGCTCTATCACCCACTCGCCATTGGGTGCTGCAATACATGACGCACCATTAGCAAGAAAATCCGGAGCACCTTCAATAATTTCATCCAGATAGGGGGTATCTGCCGGGAAATCTTGTGGGCGCATTAACCCTGAAGCTGACATCACATAGCTGCGAGCCTCTTTAGCGATAAAACGAGTAATGTCATGCGTATTATGTGAACCACCGGGCCAAATTGCGACACGTAAATCTTCCCCTTGCGCGTACATTGCTGAGCGTGCGAGCGGCATCCAGTTCTCCCAGCAATTAAGGGCACCGACGGTAAAGTCCTTAAGTTTGTGGGTACGTAAGCCGTTTCCATCCCCTGGTGACCACGTTAAACGCTCTTCATAAGTTGGCATAAGCTTGCGGTGAACACTTTGAATAACACCAGATTGATCAATGTAAACGACAGAGCAATATATACTATGCCCTCCCCTATCAGATGGACGTTCAGCGCAGCCTAAAACAACAGAGATATTCTTTTGTTTTGCTAACACACAAACGCTGTCTAAGTGACCGTCTTCAATAGTCACCGCATTTTCTAGATACAGCGAATGCAATTGTTTCTGCTTTGGAGAGTTAAAGACAGCTCCCCCTGTGCGCTCTAACCAAAACGGATAGCCTGGCAAGAAAGATTCACCAAAAGCCACAAGCTCAGCACCTTTATCTGCTGCTTCGCTAATGGCTGCTAGTGTTTTCTCTATGGTTTGTTTTCGATTCAGCCATACCGGTGCAATTTGCGCCATAGCGACCTTGATAATTTGATTGGGTAACATGCTTGTAACCTATAAATGTTAATGTGATTGTGTTGCAAACAGTCTCAAAACGGTGATTTGAATGCTTACATTAGGATCGGAAGAGTCAATAACTCAAGATTAACAGCGACACACAATTTGTTGCAAGATTTGGCTCATGATAGTCTTGCCTCGTTTTATTGACAATTTTCTGGAATCACCACTATGCGTTTACTTCATACCATGCTTCGCGTTGGCAACTTAGACAAGTCCATTGCTTTTTATACTGATATTTTAGGGATGAAGTTACTAAGGCGTTCAGATAACGAGGAATACCAATATACATTAGCCTTTGTCGGCTATGGTGACGAAGCCAACAATACCGTACTGGAACTTACCTACAACTGGGGACAGACAGAATACGACATGGGCACAGCCTATGGTCATATCGCTATAGGTGTTGATGATATAGTTGCCGTTTGTGACGAAATCACCAAATCTGGCGGCGACGTTTATAGAGCGCCAGGACCGGTGAAAGGTGGCTCGACTGTTATTGCTTTTGTTCGAGATCCAGATGGGTACGCCATTGAGTTAATTGAATCATCAGAAGACTAAGCGAATGACCTCTATTTTAAAAACTTATGCCATCCCCTTATTTATAGGACTAACTAGCCTCTTTTCTGCTGTTAATGCCTTGGCAAAACCTATCGTTATCGCCCACAGAGGGGCTCCTGCTTACTTACCAGAACATACCCTAGAATCAACGACTCTGGCTCACGCTCTGACTCCTGACTACATAGAGCAAGATCTTGTACTCAGTAAAGACGGTGTTCCTGTTGTTCTGCATGATATTCATTTAGAAACTGTGACCGACGTAGAACAGAAATTTCCAGCGCGAAAGCGCAAAGACAATCGCTGGTATGCGATTGATTTTACCTTAGCTGAGCTTCGCACTTTGCGCGTTCACGAGAGAGCCAATTCAGATGGCTCACAAGTATTTCCAAACCGTTATCAGGGAATGGGTAATTTTGCTATTAGCACTTTTGCTGAACATATCACCTTGATCCAAAACCTAAATCGTTCATTCAATAAAAATATCGGTTTCTACCCGGAGATAAAAGCGCCAGCCTTTCACCGAACTGAAGGACAAGATATTAGTCGCATCGTGCTTAACGTTATTCGTGAACATGGATTGGATAGTGCCGATGCAAAAATTTATGTGCAATGCTTCGACTTTAATGAAACAAAGCGGTTAAGAAATGAACTTGGTGCCAAGGTCAAGTTAGTGCAACTACTCGCCGAAAATAGTTGGGAAGAGTCGCCCACTGATTATGATAAACTCAAAACCCAGAGTGGTATTAGAGAAATAGCTTCAGTCGCTCAAGGCATAGGTCCATGGATACCTCAACTTGTTACCCTAGAAGAATCAGCGTTGTCTTTTAGTCAGCTAGCAACCTACGCTAAAGAAAATAAACTGGTAATTCACCCCTACACACATCGTGTAGACCAGTTACCCACAGGTATCACCAGTGACCAATTGTTGAGTATTTTGTTCGACCAAGTGGGTGTTGATGGAATATTCAGTGATTTTCCAGACAAAGCTAAAGCATTTATAGAGCAACACCATAGTGCTACTACCAATCAACCTTAACTGTAAATAAGATTAAGTCATTAAACATGACCATCGGTTCTTTTATATTTGGCAGAAGTTGACTAAAGTACGCCTCCTCAGAAAATTATGAACAAATAGCAGATCAAACCTATGAGTATTAAACGTATTGGACATCGCTACCGCGACATTGAATCAGGCAAAACATTAGATACCTGGTTTCCTAGAAGCAACAAAGAAATTGCCCGCAGTTGTTTGGCACAAAAAGTAGGTTTAATTGAGAGTGACTTTGTTGAAATTGAAATAGAAGATTTAGCACAACCTGCAAAATCAGCAGAAGAAGCTTACCTTAGATTGCACTTGTTGTCTGAATGTGAAGTCAAACCTAATGGCTTAAATCTGGAAGGCGTCTTTGGCTTATTAAACAACGTCGCTTGGACATCAGCAGGACCTGTTTTACCAGCGAAAGTTGAAGAATTACGCGGTCTTATTGCTGGTGAGAATCATCACCTGACAGTGACATCAATTGACAAGTTTCCTCGTATGACTGACTACGTAATACCTGCCGGTGTGCGTATTGGTGACGCGGATCGCGTAAGGTTAGGTGCTCACCTATCCAGCGGAACCACTGTTATGCACGAAGGTTTTGTTAACTTTAATGCTGGTACATTAGGCGACTCTATGGTCGAAGGCCGTGTAACGCCGGGTGTTATCGTTGGAAAGAACTCCGATGTTGGTGCAGGCTCTTCAATTATGGGTACCCTGTCAGGTGGCGGTAAGCAAATCAATGCTATTGGTGAGCGCAGCTTACTCGGCGCTAACGCAGGTATCGGTATCTCATTGGGTGATGATTGTATTGTTGAAGCGGGTTTATACGTCACTGCTGGCACAAAAGTTAAAACGCCAGATGGTGATATTGTTGCAGCTCGTCAACTATCTAACCACTCAGGCTTATTATTCAGGCGTAACAGCCAATCAGGTGCCGTTGAGGCACTGCCTAAAGGTGATATTGAATGGGGAGGCTTAAACAGCGCCCTGCACAGCAACGACTAACGAGCCAGTTGTAATTAATATGAAAAAGCCTGACTTATGTCAGGCTTTTGCGTTATAGGTATAAGGTTCTGAGGTATTTGGTCTATTGGTTACTACTAGGGTTTTTCCATTCTAATAACGACGCGTCGGTTTTGTCCTCGCGTGAGCTCTCTATTGTTTTGTGCTATATGGCGCCTTTCGCCATGTCCAGTCACTTCAATAATGTTACTGGTAACACCCATATTTCGTAGCCTAATCTTTGTTTCTACAGCACGTTCAACCGATAATTCTTTATTTTTAAAGCGACCGCCTACACTATCGCTATAGCCATCAACCAATACAAGCTCCATCTCGCTATCTTGGCGCAAATATTCACTTATCATGGCAAGCCGACGCTCTGAGGCCTTCGTAAGTTCAGTCGAGTTCAATTTATAATTAAGTACGGTATAGGCGATATCGTCGAAACTAAAAGGCAATAATCGAGACACACACTCAGCAAAGTTTTGATAGACCGTTGCAAAATTCGAAGCATTTAGTGCGACTGAAATTTGATCGTTATCGTTGTACCAGTCCTGATAGTGAATGGTAGGCCAATAGCCTTTTTCAAGTTCACTCAGCATAGTCCAGGCAGCCGTTTCGGGTAAGTCACCGTTAAACTGCTTACGTAATTGCATGTCAGCGATGGTTCGCTGCACGCCTCCGGGCATCCAACGAGGAGGCACTGAATATACACCCGCTACATCATAGGTTTTGGGTAGCAAAAACATATCTAACTCAAATTCCATATTAAGTTGCTTACTCGCCACACTGCTAAATAAAGCTGTACCGTAGCCAGGTATTTGATGGCTTAATGTACATTGCAAGCGTGTACCACTGGCTAGGCGCCAATTTGAGTTCTCGACCTTCGCCGCATACTGACGAATTGCCGCTTGCGATGTATTGATGGTTAAGCCATTTAGCAATAGTGCGATGGCCAGTGATGATTTGATAAAAATCTTATTCATAACATTTTCATAATTAATGCGCTTTACAAGGCCTGTTGAACGAATTATCTCTAGCTTAATAGATATCGGCTGTTTTTCGAAAAAACTTAGCAGCGTTTATCATACTCTAGATGCTAGCAACCAAAACACTTTACTGCTGGATACTCTCGCTAATTATTGCAATAATCGCCCTAAATATCCTATAAAGAATCCTAGACTTCTTTCATGTCCAAACCTTTATTAAAAGACCGTTTTCGCGGATACTTTCCTGTTGTTATTGATGTAGAGACAGCCGGTTTTAACGCAAAAACCGACGCTTTGTTAGAAATCGCTGCCGTCACAATGCAAATGGATGACTCAGGTAATATAGCGCCTCACAAAACCTTCCACTACCACATAAATCCGTTTGAGGGAGCTAATCTAGAAAAAGCAGCATTAGATTTTAACGGCATCGATCCCTATTGCGCGTTACGGGGAGCTGTAGAAGAAAATGTTGCCATAAAAGAGCTTTGTAAAGAAATACGAAAACTGCAAAAAGAAGCTGATTGTCAGCGTTCTGTTGTAGTTGCACACAATGCAGCTTTTGATTTAGGCTTTGTTAATGCCGCGATCGAACGTATCAACTACAAACGCCCTCCTTTCCATCCTTTTGTATCTTTCGATACGACGAGCTTATCGGGTTTAGCGTTGGGTCAAACCGTGTTAGTCAAAGCGTGTGAGGCAGCAAATATAGCCTTTGATCAACGAGAAGCACACTCTGCATTGTATGACACGCAGAAAACAGCTGAATTATTTTGCTTTATCGTCAATAAATGGAAAGCAATGGGTGGATGGCCGCTAATAGACGATGCAGAGCAATGAGTCTGTATAGTTTCAGTAATCGATAGCTAAAAAAAAGACCGCGTTCAGGCGGTCTTAATCGTTAGACAATAATTAAATTATAAGCCTTCTGCATTCTCAGATAAGAACTTAGCCACACCATCTGGGCTAGCGTCCATACCTTCTTTACCTTCTTCCCAACCAGCTGGGCAAACTTCACCGTGCTCTTCGTGGAAATTTAACGCATCAACCATACGTAGCATCTCATCGATATTACGGCCTAATGGAAGGTCGTTAATCACTTGGTGACGAACCATGCCTTCTGCATCAATTAAGAAAGAACCACGGAAAGCAACACCATCGCTTGGGTGCTCTACATCATATGCCTGACAGATCTCGTGTTTAACATCAGCAACCAAGGTGTATTTAACTGGACCAATACCACCGTCTTCAACTGCAGTGTTACGCCATGCATTGTGAGAGAACTGAGAGTCGATGGATACACCAATAACTTCCACGCCACGCTTCTGGAAATCTTCTAAACGATGATCAAAAGCGATTAACTCAGACGGACATACAAAGGTAAAATCTAGAGGATAAAAGAAAACAACGGCTTTTTTACCTTTAATGTTTTCACTTAATGTGAAGCTATCAACAATTTCACCAGAACCTAGTACAGCTGCGGCAGTAAAATCCGGCGCAGGACGACCAACTAAAACACTCATTTATATTCTCCATAAGAAAGGATTAAAAATTACTTACGGATTTTAGCAATCAATAGTTCATAGCGAAACAATTGATCTGCTCTATCTCATACTAACCTGTATAAATAAGTGAGCGCTTAGCGTTTTTAGCCTAAAAACCTAATATCACAAGCGTAACATTACAATGTCAATTGAGAATTATTTGCAATTGCACCTTGCTAAAATCATAAATAACAATTATTATCATTTACAGTTCATTAGAGAGATTAGATCATGTATGTATGTCTTTGTCACGGTGTGACAGATAAACAAATTAAAGATGCCGTTCGAGAAGAAGGTGTTGGTAATGTGCGTGATTTAAAAAATGCTCTTAATGTGGGTAGCCAATGTGGTAAATGTGTGCAAATGGCACAACATGTTATCGACTCCACTATTATTGATGAATCCCTCTATAAGCAAGTAGGTTAATCACTACTTTACATAAAGAATCAAAAAAAGGGCTTTTAAGCCCTTTTTTAATGTCCGTGTGCCAGTGAACATTACTCAGAAGCGTCGTTTTCACTCCCAACAGCTTCTTTAATCAACGGCTGCAACTCACCTTGTTGGAACATTTCCATCAAGATATCGCTACCACCAATCAACTCACCGCCAACCCATAACTGTGGAAAAGTCGGCCAGTCAGCATATTTAGGTAATTCGGCTCTGATATCAGGGTTTTGCAGAATATCAACATAAGCAAACTGCTCACCACACTGCATCAGTATTTGAGAAGCTTGTGACGAGAATCCACAATTGGGAAGCTTCGGCGAGCCTTTCATGTAGAGAATAACGGGGTTTTCAGCGATTTGCTGCTTAATCTTTTCGATGATTTCCATAATACTGCCTTGCCTAATTCAATTGGTATCGATATTACGACTCTTGCAGGTGTTTTCAAGGCCTTGGCGCCACAATTTGATGATTAAAAGGTAATAACCCTTGTATTGCAAAAAGCTGCGCCCATATAGTGATCCATATTGTAAAATAGCAGTATAAAGCTGACGCCTTATTTATTAAGTTCTTTTTTCGAATGAAAAAAATCAAAACAGCCGAAAAAAGCATGAGTTTTCTTTCTTATCGATAGAATTACAGCTAGCATTTAATACACATTTTTGAGCAAACACTACCTACAACAATGGAGAATCAACCATGGCTTTTGAATTACCAGCCTTGCCTTACGAAAAGAATGCTTTAGAGCCTCATATTTCTGCAGAGACTCTCGAATATCATTATGGTAAACACCACAATACATATGTCACCAAGTTAAACGGCCTAGTTGAAGGTACTGACTTTGCAAACATGACACTAGAAGAAGTTGTTAAATCTTCAGACGGTGGTGTTTTTAATAATGCAGCACAAATCTGGAATCACACATTTTACTGGAATAGCTTAAGCCCAAATTGTGGTGGTGAGCCAACAGGTGCTTTGGCTGATGCTATCAATGCAAAATGGGGATCATTTGCAGATTTCCAAGCAGCTTTTAATGACAAAGCAGTGAACAACTTCGGTTCTTCATGGACTTGGTTAGTAAAAACAGCTGACGGTGGATTGGATATTGTTAATACAAGTAATGCAGCAACACCGTTAACAGATGACTCGTTAACACCGCTCATGACAGTCGATTTATGGGAACATGCTTACTACATTGATTACCGTAACCTTCGTCCTAAGTACCTTGAAGGTTTCTGGGCATTGATCAACTGGGAATTCGCTTCTCAAAACTTCGCTTAATCATAATAAGCCATTTCATGAAAACCCAAAAAGGTTCCTAATCAGGAACCTTTTTTTATGGTAAATCAGTCAGCTAAAAAGGTCAGCGACTTCCATACCTGTACCGAGAACGCCTTTGTTCATCACCTTCAAATCGAAATGGCACGGACTGGAACTTACCATGACTCTTTGCTTTGTAAACGGCAAAATGTAGATGTGGTAACGAAGAGAATCCTGTGTTTCCAGAATACCCAATGAGATCTCCAGCTTGTACAACATCTCCAACATCTACTGCAGCACCGTTTTTACGTAAATGGTAATACTCTCCTGTTGTACCATCGTTATGGATCACAACGACATAGTTTGCATACCGTGCGTACCGTCGACTCGATCCACCTCTATTATGCTTTTCGACAACATCCATAACGATACCGTCTCTTGCAGCTAATACAGGTGTGCCAACAGGCATAGCAAAGTCGACAGCATAACGCGAGGAACCGGTATGACTAAACCCACCATTAAACCCTTGAACAAGTCGGTATTTGGATTCTCGATTAAAAGGTAAGGTATAGACGTAGCTATCATTGTGCTCGGCATTCATATCGCCGAGAGCCCATTCAAATTCGTAATTGTAATCAGTGTTTCTATTCGTATTGTTTGGCTTTAGGCTTAGTACCTTAACGCGGTTATTACCTTTTAAAACCATTGTTTCTGTATACTTCCTAGCAACACGATTATCGCTACGCATATTCTTCGCTGACACAAGTAACGTCATGGTAATAGGAAAAGGTTTTTTATTAACAAGGTAGAAGTCAGGATTAGTCTCACTGCCGCGAATATCGACGCAAGCCCATTGTTCAATGCAGTATCCTTTAGCAGCTGTTACAGAAGACCAAAAAATAAGCAAAATGGACAAGATAAGAAAAAAGTATGCTTTAGAAATCAAAATGCCTCACAAAAGTGGTCGACTATTAGTGATATTAGACCCTCATACTATGGATTTAATTGCTTACTTATGCTGATTTTTTGTGTGAAGAATATGTAACAAAATTTAGTGTTAATACCAGAGTATCAAAGAGATACTCTGGTACATTCGATTTAGATTGCCTTCTGAATAATCGAATTAGATCAATCTACCTCTTCGGATGATTTGTACTCAGTGATTTAACTTAATTACGTCCGCAATTTTTTCAGCGATCATGATAGTCGGGGCATTGGTGTTACCACCAATTAAGGTTGGCATCACAGACGCATCAACTACACGCAAACTCTCAACACCTTTCACTTTCAACTCACTATCGACAACAGTTGTCTCATCATCAACAGCACCCATTTTACAGGTTCCAACGGGGTGATAAATTGTCTCAGCCCGTTTTCTAATAAAGGAGAGTATATCCTCATCTGATTGAATATCTTTACCAGGAAGGATTTCCGTCGAGTTATACTGATCAAACTCATGGGAACCTAATATCTTACGACCTTTTTTAACGGCATCGATCATGACTTTCTTATCATTGTCGTTCGTTAAAAACTGTGGATCTATCACCGCAGCGTCTGATGGATCTGCTGATTTAAGGCGTATTTCACCACGGCTTTCAGGATACAAGTGACAAATATGTAACCCATACCCATAGCCTGCAACTGTTTTTCGGCCGTGATCATGCAATATAGCAGGCAGAAAGTGATACTGAATGTCTTCAGTTTCACTGGCATAGCTTGTTTTATCGAACCCGCCTGCTTCAGCGACATTAGAACTCAGCATGCCTTTACGGCCAAACAAATACTGAAATGCGCCTTTGATATAGCCTGGAATAGCTCGAAATGCGAGTCCGTAGCCAGCGGCTACATTAGTTCTATGTTGCAAAATAGCATCGAGATGATCCTGTAAGTTTTGCCCGACACCAGGCAAATCAACCTTGGTCTCAATGCCCACATCAGACAAGTGTTGCTTAGGACCAATACCAGAGAGCATAAGCAATTGAGGTGAGTTTATCGCGCCTGCAGACAACAACACTTCTTTTCTACAATGAACATCCAGGCTACTGCCATCAACAGTGTATCTAACACCAACAGCTTTTTGATCTTCTAACAAGATCTTTTCTACGAGCGCACCGGTAATAACCGTCAAATTCGAACGCTCTTTCGCAATGGATAGGTAACCTTTAGATGTTGAGCAACGCTGCCCGCCTCTTTGCGTTACTTGATAGACGCCTAATCCATGACGCTCTTTGCCGTTAAAGTCATCAACTTCATCTAAACCTAAAGCTTCACGTGCTTTAATAAATACCCGAGACATCGGATTAACATGACGTAAGTCACTAACGGAGAGCGGACCGCCAACACCATGTAGTTCACTTTCACCTCGTTCTTGATCTTCGGATTTCTTAAAGTACGGTAAAACAGAATTCCAACCCCAACCTTCTGCACCCGATGCCGCCCACGAGTCATAATCTTGTTTAACGCCACGGATATAACACATTGCGTTGATTGAGCTTGACCCACCCAACGTCTTACCTCGTGGAATGTATAACTTGCGATTATCAAGTTCAGCTTGAGGTTCAGTGTCATACCCCCATCCTAAATTGGCCAATCTCGATAGCAGTGACAGACCAAAAGGGATGTGGATAAGGATATTCTTATCAGGGCCACCTGCTTCAAGCAGGCATACTGTAATTAATGGATCTTCAGTCAAACGGGACGCTAGTGTTAAACCAGCAGAGCCTCCCCCAATAATGACATAATCGAATTCTTTCTGTTTTTCGGTGGGCATATACTCTTCTCATATTCACACCAGAGCAAACCAACTGCTCTGACGTCTTACCAGACTATATTAACAGAACGCCTCACACCTGTAGTCAAAAAATTAAAAAAAATCGGTTTTTCTGTTATCTTTTTGTTAATCAGCTATAAGCTGGTGATAGCATTTCTCCTTGATATAATGACGACAAAACACACGCTAAGGAATCAACTTGTTGGATCAAACATGGCAAGAAAAGCTGCGAAAATCCTTTGTTCGCTTGATGATTCGCATTAAAAGAATAAAACATGTCGTTTATACTGAAGCAGAACTAAATGATTTACTCAAACAGCAATTTCCCGTTGATTTCAGTGTAGATATTCCAGCAAGCCAAGGCAATTTCTCTGTTACGAGTGGCATCCTGCGCCTGCCAAGCAATGCAGAACATTTCGCTATTGAGTTAAAAGGACAGCTCAAAATTGAATCTATGGGTACAACACTATACAGAGCGCACCTAGCAATTAACCTACTAGCTACTCCTGGCTATAACATCGACACAAAAGTCGTTTACATAGACGATGTAAACATAAAATCTATCCAATTGGTCAAAGATGAGTACTCACTCATTAACGACGGGCAAAACTTATTAAAAACATTGGTTCCATCACCTGTCTCAATGATGATGAGTGGCACACTCAAAACCATGAACCTATTTAGTGGCAACAATCTTAGTGACTTTACGCAATACTTAAAGATATACATTTCAGGTAACAAGCAACGCGTGCTTGATTACCACACGCCAGAAATTGAAAAAAGAGTCAAAGACTATGCAATGAGTGACGACTTAACCTACACAATGGATACCAATGAATGGGACCAAGACTTATTTATTGAACTTGGAAAACGTGTTGCAGTGAAAGACAGCGAGCTACGCTTTATCTTTCACTAGCCTGTGTAGAAACTACTGGATATTCTTCCTCTTCATCGCTCATTACCAAGTCTAAACCCATCTGATCTTCGTCGGGTGCATCAAGCACAATGGCTTTGTCGACATCTTCAACTTTTTCGCCAATATCTTCGATGTTCAAGTCAGGGTTATCGATACACTTTTCAAGCATATCGAACGCTTCTACAAAATAATCAGCTAAAGGTTCCAACGATTTAATACTGCGGTCACAAGCGACAATACCAATATTAGCTGTCTTATCGTATGTTAGTAGCGTGATGTTAACGCCGCCGCCTGGCGTAATAGTTGAAATAGGATAAATCGCTTTTAGCTTGCACTCTTTCAAATATCGAGCCTCACGAGGACCAGGTACATTCGATATTAGGATGTTAGCAATCGGGCGCATCCAATCTGTGATATGTAATTGCTCAAAAATTAACGCAAAAGTTTGGATAATCACAGTGTAATAGCTAAACGCCATAGGTGTCGCTTTTTTAGCAGCATTTTTAACAATGCGATGGTTTTCAATGATTTGACGCAGGCGTAGATAAGGGTCATTAGAGCCATGCGCTAACTTAACCGGCACAATCGCAATTTGGTTACCACCTGAGTCATCGCCAGGTGCACGCAAGTTAATTGGCATATTTGTGTACAACGCCCGTTTAAAGGTATGTCCGTAATCCATCAGAAAGCGATGAACTCCGATATCAAAACTACAAAGTAGCACTTCATTAATGGTTGCACGAGCACGCTTAGACAATCGCTGCACACGATCAAAGTCCAGATCACAGGTTGATATAACACGCCCTTTTTTGACCTGCCCCGTTAACACGGTTTTAGTGCCGGTAAATGGAATGGGCATATAATGACGGTTAAGGCGTATAGCCTTAAATATATGACGAATAAATATCAGCAAAAGATCTTTGATGGTGACCAAAGTCCCCCACAACCCCGCTAGAATACTTTTAACTTTGTTGCCCTTTTTCCTGGGGCGCCTTTTTCGCTGCATCGCCCAAACAGGCACAAAGCTCTCGCTATTAACTTCCTCTAAATACCCCTCTTGAAGCCAACGCACCATAGTTGCGCCATCACCTATCATGTGATGGATCTTGACATAAATGCTGAAATCACGACCTTGCTTACTCTTGATCACATGAAATTGCCAAAGCGGCTTATCTCTATCAAGCAGTGTTTCATGCAGTGTCGAGGCATACTGATGTAATGACTCTACGTCACTGACATCTTCTATCTCATGCGCTTGAACGTGATAATCCATATCCATATCGCTAGGGATAAGTTTGATAGGATACCCAAGTGCAGCTTTGACCTTACTATTAAAAGGATAAACCGGTTGATTGAAACTACGCATTTCAGTGATAAGATTATCTAAATAATCAGGGCCAGCATTTTCAGGCAGTGTCAAAAGCTGCAAACTAGCAACATGTTTTGGGTTATGAACAGTCTCAGTAAGCCAGAATGCTTTATCAAAAAACGATAACGTTTTTGCCACTCACCTTCTCCTTATGCCATTGTTTTCATTAGAGTCTATAGTTAACTCTCATTTGTGTCTTGTTCAACTGTTAGTAACAAGTCATCAATCAACTGGGTACTTACATCGACATTCACCAAGTAGGGTTGCAAGGCAAACAGTACCATTTTCAAACTGTCATGAATGTACTTCTCGTCATTAATATTATCGCCTTTTAACAAGCAATAACTAGGTGCTTGCGTAAAGATTAACCCTACCAGAGCAACTACCGATGCCTGCTTGTCTTCACTAATATCAAGCTCACCTTGTCTAACAAAGTAAGCAAATAGACGCGTTAGTGTATCTTCTTTTGTCTTCATCAAGCGTTGAAACCCTTTAGACACTGCCGGATATTTCTCGGCCAAGTCCGATGGGCTGCGATATAAAAAACGAAACAAATGAGACTGTTGCATAATCAACAACAAGTAATAAAAGAAGTCGTTGATGTTAATTGCCCCATCTTTATTTGAACCCAGTATGTTTTCCATACGTTCACGGTACATGTCAAACAAAGCAGCAACGATAATTTCTTTACCTTTGAAGTGATAATACAAATTACCGGGACTAATATCTAATTCAATTGCTATATCAACCGAAGTGACACCTGCTTCACCATTTTGATTGAACAACTCCAGCGCAGTAAAAAGTATCTTTTCAGCGGTTTTCATCTGCCATAATCCTATATTCGCTAGAGCGTATTGAGTTATATTAGAGTATACCGAATATCTTACTAATCAATAGCCATGATCAGAGTGCTTTTCAATATCAAGGGCGGCGTAGGCAAATCCAGCCTAACTGTGAACTTAGCGGCCATTTCTGCGACACAAGGTCAACGCACATTGCTCATTGATCTGGATACGCAATGCAACTCAAGCCAATACTTAGATTTTACTGATACTGAATCAGAAACGACTATTGCTGATTTGTTTGAACAAACCGTCACTTTTCATTTGGTGAGAAAACCTTCAACAGAGTTTTGTCAGCCAACACAATACGAGAACCTCGATTTGATTCAGGGCTCAACCAAACTTGCACAACTTGAAAACGAGTTAGATAGCAGACACAAAATCTACAAATTGCGAGATGCATTAGTAGACTTAAACAAAGAATACGATCAAATCTATATCGATACACCCCCTGCCTTGAACTTCTACAGCCTTTCAGCTCTCATTGGCGCTGATACTTGTTTAGTCCCGATCGATTGTGACGACTTTGCTCGTAAAGGCTTGTATAGCTTGCAACAAAAGATTGATGAGATTAAAGAAGATCATAACCCCACCCTTACGATCGAAGGTATTGTGGCTAATCAATATATGGCCAATGCCAAACTACCTAATCAAATCGTGAACGAATTGGTTGAAGAAGGGTATCCTGTGCTGCCGATTTACATCAATCAATCGGTCAAAATGCGTGAATCACACCAAGCAAATCGACCACTGATTGATATCGCACCCAAACATAAGCTAACCCAATCATTAGTCGAGCTGCACAATTTACTGAGCTAACAACTGATTAAACTGCGTCGTCGCACTCTTTTGCGCTTGTTCATCGCCAAGCTCTTTTGCCATTTGTGCTGCATGTAGAAAATACCCAGCGTATATAGCGCGAACTTCCTGTTCGCTAAGGCCTTGCAAGTAGGTATCTTCTGCACTCTGCATCTGGCGCATCAATGCTAATAATGCTGTTCCCGTCAACCAATCAAGCTGCCCACTTTTTTCTGCACGATGAGAAGCGGGGGCCTGATACGCAATGAGTGAGTTGTCATCGGTATTGATTGGTACATCAGCCAAGAACGGCATTGACTCGTGAATTTGCCCAATATAGTGTGATGACAGTGGAATCTGCCCCTGTTGACGATAGCTTTGTATCGCTTGCATAGCTGCCTGTCGAAAGCGTGTTTGATTTTTGAGAGTACCCTCAGATTTATGGCCAATTAAGGCAATAACAGGCTTATCTGCAAAGAAATCTCCTCGCCAAGCCGTCACCATAGGAAACGTTTGCAACATGGTCTTTGCAATAACACTAAACTCAGCTTCGCTGATCTGATACATAGGTAGCCACTGCACATAATACCCACCATCGGCCAAACGTTGCTTTGCAGCCTCGTAATGTTCCAATGCATACAAACTGCCTACCCCAGCGCGCCAAGGAATAAATAAATCAGCAATAATCAGATCAAAGCTTTCTCGGCTGGCCTTGAGGTAGTGCCGACCATCCTCATTGACAACATTTACTCTTGGATCATCAAACAGGCCGTTATTAAAATCAGTAAAATAACGCTCGGATGCAGAGATAACTTCATCAACTAATTCTGCGACAATAACTTTCTTTGTTGAATAGTCGAGAATGGTGCCAGATGTAATACCGGTGCCTAAGCCAAGATAAAAAACAGAATCAGCTTGTTCGTGCAAATTGACGGGTAAGTGCGTTTGCATAGCTTCTAATTGACTCGCACCACTGCCACCAAGGGCATACCAGTTGTTAAGTTTTGTTCTTAGATTACCATCGCTTTCAACCACCGCAACTGTGCCAGCGCTGCCTTCCCATACTTCAATCAGGCGCTCCTTTTTATCGATAGGATCAACCGATACAACAGGGAGATTGCTAGGATTCAACAAAATAACCAAAATCACCGCAGTCCCTAAACCATACCAACCTTTCGTATTGAGTTGTTGCTTTGACATTAAGAGAATAGAGGCAAACAAATAGCACAGAGCAATAGAATAAATAGCCTGCCAGGTGCCAAGCCAATAAAACATTACGAAACCAGCCAGTAAACTACCAACGATAGCCGCAAAAGTATTGATTGCGTTAATACGCCCAACGACCTGCGCATAATGATCACCGACGCTCTGCTCAACCAACTTATACAAATACGGTAGGCAAACACCCATAACCACAACTGCCGGACCAATAACAGCAGCAATTAAACCAATGACCTCTAAGACATATCCGGTGAGTTCTACCTTACCGCCAACATAAGACATATCGTTCGTTAATGCCATGTACCAAGTAGGTGTCAATGCAACCATGATTGCACTAATCAGCATGATAACTGCTAGAGTTTGCTCTGACCTCTTTATCTTGGCCAATCTCTGAGCAATCAACGCACCTATTGTCAGGGCAAATAGAAACACGCTAAGAATCGCTGAATAGGTGTAGGTCGAATTTTGCAGAACTTGTGAAAACAGCCGAGTCCAAAGCACTTGCAACGCCAATGTTGCAAACCCTGACCAAGCCGCTAGCAGCATTACAACACAAGGGATCTTCGCATTGCCTTCAACGCCTAATTCAGATTCAGAATTACCAATTACTTGAGCTGCACTCGAGTCACTAGAAGAGAATAATTCCCGTTCATGTTGACGGTAGTAATATCGATATCCCCAAGCAAGCAGCGCCAGAGAAATTGAAATAGCGATGGCAACAATATAAGTGATATTAAATCCAAACACTCTAGGTAACCAAAAACCACCAGCAATGGCACCAGCACAAGCACCTAAGGTATTAATAAAGTAAATACCTGCAACACGCCTTGCGAATAACGACTGCGAATCTACAACCAACTCCGCCATAACAGGCAAAGTGCCTCCCATAAAAAAAGCAGGTATGGAGAGTAACGCTATAGCAAGAAGCAATTTAACAATCAGCAAAAGCCAAGAGTAGGCTTGTAAAACTTCAAACATACTTGCATAAATGCTGTTAAACGCTGGATAAATCAGAAAGTACAACAACGCACTGCTAGCAATCGCAATTTCTAACCCTGCGTAAAACCCTAGATAAAACCCATTATTACTAGCGTCTTTTCTGGCGCGAGACTTAACCCAATCACCAATCTTATGTGCACCTACAGCCAATCCCAAAAAGAATGCAGCTGTGGTCACGGCAGCACTTTGAGTAGAACTACCAAAAAGTAAACTCAACTCCTTCATCCACATAACTTGATATAACAAGCCTGCCGCACCTGAAAGGAAAAATAAAATGAAGAGGAAACTGAGCTTAAACATTGGCATTTAAATTCTAATTTTATCGGGATCAACCACGAAATAATCTAAGTAAATGATTTTACGTGCCTTTACTCTAGCTGCAAAATAAATAGAGTGATTTCAGATTTTTATTTTTGAGAACCTGTCAGTTCTCATGCACTGAGGAAATAGTTGAGTCAGCAATTAGTTTTTGTTCCAGGCTTTTTACAAGCTCGTCAGCCATATCGCTACTAGACGCAATGAACTCAAGCCTAGAGTCATTAGCTTCGTCAATTTCGTTCTGAGACAAAACGCCATCAGCAAAATTAAAAACGAATATCCCCTGCTCAGTTATCATTACCGCCTTAAGTCGTTCGACATCTACAGATGAAAACACACTTACCACAGTGTGATAATCGAAAATGTGTCTAGCCGAAATAACCCAACCATGAGAAACAAAACCTTCCCCCTGATTCGATACACTAGCCCATCCCTTCTCCTGCATACGCTCATCCAGATCGACAGTAGCGATCTCTGATGGATGATGGTGATTCTCTGGTTCTGGAACAGCAAATTCACTCGCCCTATCAAGCACCGCCATACCTATCGCCTGTGAACCACCGACAACAAGGTCTTTGTGAGCCAAACCTAGCTTTTTCAAGTAATCCTTTAAGTGAGTTATATCTTCTGAGTCATACAAGTCGGCTTTACTGGCACATATCACATCCGCGATTCGCAATTGTTCCTGAAAGGTTGCATGCCCACTATAACGTCTATCAGTCACCTTTCGTGCATCAATCAGTGTCAAGGTAGTTCGTATATCCAAAACAGATTTATAGTGTTCAGCACTCAAGGTTGCCAGCACTTCTGTCGGGTGTCCAAGTCCAGTAGGTTCAATCAGTAAGCGATCTGGCCGCGCTTTGGAAAGCAACACATTCAACGCAATTTGCATAGGTAAACCAGAAGTGCAGCACATACATCCACCAGGCACTTCCTTAATAAACACATTGCTCTCAGCGTCACCACTGAGCAAAGCGCCGTCAATACCCACTTCACCAAATTCATTTACCAGGATAGCCCAACGCTCTTCGCTTGGCTTATCGTTGAGTAAATGCTGAAGTAATGTGGTTTTTCCAACACCTAAAAAACCCGTAACAATATTAGTAGGAACAGCCTGAATGGGTGTCTTATTCATGATTGATAAAAAGCCTTAAAACTTCGTGAGTAAGAATAGTTAAAACACTATGATACTTGACGTTGCGCTTGTTTACGCAATCTAACATTCTGAATATGTCCAAACACGATCAAAGAAGAACCTACAACAGTCAAAAGTACTTCGCCCATTTCACCAAGTACTTCATGTTCGAGTATACCTGTGCTTACAAGTACAACCATCCCACTAACAGCTATAGCCAAAACATACATTTTTTTATGTATCTTATAACCAAAGAAAAGCGCATAAACTCCGACTGGCACTATGGCAAATAAAAGCGCTTTGTGTACACTTTCATCACTTACGAACACCAATACGGCAGATGGCATCAATACCAATAAGGTAGGCAACAATACACAATGTAAAATACACAAAAACGATAACCCAATTGAAACGCGATCACTAACAGATTGAATTTGCATAATCATTTTCCTCTTTATGATGTGAATGCGTCATAGATTCATTCACTTGGCACCGGTTACACACAACCTCAAGTTCAATATGAGATTCTTTGAAGGTACAGCCAGCATTTGTGAGTTGTTGCATAAACCCGTTGTACATCTCTTCTGGCATAGTCACTTCTTGTACTCGTTCGCATTTACTGCAAATAAGAAACTGTGATAAACCGTGTTCTTGGCAACAACGTATTTTGTTACAAGCAACATACTTGTTCGTCATATTCAGTCTGTGTACTAAATGCTGCCCTACTAGAAAATCTAATATGCGGTATATCGACATGGGTTTAGTCAGTTGCTTGGTATAGTGACTCACTCGATCTGCTAACTCATAAGCAGTCAAAGGTTCCTGTCCTTTTAACAACACTTCCAACACACTTTGGCGCTTAGGCGTTAACTTGACACCCTGCTCATCACAAAGCGCTTTAGCCGTTTGCAAAACATTGGTTAAGTCATGCTTTTCGCTCATAAAGCCTCCAAAACGCCATAGTTGTTTTTCCGAATGAGTCAGCCTAAAAGCTTACGGCTTGTAGTTTTCCTCACCTTTTTAAATATAACGCTATAACATAACAATATGTTTTTAATTCAAAACAACAAAAGATTCGTAATTACATGCTGCTATGAATTGAAATGAACAAAAACAAAAACGCCCCTTAATCAATGGGGCGTTTCATTCACTAAAAGTCTTCGATTAGAACTTTGTACGCACACCTAGTGTGAATCCACGACCAGGTAACGGCGCTAAATCAACTAAGAAAGAGGTATGCAATCGTGCTTCTTCGTCAGTTAAGTTAGTCCCACGAGCAAAGAATATCCAATCAGTATTCTGCGTGGCCCAGGTATAATTAACGCCGGCTTCAAGCAGCGTGTAACCATCTGTTTCAGTTTCAAATTCAGCAATACGATCTTGATCGTCATGCCAAATAACACCAACATCACCATTCCAACCTTGATAAACAAATGCTAACTCACCACCAATCCGTAAAGGAGGAATACGAGGAAGGTCACCGCTATCAACGTCAGCTCTAGTAAAGTCACTAAAGGCGCTAAAGTTAAAGATATCGTTTATTTGATACTTAAATTCGGCTTCGAAACCAAAAAGATCAGCATCTTCTTGACGGAAGTTCTGGATAGGTAAATCTTCATCATCTTCAAAGAAGAAACCTGTATCAGCTTGGAACAGGTAATCATCTACTTGGTTATAGAAAACAGTGAACGTATAACCCCAGTTGCCAGAGAACTTACGTAGAGTCAAATCGATATTAGTAGCAACCTCCTCTTCTATTTCTGCGCCACTGAGGATGATTCCGCCATCAGCGTCCGTTGTAAAAAAAGCACCTAAGTCAAAGGTTTGTGTTGCTACGTGTTCGCCCGCTGAAAACAGTTCTTGCTGAGTTGGTGCGCGCTCAGAGCGAGATAGACTAACCGCAAAAGAGTAACCTTCTTTATATTCCCAATTAAAGCCACCAGATAAAGACACACTGGTAAAATCTAGATCAGGTAAATTAAGAGTTACCGGTTCGTCAAAGCCAACTAAGGGCACCTCAAAAGGATCTGCAGATAGCTCATTACGTTCTAAACGGCCACCAAACTGCCAAGTCATATTGCCGACACGCTTTTCTTCAACCAAATAAAGAGCAATAGTTTCCGTATCGCTTGGTGGTGTAAAAGCTTCGTCACCTAAAGCTAAAAAGTTAACATCACTCGCATTCACACCAAAAGTACCGTGCCATCCACCAATACTTTCATGTTCGGCAGATAAACGTAGCTCTGTCGTTTCGTTAGCAAAAAGAGTCCCTATTTCGTCACCCTCTAACTCAACGTGTTCGTAATCTGTATAACCTACAGCCAATTTAATATTGTTGATTCCTTCAAACGGACGAAGTAATTCACCAGCCAATTGATAGCGTGTGCTATCAACGTCTAGACTAACGCCTTCTTCCTCTTCTCCTTCCTCTTCTTCACCCTCTTCTTCTTCGTGATGTCCAGGAATACCATAAAGGTTATCAAGTTGTTGCACTGAGAAACCGATGTATCCACGATCACCGATATAAGATAATCCCCCAGTGACACTAGTCGCATTTATATTACTGCTTTCTAATGTTCCCGGTTCTTCACCTTCATCCGGTTCTCTTTCAGCAAAACCAGGGATTTCCACATCGTTTGTTTCACGATTAAATGCATCTAAATGGAATGCAACTTTTCCAGCACTCGCATTCAAGTCGACCTTCGAGAATTTCTCATCTGAAGCCGTTTCGTGACGAAACTCTGCCTCGCCTTCAATACCGTCAGTCAGTGTTCTAGGGATACGGTTATCGACAACATTAACGACCCCACCGATTGCACCACTACCATATTGTAAAGTAGCTGGACCACGCAGTACTTCAATTTGAGTCGCCGTTCCCGCGTCTACACCCACGTTATGGTCGACACCAACACGTGAGGCGTCAGATACATCTAAGCTGTTCTGAGTAATTTTAACCCTAGGGCCATCATTACCACGAATGATTGGGCTACTTGCAACAGGGCCAAAGTAAGAACTGTTAATGCCAGGTGTAGTTTTTAATGTTTCACCCAAGGTAGGCGCTTGGCGTTTACGTAACTCATCGCCCGCTAATACACTAACGGGTGTCACTGATTCTAATACCGAGCTTTGAAGGGAATTCGCTGTAACAACGATGTTCTCAATTGAGCTAGCTTTTAAAACGAAATCCGCTGTTTTTGTACCTGAAAAGTCATCAAACTCTTTGTCACCATGGATATGCTTTGACGACGTTACATGTATATGGACGTGCCCATCAACTAGATCTTCTAGTAAGTAGCGTCCGTTCTCGTCTGTAACGACTCGTACATTATTACCTTTCACGGTAACAATAGCTCCCTCAACAGGCTTACCATTAGTATCTGTAACTACCCCTGACACCGTTGCAGCTTGGAGTTGGCAAGACATTGCCAACGCTGCCATCAGCGACGTTAATCTAAGTATTTTTTTCATAATATTTCTATGTTTTAAGGATTTTATTGTGGATGGAAAAAGTAACTTAGGTGATGTTATAACATCTTTTACACACAAGGAAGTGATGTTATAACATTTTTATTCTAACTTATGGAGAATCGGAAATTTACATTGACAAAGACACCGTCTCCTTCAAAGAGTTAAATCATCTCAAAGCAGTAGGACATGATTATGTCTTCAACCTTATTTCTATTGTTACAGGCCTAATACCGATAGGTTTAAGACATATAAAAAAAGCGCTTTGACATTAAGCCAAAGCGCTTGTTCAATGGACGTGACAGAAACGACAGCACAGTAATCAGCGGGTATACATATATCCGTTTACTCAGGCCAAGCCCTTTTTTATATTAATTCTACCGGGCCATGGTTATCACAATGGCCATTGTGTTGGTGATGTAAATGACCATCAACAATATAATCAACATGATCGCCGTGCGGGACAGCTTCATGACCACAACCTGGACCATGAACGTGATCAGCATCATGTCCTGAACACTCGTGCCCATTTGAACACCCGTCAGGATTAGCGGCGTTTACTTCTAACGTATGCTCATCAACATGGTTGCCATGCATATGATGCAAATGACCATCATGCAAATAATCAACATGATCGCCATGTTTTATAGCGGTATGGCCGCAGTTTGGGCCGTGCTGGTGTGGGTGGTTTTCGTGTTTATTACAATCACTCATTGGCTTGCCTCTTTCAATAATACATTTCATTAAACGTTGAAATGTTAAATTAATGAAGTATTCAAGTCAATACAAGTGAGCAATAAATAATCAAAACTATAATCCAAGATCAATATTTCTATCAAAACCGTCCTGTGCTAATTTGTATAAAATTTTGTAGTGTGAGATCAACCTTGCCCTTATTGTTGTCCAGTATTGCCTTCCTGTTTATTGCTCCTTTGGTGCATACCATCTCAGAAAAAAAAGATTATTTTTTCTCCTCTTTAAATGGGTTCGTTTTTGTCATCATCGCAGCCTTGATTGGTTTAGAGATTATACCGCAGCTAATTTGGACAACAGGGCCTACCGTGATTCTCATGATCCTACTTGGATTAGTGTTGCCAGTATTAACAGAGAAAGCACTCCACAATACATCAATGATCCATAAAATAGCCCTTATTTTTAGTATTTTAGGGCTAGCTATTCATACTTTGCTCGATGGCGCTGCTTTGGCTATGGAAAGTATTGATACGAATTTGGCGCTAGGCGTCGCTCTACACAGAATACCCATTGGCTTATTTGTTTGGTGGTTTATTCGACCTCATTTTGGCTTATTAGCGGCTTATACAATGTTAGGTTTTATAGCAGTTGGCACACTCTTCGGCTTTAATTTTGCGCCAGGAATAGTCGCTCCACTTCAGACCACTGCAGTTGCTTACTTTCAAGCATTCGTCGTCGGTACATTAATTCACGTTCTGTTCCATAAACCACCCATCAAGCATCTGTGCAGTAGTAGACGAAAAATCAATCAACGCGCTGAGGGCATTGGTAACATTTTGGGGTTACTTTGTGCTTTTTATCTTTTAGCAGGCACGGAAGCGCATCATATTGAAATCACTTGGCTGAACGAGATAGGTGATACATTGACTTACCTAGCGTTAGAAACGGCGCCTATGCTACTACTGGCTTTCTTGTTTGCCGGGGTTATTAAAGCCTTCATGCCAGACTCTTTTGTGTCTTGGCTAACGAAAGGAAAAGAACTCCGTCAGGCGACTAAAGGCATGGCTGTTGGGATCCCTTTACCGCTGTGTTCTTGTAGCGTTGTTCCTGTCTATCAATCACTCATCAATAAGGGTGTACCACAAAGCGCAGCTATTGCTTTCCTTATTGCGACACCAGAATTGGGCATAGACGCTATCTTAATTTCATTACCCTTACTGGGTGTCGAGCTCACGATAACCAGACTTGTATGTGCGGCTATTTTAGCGATTACGGTAGCTTTGTTAGTGTCCCGCTATTCATCTGGAGAGAACAAAGTCCTCACGACAGACATTGCTGAAGAAAAACCTCATCAAAGTTTTAACGCCAAACTCAAAAGCGGCATGCATTACTCAACACATGATCTACTTGACCATATTGCACCTTGGATTTTAGTCGGTATTTTGGTCGCTGCATTTATTCAGCCATTTCTAAGTTACCTTCAACTCGCTGACATCCCGAGTGGACTACAAGTCGTATTATTTGCGGTGCTGGGAATCCCTGTTTATGTTTGCGCTTCAAGCGCGACCCCGCTCGTTGCCATCTTCTTGATGAACGGCGTTTCTCCAGGGGCTGGCTTAGCATTCTTATTGTCAGGTCCAGCCACAAATATTTCTACTTTCGGTGTGTTAGCAAAATTACACAATCGCTCCACCGCCTTTATTTTAGCAGTGAGCTGCCTAGTAACGTCCATACTACTAGGTTTAGGTACGAACGTAGCATTTCCCGATTTCCTACCTATCAATTTTGAAGATCATGAGCATAACTTTGGTTGGATTCACTGGGCTTCACTCATCGCTTTAGTCGCCTTATTTTCATACTCCATTCTTAGACGAGGACTACGTTCTTTTATGATGGAGCTTATCCCTCATCAACATTCTAGTGAGGGAAATTGCTCTCATCACGACCACGGTCATCATCACCACTAAGGAATAATAGCGCCTAGGTATTACCGAGCTGTGATAGACTTCATCAATTGATGAAATCATAAAATAAGCAGCCGCAATGATGAATGAAAAAGGCGATGAATATCATTTACACTTAAATCAACGCAATGTAGAACGTGAAAGTGATGAAACGTTTGAAAAGGCAGCACAACTCTTTAAAGCACTAGCAGATCCAGAAAGACTAAAACTGATCACTATACTCTCAGAGGG
>CAZVDU010000016.1:0-3748 GCA_964625615.1 uncultured Pseudoalteromonadaceae bacterium | reverse complement strand
TGAAGCTTGTGTTTCTGAACTTGCGACAAAAGACCAAATGTCGACAGTATCACAACGCCTTAAAACATTGAAGATAGAAAACCTCATCACAAACAAAAGGCAAGGTAAGCACATGATTTATAAATTAGCAGACGAGCATGTGTATGAGTTAATCGTTAACGCCCTTGAACATGTGAAAGAGAAACACGGAATTTAAACGCTTAAATCTGTTCAGGTTTGTAGCAAATTTAGATTGACTACATAACCTCATAGTCTTACATAAAGATATAAAACAGCTGGAAGAAACCCGCTCCCATGCCTAGCAATGCGCCAGTGACAATAAGTTTCCATTCGTCTTGTTGATAAGCTGGTCGCAATACGCCTTCAAATTCTTCAGGGCTTAAGGCTTCCATCTTAATACGCAAATCTTCACCAACCCTTAGTGCACCGTCAGCGTATTCGTGAGCGTACAAGAGGTATTTATCTGAATTTTCAAATATCTGTTGAACAGCCGTACGTTTCATCTTGTAGTAAGCATCTGTACCTACACCTATGGCAAAGTAAGGTTGTGCAATAGAGATATAACGGTCAATAGCATCGTTTACATGCAGCTCAATTAATTCAAGCAGTTGAGCAGATCCAGAACCATTCAACACTATCTCAATCACATTTTTTGAATTAAATAACTTTTTCTCGATGATATCTGAGTAGACACGAGACACTTCTGCCTGGCGTTTTAAAAACATACCTTGAAAAGTAAAACCAGCAAATTTAATCGGTTGTTTAGGTTCAAAGATAATCTTTAATGCAATCCAATTTGTGAAATACCCAACCAATAAGCCACCTAAAGGTAAGATCCACCACGCCTGATAGAAATACCAAAAAGCCATAGTGGGCAGGCCGAAAAGGAAACCAAAATACAAACCCGATTTTTCAATAAAAGGGAATTCTTTCTCACCGGACTTTAAAAATATTTCATTGATAAGCTCTGGAGATTGAACAAGCTGCTCCACAACAAGCTCTTTGATATCAAGGATTTCATCGATATTATGCTGGAAATCGTAAACCATCTTATTCACCAGATTTGGTGAATCTAACTCAATACGGCTATAGACTAAATTCTTACCTTGAACAGGCAAACTTGCCCACAGTGTCGGTGCGGATTCTTCCATCACCTCATTCACAATCTTTCGAATAACTTGCTTTAATCTGCGCGAAATAGCCTTGTTGATCTGCGCAGGATCAAGCCGATTAACAATCTCCTTAACACTCAGTAGCTTTCCTAAAACCAGCTCAACTTCTATCTCTGCCATTTCCCTGCGTTTAGCAGGAATAAGGCCTTGCCACCCAAAGATAGGTTTTATCCCAATGAACTCTATTGGATAAAACATCATTTTCACAGCAAGATAATTAGTCGCGTAACCAACGATAGCACTGATCAGAGGGATCGATATGAGGGGTATATTTTGTAGTATCCAATCCATCTAGTATGAGCACTTAGCGACATTATTATAATATAAACAGGCTAACCACTGAGGCAGCAATGGTCAATCTAAAATCCTGTTAACCGTATGATTTCTAAGGCTCTGATCAAAATATTAAGAAGATTTTGAAAATTGGGTAGTCATTTCTAATTTTTTCCGGTCTTATAATGGGTTAAGTAGTATAGCGAGACAACATTTATGCCATCTAAAAGCGAATTGAAAAGCATCCAGCTTGCTATCGATAATGCTGGAAGCTACCAAGAATATAAAGAAGCCTGCCTGTTACATGATCAGGTATCAGGTGCTGAAGAATGGAAGTCACAAACTGTTTCTCGAGAGTATGATTACAAACTCATTAGAAAGCGCGTAGAAAGAATTAAGCTGGCGATGGCAAAAGCTGATGCGTCAGAGCTTATGTCTATTTTGCACGAAGGGATACACGGTAACTTAGGTAATATTGCCAACCCTGCACTTTTACATCACTGTAAAATAGGCACCAAAGATCTTATCGAAGATTTTATTGAGCATGTTTGTTTAGCCTTGGACTTTATCTATCACGCTGACGAAGATTCCGTCGACTTTTATGAAAAACTATCTTTCTTCGATGAAACCGCGCACAGCTTCGGACAAAGCTGTCTCATGCTCAGTGGTGGCGCTGGCCTAGGCTTTTTCCATTGTGGTGTTATCAAAAGCCTTACCGAACATAATTTACTCCCCAATGTAATTTCGGGTGCAAGCGCGGGCGCTATCATCGCCGCTATGGTTGGCACAAGAACCAATGAAGAACTGAAAGTTGATTTATCAGCCGATTCTATCTTTGAACGCTTTGAAAAATGGAGCGTATGGCAAGGGTTTAGCAAAAAAAGCCTCTTCGACAGCACTAATTTAGAAAATGCATTGATCGACTTCTTTGGCTTAACCACCTTTGAGGAAGCTTTTCAAAAAACGGGACGCCATGTTACTGTCACCGTTTCCCCTGCTGATCTGCATCAACACTCACGCTTATTAAATAGCAGAACCTCACCCAAAGCCATTATAAGCCAAGCTGTAAGAGCCTCTTGTGCAATCCCTTACATGTTTACGCCGGTCAAATTGAAAGCAAAGAATGCTGCGGGAGAAGTCGTGCCATACATCCCTAATCGCGTATTTGCTGACGGTTCATTGATGGCTGACCTGCCATTTGAACGACTCGCCAGATTGTATGGTGTTAACCACAGCATTGTTAGCCAAACCAACCCGGTAGCGGTGCCCTTTTTACCCAAGCATGATAAAGCAACAAGAAAGGGGCTAGGTGCGTTAGCCATCAAGCACGTGACTAACTTAGCAAAGATCAACAGCATTTTTGCATTTGATGTACTTGAGAGCTTAACGTCAAGTAATGGGGCTAAACTCGGCATACACAAAGTACGATCACTCGTTGACCAGCAATATGTTGGCGATATTAATATTATGCCCGAGCTTAGCATCGAGAATATGAAATGCTTGTTAGCCAACCCAACACGTGAAGGCATTCAACGACTCATCGACGATGCCGAAAAAGCCACTTGGCCTGAGCTGGACGTCATTGAAAGAAGCATGCGCATTAGTAACGCTTTCAATAAACGCCTTAACGCCCTTAAACAGCGCGAAAGCAAAATACTTCATCAGAAAACGGCTAAAGAACACTAGGGCCTGTAGGTCCTGGTTTCTTCCCTGAAAGCAATCAATGCTCAATAAAAAGGGGCCTTAGATACTCCTATCTTCTTTTTCTTTTCCTTTTCCTTTTCCTTTTCCTTTTCCTTTTCCTTTTCCTAAATCATAAAAACCTGATACTTCCCTACTCCTCTTGATAAGCATCATTGTGGTCTTCTATTTTTGTTTAAAGAAACTTCAATACAGGAAGGTAATCAACTCATTGAGTTATCGGCTAGTAATATGAGCAAACAGAGGCAACGTTATTACTGATAGAGCATCTACATAGGTTATCAAATATAGCAACATCAAGCGTTACAAAAGATAAAAGCTTATACAACGATAAAGTCCGGCTTGAAGTAGATCACCAATAATGACGATTAAGCAGCACAATATCTGAGCGAAAATATTTATGATGAGCTGAAGTAGCTAGAACCCTAAATCAAAAACGCCGGCTAAGTTGCCGGCGTTTTAATATAGAATTCAACGATTGAGTACTACTCAGGTTTTGGTTCAGCTTTCGGGGCTGCGGCCTTTCTCGTTGTTGGCTTTTTAGCAGCCGTTGAAGGTTTCGCCGCTGTAGCGGTCGATTTCTTCGCGGGTGCTCGCCTTCT
>CAZVDU010000015.1:0-43240 GCA_964625615.1 uncultured Pseudoalteromonadaceae bacterium | reverse complement strand
TTTATGATGCAGATTTTAATGGCATTGATGATGGGGTTGTTGGAGACACTAAGCTGATTGTCGTAACGGTAACAACGCCTAACAATGATACGTTAGATTTTTCCAGTTATCGGATGAATTTCTGATGAGGCGGCTTCCGATTGTGCGCGGCTTTACGTTGATAGAGCTCATAGCTGTCATTGTTATTCTGGGTGTTGTTGGCACAACGGTAGTAAGTTTCATTGGATTTAGCGCGCAGCTCTTTGTCGATGTAAATGGTAGAGATAAAGTATTAGCGGACAGCCGTTTTGTTGTCGAGAGGCTTAATAGAGAACTTCGTAATGCGGTACCTAGTAGTATTCGGCTAGCGGGAGGGGCAGACATCCATTGTCTTGAATTTATGCCTATAGAATGGAGTTCTTTTTATCTAGATCTGCCGATTGCGCCAGATGTGCCTGCTGCGAATAGCTTTAGAGCAATCGAGCTTGGCACTGGTGGTGTGTTTGGTGCTTATGTGCCTGATGGTACACCTGATTATGTCGTTGTTTATCCTGTATCCGAAGCGGATGTATATGCTGATAACAGCCCTAAGCGAGTGTTATTGCAAGGGACAGGTCCAGTGGTTAACGGCATAGTTCCCATTAATTTGCAGAGTACCGTTCAATTTCCGGTAGATGCAGAATCAGCAGCCTCACGTTTTTATATCGGCGATGAACCAGTGAGTTATTGCGTGCTTAGCAGTGGTCAGATAAGGCGTTTCACCAACTATGGTGTTCGTAACCAGCAATCTACACAGTTTGGAAATGACCCAGGTGTTTTGATGGCTGAGAATTTGCAAAATACCCTTTCGAGCAACCCAGCAAACTTCAGTACTATAGATACCACAGATGATCCGTTTCGTGTTTCTCAAATGGAATTAACACGAAATGCGTTTGTTCATATCCTATTAAGATTTGCTCGGGAAGATCAGCCTGATGAAGTGGTCGTATTTAACAATGAGGTTCATGTAGCCAATGCGCCTTAATATCAGAAGGTATCCAACATCCAACCCGTCAACTCAGCAGGGGAGTATGCTTGTTATTGCTATAGTGGTTATGACGGTTGTGTTATTACTCGGATTAGCAATGACACGGGTGCTTTCTTCCTCAACGAATACAGTTCTTTATGAGGTGCTAGGTTTTAGAGCTTTTAATGCTGCTAGGTCAGGGCTGGAGTCGAATCTGGCTTCGGTGCTAAATGCGCCTCCCATTAATGGTGTTCTGCAAGACCCTTTTAATATCTGTCGAAATCAAGGCAGGATAGCCTCTAATGAATCCTTTAGCAGCGTTTCCGGTTTTGAAAATTGCAGCTATGTGACAAGTTGTGATGTACAAAACTTTAACGATCCTAATGCCCAAGGCGATTACTTTCGTTTCAGTAGCACGGGCACTTGTTCCATTGATCAAAATAATGCGGTAAGCCGAACAGTTGCTGTTGATGCGAGGCTATAGATTTATGTACAAACTTATTACCTTATTGATGCTGGCTTGCTTGAGTTCCAATGCCTTAGCTCAACTTCAATGTACGGACGTTTTTAGTAATGTCCTTGCCACGTTTAATGCCAACAATGGTGATGTCCGGTTCCAGCAAAATTCACGGATTATTAATTCAGACGGGACCATTGATTTTCAGCAAAACCGTATCGCACATGATAATAACGCTGGCAATACCTGTGGCAATCAATTGTGTGTTGCATCAGGCGGTTTTGCAGAGCAGCTTAGCTTACAACCGTTTATGTTTTCTAACTCGAATACGGACATTACAATCCCGCAGAATAGTAACAATGCGACGATATTAGCGGGGCAATTTGACACGGTTACTGTCACTCAGAACCAAGCATTATCCTTTGTCAGTGTTAATAGTGAGTACATAATTGATGAATTGATTTTACAGCAAGGCGCTGTAGTAAATTTTGCACCAGGTGATTATTGGATTGATGATCTGAGAATGGCGCAAAACTCGCGCATTGAAGCTAATGGTGATGGAGTTGTTCGACTCTTTGTTACCGATGTTGATGATCGAAATAGTAATGTAAGAGTTATTAACCAAAATGCACAAATAAACCCCAATCAAAGTTCACGTAACTTTTTAATTGTTTCATACGATGATTTCCGGTTTTCAGGGCAAAACACAAGCATTAATGCACACCTTTATTCCGTTGATGACGTCATTATAGGTAATAACTCTCAATTTACTGGCTCGATTGTGTTAGGTGATGCTTTGGTGATTCAACCTAATGCCCAAGTTACATTTGATAATCAAGCTCCTCGCAACCTTTCCTTTGGTGATTTATGTCAAAGCAATACGCTCATCGCCAGCTATGAGTTTGAGGAAGTCAGCCCTGCTGCCGATTCGACAAACAACAATGATGGTGGGTTTGTCGGTGATGCTATCGATGTACGTTTAGCAGGTGCCACAAGTAATCAAACATGTTCGGTGTTGGATGTTCCTCTGAATCAAAGTATCGGTAACAACGATGGGTTTGAAACGCCTATTAATGTCGGACAACAACTAGGAAATGCAGGCACGATATCATTCTGGTACCGCAGTGATGTGCAGTGGAATCAAGGATTCTTTGGGTTAGATAGAAAGTTGTTTGATGCTTCGCTGCCTTTTGGTAATCAAAATGACGATGAAGATAAGTTCTTTTTCTTAGTACTGCAAAACAACGGCAGCTTATTATTTGGATTGGAAGATGAAGATGATAACAATGGCTTATTAGTCACGACTAGGTTTAATTTTGCAGCAGATGAATGGGTGCATATTGCGGCTACCTGGGATGTTGAAAATCAACAAATGGCGCTCTTTATTAATGGTGCGCCTGCGGTATCGGGGTTTATTGAAAACCAACTAAGTGGTGCTTTCTCTCAAACGAACACACTGCGCCTTGGTGATAACCGTTCTTCTTACTTACCGAACGTAGGGACATCACCTAATTCAGGAGACGGTCAGTTTGACAGTTTACGTTTGTATAATTTTGCACAAAGTACTCAAGAAGTTGATGCGGATCGTATCGTTAGCGATGTGAGTAACTGCGGTGCGCCATTGGAAGCTGTTGCGTTTTATCAGTTCCAACCGAATCAAGTGCCGGATGACAGCTTAGATTTTAGCGACGGTAATTTAGTGGGCAATGCAACGGGTGTTGTTTTGCCAGTGCCCACGAATGTTTGTGGCGTTTTAGACGTACCGCTAAATCAAGTTGCAGCACCTAGTGATGCATTTAACACACAAATAAATGTTGGCCAAACTATGGGGAATCGAGGAACTATCTCTTTTTGGTACCGTAGTGAGGAAGATTGGGACCTTGGCGGGAGTGGGTTAGACAGAAAACTCTTTGATGCATCAATCCCTTTCGGCAACGGCGACGATGATGAAGATAAGTTTTTCTTTCTAAATCTTCAAAGCAATGGCCGATTGCGCTTTGGTTTTGAAGATCCAAATGACAACAATTCAATCCTAGAAACAGCGGTACTGAACTTTGGTGCTGATGAATGGGTGCATGTTGCTGCTACTTGGGATGCTGTTACTCGACAAATGACGCTCTTTTTAAATGGCTCCGCAGCAAGTGCCACCTTCTTAGAGAGAAATGCATTTGGTCGATTGTCTGATACTAATACTTTGTTTATTGGTGACAATCGCTCAACATACCTGCCCGGTGTCGGAACAACGGGTAATTCATCCAATGGCCAATTCGATGAAGTACGCCTTTATCGCTTTGATCAAACCAGTGCGCAAGTTCTTGCTGATATTAACGCGCAACCGCCGGGCTGTTTTGATGATATTTTAGTGGATCATTATCGTTTGAACTACGGTGCATCATTCACTTGCGCTGCGTCAGAAGTGAATGTGCAAGCTTGTGCAAATGATAACTGCGATGTTCTTGCAACATCGAATGCGAGCTTGACGCTCACGACCGATAACGGCTCATTTGATACAACGAACCTGACCTTCGTTGGTTCAACCATTTCAGAACTCTCGTTAGGAAACCCCGGTGTTGCTGTTATTGATGCCATAAATAGGAACCCCAATGTCGAAGTGAGGTGTTTTAATAATGGCGTTGAAGATAACAGCTGCGAGGTCAATTTTACGGAAGTCGGGCTAACCGTGTCTTATGGCGGCCTTCCAATGATTCCTAATGGCGTATCTCAAGTCGCTTTTGATGAGGAGATTGTTGTTGGTGTAGATCAACTAGGTGCGTGTAACGCAGAGTTAGAGGGACGCTCTTTGGAAATAGCCGTTCAGTGCACTAGTTTTCCTAATAGTTGTGCCGCCGATCAATTACAAATTAACGGTACAATCATTAATAATATCGAGAATTTCAATTCAACAGGTATTAACTTCGATGCGACTGGGCAAGCGACTATTCCCGCAAACTTTTTACAGTACCGTGATGCAGGGCGGATTGAATTGTTATTTCGTGATGCTGGCGCTGAAACCACAGGCTCAAGTAATGATTTTGTTATGCGGCCCTTTATCATTGCTCGGAATAGGCCAAATGATCGCATGGTTGCTGGTGTTGCTTCTCGATTAGATTATGAAGCCGTGGGTGCAGAAGGCATTCCGACGCCTAACTACAACCCATCTAACCTGCAGGTTCAGGTGATTAAAACAATCCCAGAGCCAAACCCGGATACAGCCCAAGGCGAACTGCGATTCTTTGAAAGTGAGTTTGGCTCGGGTTTTACGTCGCAAGACCCAGATGATGCAATGTTTTTTGACATCGACGAAAGCGATTTCGATTTTATAGGCAATGGTGGGCGAAGTAATGAACTCGGGCCTATATACAGTGAGGTTGGGACAGTAACACTGGCTCTTAGAGATGAAAACTATCTGGGGAGTAACATTACTCTTAATGCCCTGACTATTGTTTCTGGTGCAGGACTTGTGGCTGCACCTGTAACATTGGGGCAATACATTCCAGCTTATTTTGAGGTAACCTCTGAAACACCGTCTCTCACGAACACCTGTGAGAGGCCTGCTACAAATGATCCTTTTAGCTACATTGGTCAGAATATTACTCCGCCGCTCGATAGTGTAGATTTAACTTTTACCGTCACAGCACTTAATGCTGATGGTCAAACTACCTCAAATTATGGTGGTAGGGGGATGGATGCTCCTAATGATCTTTGGCGGTTAAACATTATTGAATCCGATGAGGATTCGATAACGCCTAGGGCTTCAGATGATGAGCTCAATAACCCTCGTCTTCTTCGAGGCGTAGAAACTGATCACCTGAGGTTTATCAGTGGCAGCCTTGAAGATGGAGTTGATGGTTTTATTTCTGGTACTTTCGATGACAATGATAGCGAGACCGATTTTGATGGCGAGGCTACTTACAGAGTATCCTCCCTCGTGGCTAGGCATATTAAGACGGCGCAGCCTCAATTGCCTACTTTTGTCAGCTTCCGTGCCCAGTTTGGTAATGTTAGAAATAACAATGGTACACCTGACGATTTAACGGATGACACGCTTCAGGTAGTTGATAGTGATGACGTATGCATTCAATCGACCTTCCCGGGAGAATGTCTAGATTTTGACGATGTCATTTTGAATGGTGGTGTTGATCAAAATGATGACGCAGTGCCGCTACCACTGCGCTATGGTCGGCTTGTGCTTGAAAATGCTTTTGGCCCAGAGACGGCTGATATTCGAGTACCCTTTAGAACAGAGTTTTTTAGTGATGCAGGTATATTCGAGACTAATACGGGAGATAATTGTACTAATGTTGCATTTGTAAACAGTGATTTTGACAGAACGCCCGTGGTAGATTTTCCTGCTGGCATCACCGATTTAAGAGGGTTTATCGGACCTGTTACAAGTAGTGGTCAAGTTCTTCAAGGGCGCACGCTACCTTCAGATGGCATTTTAGTACCGACTGATAATCGCGTAGGGCAGCTCTCTTTATCACTGATTCCTCAGAACTCAGATACTGATCAAGTTTGGAATGACTCCCTAAACTTTGATTGGAATGGTGACGGTTTTATTGATCAAAACGATATGCCATCGGCCATCGTTACCTTTGGCATATTCCGAGGAAACGATCGTATTATCCATTGGCGAGAAATTCCTAATTAAACAAAATGTTGCTGCACATTTAGCAGAAAATGAGCAGCTATTGTGCAGTTAAGCCGTATTTTGTTGTTTATTAAGTCGCCAAAACGAAAAATATCAAACAATCACTTTCGAATTGTAAGCGTTATTACTTGCGCTTTTCATGCCAAGCCAATAGCATAGGCCGTTGATAATAAAAATATTGCTCATGTGCCGTGCAGATTTGATTGTACGGTTGCAGATGTTATAAACAGTAAAATCTAGTTTGCATTCAAGCAACACGTTTGGAATGGAAGAATGAATCGATTAGTGCCTTTAGCAATTGCCATTGCATTGTCTTTAAGCCCGACAATGTCAGAGGCAGCAGATCTCTCCGTTAGTGAAATCCGACAGCAGATACAGCAAAAACAATCAGAATATGATAATTACAATGGAAACTTAGAGTCTGAGATAGCCGTATCAAATACCTATGAGACGGAGTTAGAAGAGTTACGAGCCTCTGGTATTCTTGCTGAAGCCGATCGTGTGCTGGCTCTGAATGAAATGAATCGGCAGTATGAAAGATTGGTTGAAGATCCCGAATTAGATATCACACAAGCGCAATCCGTTTATCAAAAAGCAGTGCGTGATAGAAAAATAAATAAAGATGCCATTACGAACAAGTACAACCAATGGCAAGCTAAGTTACAAGAAGTTGAGCAATTGCGTATATCTAAACATGCGTTACTCAACACTATCGAAGGGCTTAAAGAGCAATTAAACAGCGCTCGTGTTGATAGGTTGTATGCTGAATTTAATCGTAAAGATTCTCTTAATGTGAGTCATAATATCGTTTGTGACAGAGACGAAACTATTTCTAAATGTTCCGAAAGGGGCAAAACATTAGCGAAGCAAAAAGCCTCTAAACGTTTTCTTGATGAGCTTTATGAAAGTTTGACTGAATCCACAGAAGCGAGTCAAAGACGTACGTCGTCAGACGGCTTTGTCCAAGTTTTACGTAGTGATGTGACCGATAGTGGGTTTAGTGGGCAAGGTAATTTTAGCGTCTCGTTAGGTGTTGAGCTTCAAGGTAATTTAAAGCGCAATCAAGCGTGTGAGCTATTAGGCTTAGATAATCGCTACTGCCAAGGCGGTGAAAAATCTGACGCGCCTGTCCCTGTTGTTGTTGCTGACACTATTCCAACCGACGAATCAGTCATGTACGAACTGACCGTTCGCTCAAATGTCTATGATGATGAAGTCTTTATAGACGGCGTAAGTTACGGTTCCACTCGTTTGCAAGTGCTCTTACCTAGTGGCGAGCATGATGTTGAAGTGGTGAAGCGTGGCTACGATTCTTATCGTGAAAGAGTTGCCTTAACAGAAACGAAGACATTGAAGATAGATTTGGAGCGAGCACAGTTCGCCTTTAATCGTGGTGAGAAAATCCAAGATATTTTAAATGATGATGTACCTGGGCCTAGCTTAGTTGTCGCACCTGCAGGTAGCTATAAAATGGGTGATATCACAGGGTTAGGGTTGGATAATGAACGACCTGTGCAGACAAGGCAGATAGTGGACTCCTATGGTATTGGTGAGGTTGAAGTCACCGTACTTGATTATCAACGCTTTATTGATGCAACCAGTTATGTCACTGATGCAGAAAAAGGTAAAGGTTGCGCTTACTACGAAAATGGTACACCGGTCTGGCAAGAACAATACAATTGGAAGTCTCCAGGATACAGTCAGAGCGATAAGCATCCTGTAGTATGTGTCAGTATGAACGATGCCCAAGCTTATGTTGATTGGCTAAGTAGTAGTACAGGCAATACCTACCGCATACCCGCTGAATTTGAATGGGAATATGCGGCTAGAGCAGGTAAAGAGTCAGATTATTGGTGGGGAGATGGCGTGGGTACAGATAACGCCAATTGTGGCTGGTGCGGTAGCGAATGGTCTAACGTTAGCAGTGCGCCGGTATCAGCATTTGATAGAAATGATTTTGGTTTATTTGATACTGTAGGTAATGTTTGGGAATGGAGTGCCAGTGACTCAGCACAAAGTGGTGCAGTCGTGAGAGGTGGCGCATGGAATTTTGCACCTAGATTAGCTCGTGTCTCAACGCGTATGGAACTGGAACCTAGCTTCCGTTCGAATTACATTGGTTTCCGAGTTTTAAGAGAACAATAAAACACTTTTGTATATAGAGCTCTGTCGATAGATTGGGCTCTTTTTTTACCTCACGGATCTTTAGATCCTCTAAATTTACCTTTTGGCATCAATAATTAGCCAGAAAAGCAAAAAAAAGATACTTTTCTCTTTATTTATGACTTTGTAATGCGCACCTGACTTGCTGAACTGGCGGGGCATTGGTAAAGTTACGACCATTAATAATTAACCCTGAAAAGGAAGCGGTTTTTTCATGTTTAAGAAGCTTCGAGGCATGTTTTCTAACGATTTGTCTATCGATCTCGGTACCGCAAACACACTGATTTATGTCAAAGATAAAGCTATTGTGCTTAACGAGCCGTCTGTTGTAGCGATACGGCAAGAACGCGCTGGTGGTCCTAAAAGCGTAGCTGCCGTAGGTAGTGAAGCAAAACAGATGTTAGGACGAACACCTGGTAACATTAAAGCAATTCGCCCGATGAAAGACGGTGTGATTGCGGATTTCTATGTTACAGAGAAAATGTTGCAGCACTTTATTAAACAAGTGCATGACAATAACTTCTTGCGTCCAAGCCCTAGAGTATTGGTTTGTGTGCCTTGTGGTTCTACACAAGTTGAAAGACGTGCTATTCGTGAATCCGCACTCGGTGCCGGAGCGCGAGAAGTTTACTTGATTGACGAGCCTATGGCAGCAGCTATCGGATCTGGATTACCTGTATCTGAGGCAACTGGTTCTATGGTGGTTGATATCGGTGGTGGTACGACTGAGGTAGCTATCATCTCTCTTAATGGCGTGGTTTATTCATCATCGGTCAGAATTGGTGGTGATAAGTTCGACGAAGCTATTATCAACTATATTCGCCGTAACTTCGGCTCGCTGATTGGTGAAGCGACGGCCGAACGTATCAAGCATGAAATTGGTGCGGCCTATCCCGGTGAAGAAGTTAAAGAAATCGAAGTTCGAGGCCGTAATTTAGCAGAAGGTGTGCCTAGAGGTTTTACACTAAATAGCAATGAAATACTCGAAGCTCTTCAAGAGCCACTGACAGGTATTGTTTCTGCAGTTATGGTTGCGTTAGAACAATCCCCTCCTGAGCTTGCTTCGGATATCTCAGAACGTGGCATGGTTTTGACTGGCGGTGGTGCATTACTGAAAGACTTAGATCGATTGTTATTAGAAGAAACTGGTATTCCAGTTGTCATAGCTGACGATCCGTTAACCTGTGTTGCGCGCGGGGGTGGCAAAGCCATGGAAATGATTGATATGCATGGCGGGGATTTATTCAGTTACGAATAAATATTCCAGGCGGCATTAGCCGCCTTTTGATTATTAAGAGCTGTTGATTTCTGATCTATGAATTCATTTTTCAATACGGGACATAATGTAAGCTATCGTTTGATTTTAGCGCTAGGTCTGTCCGGATCCCTGATGTTTGCAGATCATAGACTCGATAGCTTTGGTACTGCTAGAACCTATCTTAACTCGCTTGTCAGTCCACTACAGTATGTCGCCAACCTTCCCAGCGACATGCTCAATTGGAGTGCACAACGGCTTGCCTCGCAACAGCAGCTTTTATCTGAAAATACCCTATTAAAGAATGAAAACCTATTGATGCGAGAAAGTGTTCAACAGTTTGAAACACTTAAAGTTGAAAACGATAGACTCCGTACTTTGCTCGGTTCACCTCTGCAAGAAGGGCGGCGTAAGATGGTTGCTGAACTGATGGCTGTTGATAACAACCCATATAGTCATCAGGTTATCATCGATAAAGGGACGTCAGATGGTGTTTTCGAAGGCCAACCTGTACTCGATGCGAATGGGATTGTTGGACAAGTTTTGCATGTCGCTGCGACGACCAGTCGTATTTTATTGATTACCGATATTACGCACGCTGTTCCTGTCAGAGTTGCTCGTAATAATGTGCGCTTGGTTGCTTCAGGTTCTGGTGAATTAGAGAATTTGTCGATTCACCATATGCCTCACAATACTGATTTACGAGAAGGTGATTTGTTGGTGTCTTCTGGTTTAGGAGAGGTCTTCCCCGCAGGCTACCCATTGGCAGTTGTTTCTTCAATAGTGAAAGATGAAGGTCGACCTTTCGCTACAGTGAAGGCAGTACCAATAGCGCTCCTCGATCGTTTGAAATACCTATTGCTACTTTGGCCAACAGAACATGATGAGCGTTTGAAAGATGTCGTCAAAGAGCTTAAGGAAGATGTCTAGCTTATGCGTTCTTATATTGTTTCTATCACTGTACTGCTCGCTTTGATGTTGCAAATAATGCCCATGCCTATTGCTTTGCATCAATATCGACCCGATTGGGTTTTCATGGTGCTTGCCTACTGGACTTTAGCGTTACCTAATAGAGTTAATGTTGGGGTCGCTTTTGTGAATGGATTGGCATTGGACATATTATTAGGGACGACACTCGGAGTTCATAGCGCAGCGCTGAGTGCTGCTGTTTTTGTGTTGGCTGCGAATTATCAACGTTTTCGTAACTACTCTGTCTGGCAACAAGCCTTTATAATTGGGACGTTAAGCGCTTTTTATCACCTCTTAGTTTTTTGGCTGCAACACCTACTAACAGATATTTACTTCATATTTACTTACTTATGGCCCGTAGTGACTACAATGGCATTATGGCCTTGGGTCTTCATGTTGTTACGTAAGTTGCGACGCCAAATGCAAGTGAGCTGACACCTAGATGTTATTACTTGCCTCACAATCCCCTCGCAGGGCGGAACTACTAAAACAACTGAATGTGCCTTTTACTGCACTAAGTTGCGATATTGATGAAACTTGTTGGCCCGAAGAGGAGTCCTATGACTATGTTGTTCGCTTAGCAACAGAGAAAGCGGCGGCAGGATGGCAACGGTGCGTTCACCAAAAGTATATGGCAGCTTTGGGTTCAGATACCAGTGTGGTCATCGGTGATACGATATTGGGCAAACCAGAAGATAAAGATGACTTTGTTAGAATGATGCAAAGGCTGTCTTCAAAAACACATGAAGTTAAAACTGCCGTATCGGTGGTTAATGGCAGTATGCAGGAGACGCTGGTCGTGTCTACTGAGGTGATGTTTAAAACGTTATCGATGAATGAAATTGATTGGTACTGGTCAACGGGAGAGCCCATTGATAAAGCAGGAGGTTATGCTATCCAAGGTTTTGGTGGACAATTTGTTAAGCGAATCGTGGGCAGTTACAGCGCGGTGGTAGGTTTACCGTTGTATGAAACAGCAGAGCTTTTAATGAAGTTTGGCGTGGTTACTTATGAGCGCTGAGTTATTAATCAACGTTACACCATCAGAATCGCGCGTTGCACTTATTGATAATGGTATCCTTCAAGAAATTCACGTCGAAAGGCACACTAAACGTGGCATTGTTGGCAATATATATAGAGGAAAAGTAAGCCGTGTCTTGCCTGGGATGCAAGCAGCTTTTGTCGATATCGGGCTAGATAAAGCGGCTTTTTTGCATGCTTCAGATATCGTTATTCATAGTGAAATCCTAGAAGAAGTTACAGAGTCTCAGCTACAAAAGGAAGATATTCGCGAACTTGTGCGTGATGGGCAAGATATTGTCGTACAGGTAGTTAAAGACCCTATTGGCACAAAAGGCGCGCGTTTAACAACTGACATTACTATTCCATCTCGCTACTTGGTATTTATGCCTAATGTTGTGCATGTTGGTGTATCTCAGCGTATTGAGGATGAAGAAGAGCGTGAACGACTGAAGTCATTGGTTGCAGACTATTGCAACGGTGATGGCGGATTTATCTTGAGAACTGCCGCTGAAGGAGTAATGGAAAGTGAATTGGTTCAAGATGCAGCATTTCTGCGTAGGTTATGGACTAAAATTCAAGAGCGCCTGAAGAAGTGTGATTCTTATGTTCTGTATGAAGATCTTCCTTTAGCACGCAGAGTTTTGAGAGATTTTGTTGGTACTGATTTGGATCGCATACGTATCGACTCAAAATTGTCTTTCAATGAATTGCAAACTTACACAGGGGAGTATGCGCCAGAACTCAATGAGCTTCTGGAATATTATCCAGGCGAACGCCCTATATTCGATTTGTATGATGTTGAAAATGAAGTGCAGAGAGCCTTAGACAGGCGAGTAGATCTAAAGTCAGGCGGGTATTTGATTATCGATCAAACAGAGGCTATGACGACTATCGATATCAATACAGGAGCATTTGTAGGTCATAGAAACCTCGAAGAGACAATTTTCAATACAAATATTGAAGCAACCTTAGCGATAGCTCGCCAACTTAGATTAAGAAATTTGGGGGGGATGATCCTTATCGATTTTATCGATATGAACGATGACAGTCATAAGCGGCGAGTACTTAGTAGTTTGGAATTAGCAACTGATAAGGATCGCGCTAAGATTAATGTACATAATTTTACCGCGTTAGGCTTGATTGAAATGACGCGTAAACGTACGCGAGAAAGCTTAGAGCATGTGCTATGCGGAGAGTGCCCGGTTTGTAAGGGACGTGGTTCTATTAAATCCATTGAAACCATATGCTTTGAAATTATGAGAGAAATTGTACGGGTTAACAGAGCTTATGAAGCAGACAAATTTGTTGTCTATGCATCCCCAAAAGTTGCGGAAGCACTGCTTGGCGAAGAATCTCATATGTTGGCTGAGCTTGAAGTGTTCGTGACCAAACAAATTAAGATACAGACGGAAATGCTCTACAGTCAAGACCAGTATGATGTGGTAATGATGTGAAACCTGTTTCTTATTATCTGTCATACACAGTTAGAAAACTTTGGCTATTAGCTGCAATACTGCTAGTTACAGTGGCGACATTGATGACAGTATTAAGGTATTCACTACCTTATATGGATCAACAAAAATCCTATGTCGAAGAGTTATTGCAAGAACGCTATAACGTTGATATTGACATAGGTTCAATTACTGCCTCTTGGAGTGGTGTAGGCCCTGCGATTGTTTTAGAGAATGTTGCTTTAAAAAACGATCTTGCTTCACCTCTTCAAGTTTCTATCGAAAAAACTGAAATTGAAATCAAGTTCTGGCCTTCGTTGGTATCAAGAACTCTGAATGCATCTAACTTCAATCTGATTGGGGTAGATGTGGCTATTAATTTGGATACTATCAAAAGGACTGAATCTGAGGTCCCTGTCGTCGACGTACTTAAAAAGCTATTTCTAGAGCAACTTCAACTCTTCTCGGTCACAGACAGCAAAATAAGCTTAAAGAAAGGCGACAACGAACAATCTATCATTTTACAACAGCTTTTTTGGCGAAATGAAGGCGAGAAACACCAAGGCACAGGTATTATGCGAGTGCTCGAATTAGCGAGCAATTCTGCTAATTTTACGCTAAACCTGAACGGCAACGCTGATGATTTGGAGGGGGTGTTTTTTGCGCGTGGGCGAGAGTTAGATATTGCTCCGTGGTTAAAAGGCGCCCTGCATGAAGAAAAAATGTTGCAGCAAAGTCGTGCCAACTTTGTTTTATGGTCAACCATTAACAAATCTCAAGTAGTCTCTCTGCAAGCAGAACTGGAGCCTAGTGAATTCAGTTGGCAAGATATCGATTCTGGCCATAATCATAGCCTAATTGTTAAAGCTGGGAAATTATTTGCAGCACCTGATTTAGCGTCTCGTCAAGGTGGTGATTGGTTATTTGAATTTCAGGATTTGACATTTCAAGCACAAGGCGAGTCAGATACGGTTATCAGTATCAAAGGACAATCTGGCCAGAATGAGCTAACGTTAAAGCTTGCTGAGGCAATTGATGTCAAGCCATTGCTCCCTATTGTGTCAGCATTTATGTCGGAGGCTGGTTATCAGAAATTAGAAGATACCCAACCAAGGTTTTCTATAACAAACCTGCTAGCTAACCGGAGCGACAATGCATGGCATGCCAAGTTAGGTTTTGAAGAGCTATCTTTTGATGAAGTTGGCCTAGTGCCGGGTGTGCAGAACATTAAAGGCGAAGTAGCCTGGTCGGGTAAAAAGGGACGTGTCGTTCTTGAATCCACTGACAGTAAATTATTGACCAACAATGTACTAAATAGGCCTTTGGATTACGATTTCCTTTCATTAGAAGCTTATGTCGATGTTAGCAAACCTGATGTTGATATTCTTGTACCATCAGTAATATTACTGAGTAACTCATTGTCTTTTGAGCAAAGTATCCGTTATGAATCTGCAAAGAACTGGCTGAGTATTAGCGGTACGCTTGGTGACATGCCTGTGACGACAGCAAAGTCGCTTCTACCTGTTGTGATGAGTGCAAAAACGCTCGAATATCTGGACAATGCTCTAATAGATGGTTACGTCGAAGGTGGCAGGATCATCTGGAATGGTGCTTTAGATAAATTCCCATATGACAATAGAGAAGGTGTTTTTCAGGCAGGTCTAAATATCAACAATATTGTGTTTAACTTTGATGGAAAATGGCCCAATATTGTCGACACCAATTTAACAGCTTTGTTTGAAAATGATAGCTTGTATGTCTCAGCGCCTCACGCAAAAATAGAAAATGTCTCGGCATACAATGTCAGCGCAGAGATACCACGTTTACAGATTGATTCACATGTCCGGGTGAAAGCCGAAAGTCATGAAAATGGGGATGATCTGACAGATCTAATACTGAATAGCAGCTTATCAGAGACTCTTGGTAACGCGCTGACACAGTTACCTATTGAAAACCCGCTCAATGCTGATATTGATTTGTTCGTTCCATTAACCGGCAAAAATATTGTTGCGCGAGGCGGTGTTGATTTTGAAGATAATCAACTGACTATTAAGAATGCGGGCATTGTCTTAGAGCATCTTAATGGGCGCCTATCATTTGAAAACGAAAAGCTATCTGCTAAAGGACTAAAAGCCGATTATTTAGGCCTGCCGACACAGTTTGATCTTCAGGCGGACCAAGTTGATGATGCTTATTCAGTTAACGCTGAGTTAACAGGCGATTGGCCTATCAAAGGTATATTTAAAGACCAGCCTGAGATAGCTGGATATATAGAGGGTATTACTGACTGGCAAGGTACATTGGCTTTGTTGTTCCCGAAAGATGATTTTAGCTATGAGTTACAAATACAATCAGATTTAGCGAGTATCTCCTCTGATTTCCCCGCACCATTGAATAAATTGCAAGCTGACACTAAACGCTTACTTATTAGTAGTGATGGTAATCTTTTGGCCTCTAACGTGAATATGACACTAGGCGATGACATCAAATTCAACGGGATTTTACCACATAAAGAGCTTGTATTTTCGCGCGCCCATTTAGCCATCGGTAACGATAATTTTGTAGGTATGGGTATTGGGTTTAGCGTATCTGTCGATGTGCCAGAGCTAAGCTTTATGCCATGGTTTGATGCCCTCAATCATGTTTTACAACCTAAAACTCAGCCTAAAAGGCGCTACATTGAAGCACCTAAGCGTATATTTATTAAAACGAATGAGTTGAATATAGCTGGCTTCCCAATGCACCAAATGGAAGTGAATGTGCGTAATACGGACCTGAGTTGGCATGCAGCTATTAATGCTGATGAAACGCGAGCTGAAATCGACTTTTTCCATGAATGGAAAAGCAAAGGCATTGATGCCAAAGCTGATTACTTTTTCTTAACCGAAAAACCCGATGAAATTCAAAATCAAGGTAATTCGCAGTTGGGTAAATTACTACCACCCATTCGTTTTGACTGCGGGCAATGTCGAATATTAGGTTATGATTTTGGTAAAGCCGATATCGAACTTGAACCTACTGACTCTGGTATGCGTATTTCTCAGTTAAAGGTAGAAACCAGGCATGCAACACTGAATGCAAATGGCGATTGGTTCGTTAGTGAAGAAAACAATAGCACCAGACTTAAAGGGGAGTTTGCTAGTAGTGACTTTGGTGACTTCCTCAAAGAGCTAAATAGTGACTCAGGCGTTAGGGATTCTGGTGCGGAAATGAGTTTTGACTTGAGTTGGACAGATGCTCCTTATGCCCTTGAACTTGAGACATTGTCAGGAGATGTCGATTGGCGGCTTGATGATGGAAACCTTTCTCAAGTTAGTGATAAGGGAGCAAGGATTTTTAGCTTACTGAGCCTTGATTCACTCGTACGTAAGTTGTCATTAGATTTCAGAGATGTGTTTGCCAAAGGCTTTTTCTATAATGAAATGATCGGTAGCTTTAGAGTCAACAATGGTATTGTTTATACAAATGATACTCAGATAGATGGAGCGGCGGCTGATATATCCTTGGTTGGTTCGACTGACTTAAATACACAAGATATTAATTATGATGTTGCGATACGTCCAGAGTTGACGTCTAGTCTCCCTGCAATTGTTGGATGGCTGGCGTTTGATCCTGTGTCAGCAGCCGTAGCATTCGCGGTCGATAAAGCTGTCAAGTCAGCGAGAGTAGTGTCTGACATAAAATATAAGCTCACGGGCAGTATTACTGAACCAGAATTACTAGAAATAGAGCGTAACGATAAAGATATTGTTTTACCCGCTAAAGTGATGCCGCCTGACAGCGATTTAGACCCAGCAACAGATCACTTATTGATTGAGAAAGGTGATGGCTAATTTAATTGCGCTTCAGATGACATCAACAACTTCTGTTGAAGAGAATTTTAGCTTTATTCGAGAACAGTTAACCGCTATTGGCAAAGTTTCAACAGATACGTTAGTTGTTTTGCCTGAATGCTTTGTTTGTCTTGGCGGTGGCGATAAGATGCTACTCAGTATTGCTGAAGACTATGGCCAAGGACTAATACAAAATACGTTAAGTGAATTAGCAAAGGAATTTGGTATTTGGCTGGTAGCAGGTACTATCCCGTTAAAAAGTGAGTCTGATAAGAGCAAATTCACAGCCTCATGCCTATTATTTGATCCGAGTGGAAACTGTATTGTTGAATATCAAAAGATACATCTTTTTGACGTCACAGTAGCTGATAATATGAGGGTTTATAAAGAGTCTGATTATACTCAAGCCGGCAATAAGGTTTGTGTGGTCGATACGCCTTTTGGGAGACTAGGTATAGCTGTTTGTTACGATCTGCGCTTTGCAGGTTTGTTTCAGGCAATGGGTGATATCGAGATACTGGCATTACCCTCTGCTTTTACTCAAGTGACGGGAAAAGCACATTGGCATCCGCTATTACAAGCACGTGCAATAGAGAAACAATGTTATGTTGTAGCTGCAGCACAAACAGGAATACATGAAAATAACAGAGAAACTTATGGACACAGTAGTATTTGGTCACCTTGGGGTGAGTTACTGTGTGAAGTTAGAAAAGACAAAGGTCTGGCTATGTTTCCGATGAGCAGGGAACGCATTGATGAGATACGCCAATCTATCCCAGTATCGGTACACAATAAATTTAGGAGTAGTTTCATTGAATAGTGTTGAACAGCATTTGCTAGCGGCCTCGGCGTTAGATCAGAATAATGTACAAAACGTTATGTCAGAGCTGTATCAACACGATATAGACTTTGCTGATATGTATTTTCAATCAAGTCACCATGAATCTTGGATCTTGGAAGATGGGATCATTAAAGATGGCTCGTACAATATTGAAAGAGGTGTTGGGGTAAGAGCTGTAAATGGCGAGAAGACAGGGTTCGCTTATTCTGACGAAATTTCATTAGATGCGTTGATGCAGTCGGCTAAGGCAGCGAGAACAATAGCAAGCCGAGGTGGTAATAAGCGTGTTTCAGTTTTCACGCCTAAAGAGATGTCTAAGGTGTACTCGTCAGATAACCCTATTATTAATATGCCTGAGTCGGAAAAAATTGCATTGTTGACTAAGGTTGATCGCTATATTCGTGTTACCGAGCCTTCTATAACTCAAGTGAGTGTGGGCTTAAGTGGCGTCTATGAAGAGGTACTTATTGCAGCATCTGACGGTACTTTTTGTACAGATATTAGACCCCTTATACGTTTGAGCTGTTCTGTATTGATTGAAAAAAACGGTCGGAGAGAAAGAGGCAGCTCAGGTGCAGGTGGCCGCTATGCTTATGATTATTTCCTTACAGATAATGCTGGAAGGCCTTGTTATCAAGAAATTGCTGACGAAGCGATTCATATGGCCAGAATAAATCTAGAGGCTGTTGATGCACCAGCAGGCTTAATGCCTGTCGTGCTGGGTAATGGATGGCCAGGGGTTTTATTACATGAAGCCGTTGGTCATGGTCTGGAAGGTGATTTTAATCGTAAAGGTGCGTCTACATTCAGTGGTCGTATTGGTGAACGTGTTGCTGCGAAGGGTTGCACAGTCGTTGATGATGGGACGCTCGCTGATTTAAGAGGATCATTATCGGTAGACGATGAGGGCACACCTACCCAGCATAATGTGTTGATTGAAGATGGTATTCTAAAAGGCTATATGCAGGACAAGTTGAACGCCAGATTAATGGGCGTTAACCCTACAGGTAATGGTCGTAGAGAATCATACGCGCATCTACCCATGCCGCGTATGACAAATACCTACATGCTTGGAGGAGAGCATGAACCTGAAGAAATGATTGCAAGTGTGAAACAAGGTATTTACGCACCTAACTTTGGCGGTGGGCAGGTTGATATCACTTCAGGTAAGTTTGTGTTTTCAACATCAGAAGCTTATCTCATTGAAAATGGGAAAGTTACGGCACCGGTAAAAGGGGCTACTTTGATAGGTAACGGACCAGAAGTTATGCAAAAAATCAGTATGATTGGTAATGATTTGTCATTAGATAGGGGCATTGGTGTTTGCGGTAAAGATGGTCAAAGTGTACCGGTAGGAGTAGGCCAGCCTACACTGAAAATTGATGAGCTTACTGTAGGTGGAACGGCTTAATTAACAGTATTAGTATAACTATAGAGAGCACAAAAAAGCCCTGTTGAGAAGTTACTCGACAGGGCTTTTTATTTGAATCGTACAAATTATGGTAATGACACACTAAAGAGTAGTGTAGAAACCGCGCCACTGGGTGATGTAATAGTGGCTGTTACTGTCGCTGTTGTTTCTAGGTCACCAACATCCAAATCATTGAGTAAAGTGAAGGTTTGATCTGTTGTACCTGGAACGTTCGTGACAGGCATAACAGCATTAATGTTGCCTCCAAGAAGCCCCTCATTGGTTGTGATGACTATAGTTGATCCACTCGCTATGGGCTGTATTGCAGTATCCGAGAATCTCAATGTAAAACTGAGAGAGCTACCGCGAGGTATGGCTAAGTTTGGCGGCGGTAACGTAATATTGTTACTTGCAATGACATTGCCGTTTTCATCGAGCAAGTCCATAAGAGCCGCTGAGCTTGAGACAACAAATGCAGTGATTCGGCGTACGATTGCTGTCGCCGCAATACCTTCACCACATAATGTCGTTGATAGGCATTGTGGACCATTAAATAAGCCATCAGCTTGGTCATATACTTGGTTATTATTGTTGTCGATAAATATCTCTAAGGGATCGCGCACACCATTTTCATTATCATCTCGCCATGCTTCGGCATGATCGACAAAACCTGTTTGATCAAATTGACTGAGCAATAAGCCAGAATCTGAGTTATCTAATATTGGCCCTCCATCATCATCATCAAAGGTATTGTTACCGTTGGAATCAAATAATGTTTCATGGCCTATCGCTGTTGCTAGTACAGTTATACGATGGTTATCGGGGTTTAAGTCGGTGCTTGTCCAAATGACCGTACAAACGCCTGCAACCGTATTACAACTAGGTTCAATAACCCCACCTTCGGTTGTAAAGTTTACGGTGGTACCATCAGGAACAGGATTGTTAAATGAATCAGAAAGCCTAGCAGTATAAATAACTTCCTGCCCTCTAATATTAAATGCCTCAACATTCAAATTACTTGCGGACATGGAGAAGCTATTTTGATTGGGTAAGCCAGTATTGATCGATAGTAGGTCTGATTGTGTACTAATGCTAGTGTTATCGGTTCCTAGGGTAGTGGCCGTTACACGCACTGCTGTAGGTACTGTACCTGAGGTAACTCGTGTACTCACTTGCCCTTGAGAGTTAGTAAATCCACTTTCAGGAGAAAGTGATATTCCACCTGTATTAGTATTCAGCTCAAAATTTACTTCTTGTTGGGCTAATGGGTTACCAAGCGCGCCATTAACTTGGAAGGTTAGGGTAGATACTGATTGGTTATTTTGCCCACCTGTCCCCGCTAATATAATATTCTCCGGATCTGCTGAAATAAATTGGATGGAACCGATATCTTCAGGCAATAGTTCAATGGAGCGTATGAGCGTTAATGTTTGGTTGTTAGCAACGAGTGTTGCTATGATTTGATCTGTGTTGCCATTAGCTCCTGCACAACTCATATCCTCGAAGGTTGAGAAAGCTTCCCCATTAATCGTATTAACTGTTTCATCAATGATCGCTAAATTGTTAGTGACACAATTTGAACTAAAACTTATTGGTGTTGGCGGTATTATGCGCTGGTCATTCTGATCGACAATAGCTGCTAACAATCCTAATGTTGCGCCAGCACTAATTATTACATCGCCGTTGGCATCCTCGGTTGAAACACCTAAAACACCTTCAACAAAATCTCCTTGGGCATCAAAATGACCAAAGCGTAGAGCTTGCTCTTGAACGGTATCGGCAGCAAATATCTGAAAGTTAATGCTCTGTGCCACTGTCGCATTTTGCTGGTCGAACTGCGCAGTTAAAAGAGCCGCACCTAGTTCACCATCATTTGCTGATAAGATTGTTGTTGCTTCACCGTTCTCAGTTGTTAGGGCGGCGGCGGGGCTTAAATTACCTAACTCAGATGTAAACTCTATGATGGTATTGGCAATAGGTTGGTCGTTTGCATCTGATACCGTAGCTGTTACTACGACTTGCTGATCATTATTAAACCGGCTTGTAAGCTCGCCCTCTAGCCTCATAACAAGCTCTATCGTTGGCGGTGTAATAGCACTTACCTCTGATGCTAAGAACTCATAATTAGAAGACGCTGTTTCAGTATCCGATGTTGCCAAGATTTGAGCGGCTCCAACATCACTAACCTCACTATTGATCACGACTTGGGATACGCCCTGATCACTGGTTAAAGCTGAGTCAACAGTCAGGCTCCCAAGTGGGGCTGCGAAATTAATAATTTCGTCTTCAAGAGGTTGCCCGTCGCTGGTTAATGTGGCTTCTACGCACACACTGTCACCTGAGTTAAAGCTATTAATAGCAGGGCCTGTGCAATCACCTGCTCTGGTGACAACGGTAAGAGAAAGAACTGCAGGAGGTGTTGGATTGTCGTTAAAAGGATCGGGGCCGTTCTCTCCCGAAGTTCCACCACAACCGCTAAGCACCACGGCTAATAAGAATGAAAAGGTATGGCTTAACTTCATAGGATTATTCGACTCCTTGTTGTTTTAGGTATTGAAATAGCTGACGGGCGGCAGTTGGTGTTTGTTCTTTTTCTGCCTGTTTCTTTGCTTGTCTTTGAAGTTGCCTGATTTTCTGTAAATCCAAGCTCTGATATTGCTGGCATATGTCATGAGCAACTTCATTGGAGCCGCTCAGTATCTTGTCTCTCAATATCTCGAGTTTATGAAATCGCTTGTTCGCGTCAGTATGCAGACCTTTAATTTTGTCTAATGCCAGCTGTATCGGAGCGGGATCACGGCTTCGTATGAGTTTACCGACAAATTGTATCTGCCTTCTAAAGCCTTCTTTCTTACGGTTAATTGTTTGTGCATGTTTAATGGCGTCTAGCAGTTCATCATCTAACGGGATCTGTGCGAGTGATGCCGGTGATAGTTCAATAAGCTTTTCACCTAGCTCTTTTAGTTCTTGACTCTGTTTCTTAAGTTGGGTTTTACTCACCCAATCGTCGGAGTCATCAAAGTCAAACTGTTCGTCGTTCATATGGTTTGCTTTAGTGTTACAATAATTTCATTGTAACCTGTAGTTTTACAGGTTGAATAGCCCGTTTATACCTTAAAGAGAAATTAAAGCCCATATGAATGTATTGCAGCAATTAGAAGACACCAAAGAAATCGTTAATGACGTACTGCAGATGGCTAAAAAATTTGGAGCTACTCAAGCTGAAGCGAGTATGAGTAAGGTTCAAGGAATCTCAGTAGGCTCTCGTCTTCAGGAGCTCGAAACATTGGAGTTCACTAATGACGGCGGATTAGGGATCAGTGTTTATAATGGGCAATGTAAGGGAAGCGCTTCGACAGCTGATTTGAGTAAGCCCGCGCTTGAGCAAACGGTTAAGAAAGCGGTTGAAATTGCTAAACATACACATAGTGATCCCTGTACCGGGCTTGCAGACGAAGAACTTATGGCAAAGGAGTTTCCAGATCTCGATCTTTATCACCCAACTGAATTAGATCCTGAAGAAGCAATTAGGCAAGTCATCGAGTCTGAAAAAAGTGCATTTGATTTTGATTCTAGGATTGTTAATTCAGATGGTGCTTCATACTCAGCCAATATGGGATTCAGAGTCTATGGTAATACACATGGTCTTATCGCGGGCTATCCAAGCAGTCGATATAGCTTAAACTGCGCGGTTATTGGACAAGAAAATGAGGACATGCAAAGGGATAGTAGTTACACCACTAGCCGTCGAAAGGATGAACTCGTAAGCCCAATTCAAATCGGCAAGGAGGCTGCAGAATACACTTTAGGGCGATTAGGCGCTCGTAAATTATCAACGACCAAAGTACCCGTTATTTTTCATCGAGATATAGCCTCAGGTCTTTTTAGTCACTTCGTTACTGCTATTAGCGGCGGTAGCTTATACCGAGAGTCGAGCTTCTTACTGAACCACTTAGAAAAACAAGTGCTGCCCGATTGGTGTCGTATTGAAGAAAAGCCTCACCTTCAAGCTGGACTTGCAAGTTCTGTCTTTGATAGTGAGGGAGTTGCAACCAAAGACATGACAATAGTCGATGCTGGTTGCCTTCAACATTATTTGCTAACCACTTATTCTGCACGAAAACTAGGAATGAAGAGTAATGGCCACGCAGGTGGCATTCATAACTGGGTTGTCCAGAACAGTGGTGAGAGCTATCAAGAGTTACTAGCAAGTATGGGAACGGGGTTATTGGTGAATGAACTTATGGGGCAAGGGGTTAACATTGTGAATGGTGATTATTCTCGTGGTGCTGCTGGCTTTTGGGTAGAGAACGGTGAAATTCAGTATCCAGTCCATGAAATCACTATCGCAGGTAACTTGAAAGATATGCTAATGGGAATTAGTGCGATTAGTACTGATACCGAAATAAAAGGTGCTGTGAGGACGGGATCTATATTAATTAATGAAATGCAAGTTGCTGGTAGTTAGAGGTTAGTGACGTTAAAAGTATGAGCAGTAAGCAGTTGAGCAAATCATCACTCGCTCAACTGCTTAACCTTCGATACTAAAATTAACTGTCAACACTGCCGCAGAATCGATAACCTTCACCGTGAATTGTGACGATCAAATCTTCATCATTGGTGACTGACTCAAAATGTTTACGAATGCGCCTAATGGTGACATCAACTGTTCGGTCATTAGGTCTAAGCTCTCGACCTGTCATTTCTTTAATTAACTGTTCGCGAGTGAGTATCTTACCAGGATGTCTTAAAAACAGATGGAGTGCTCTAAATTCACTCCGAGGTAGCCTAAACTCATCACTAGTGGGTGATATGAGGCTACGACTGTCACCATCTAATGTCCAACCATTAAATTTGACGCGACTCGGTAGATCCGAATCTTCATTCACGTTCGACGTCCGAGACATTAAGTTGCGAGCTCTAATTGTGAGCTCCCTCGGATTAAACGGTTTTGTTACATAATCATCAGCTCCAATTTCTAACCCTAAGATTCTGTCGACTTCATTATCTCGACCGGTTAAAAAGATTAAACCAATGTTTTTACGATCTCTGACTTCTCTAGCCAAGATTAACCCATTTTTACCAGGGAGATTAATGTCCATAATAACGAGGTTAATTGTCTGATTTGAGAAGTGCTCATGCATTTGATCGCCGTCTTGTGCCTCAAACACATTATATCCTTCAGCTTCGAATAAGCTTTTTAGTGTCGTACGAGTAACGACTTCATCCTCAACAATTAATACATTCGGTGTGTTCATAGTGTTCTGGCCAGATTTAACGTTTAATAACAATAACTAAAAGGGAAGATTAACAGACCCTTACATTATTTAGCATATTTATCGAAAAATAACACGTTTCAATAAGTTAGCGCTAAACTTTATTGACGTGTTTTCATATTGTTCTTGGTTTATATAAACTTTCATTTTTGCATTCGTTGGTATAATCGACATCATTCCGCCATGCTCGAGAAACTCTGCTGATTCACCCACAGATATAGTAGCAGTATTGAGTAATTGAATCTCTTGATAGAGTTTATCTGATTCTTGAGTTTTAGATACAAACAAGACGTGGCAATGGTTTTTGTTCGCTTTGTTGATATCTTCTAGCGCAATAATGCTTATCGCTTTTTCCCTTATGGTTTTAGAGGGTGAGCGTTCGAAATGGTTCATATGTTCGAATGACTCATTTTCTAAGAAGCAAAAATTAACCGTATTTTCTACCGACTTTTGCTTTGAGAAAGTACTGTAATAAGCAATGTGATACAAAAATGGTGCTCTGATTTGCGCTGCTGTGAATTGTTGGGCTTGGCTAGGCAAACACACAATAGACAAGAAGATCAGCAAGGCGACTAGTTTCATTTTCTATAAACTCTTCGCCAGCTCAAGTGCGGACTTCTGAATAACCGGGAAGATTATCTCAAATTCTACACCTTCAGTATCGGTACTATTGATCGAAATTGAGCCGTTTAAACCTTGAGTTATCAGGTTGTATACTAAATGCATACCGAGGCCGCTGCCACCTTGGCCTCTTTTCGTTGTAACAAAGGGATCAAAAATACGCTTACGCAAATTCTCTGGTATGCCTTTACCATTGTCCTTGTAAATAATATTTAGCTTTGAATTGGCTAATAATTTTGCGTGGATCTGTATTTCGCCACTCTCCATATTCTCAAACCCATGAATAATAGAATTCATAATCAAATTGATAAGAATTTGGTTAATTGGACCTGCTTTAGATTCAATAATTAGATTAGGATCGTAGTCGAGTTGTATATTGTGTTTGTGCTTTTTGAGCCGAGGGCGTAATGATAGAAGTATTTCGTTGATAAGTTGTTCAAAGCTGAATGTTCGAATCATTTCGTTGGTTTGATCCACTGCAACTTGCTTGAAGCTTGAGATAAGTTCAGCTGCCCTGTTAAGGTTGCGATAGATAATGCTGAGATTTTCTTCACCCTCAAGGAGGAATTTACTTAATGCGCTGGCTTTGAGTGTTTTGTTGTCAAAATCACTGTGTAGTTGTCTTAGTCGATCAAGCATCATGGTTGAAGCTGTAACACCTAAACCTATAGGGGTATTAACTTCATGGGCAACACCCGCGACCATATCACCGAGTGATGCCATTTTTTCATTTTCAACCATTTGGCGTTGAAATTGGTGTAATTTCTCAAGTGTTTCAATCAGTTCCTGATTTGCTTCTTTTAGTGCGTTTGTACGTGTATTGACTTTCTCTTCAAGGCTTAGATGGAGTTTACGATGTTTTTCTTCTACCTTCTCTTGTTGTTGAATATGGTCTTGAATTCGAGTGAGCAATACGTTGAAAGCGTTAGATAATACATTGAGCTCATTGAGTTGGCTGTCACTCGCCCTCTTACTGTAGTTTTTCTCTTGGGCAACGGTCTGGATCTCTTCGGCTAACAAGTTCAAAGGTTGAGTAATTTTGCGTTGTAAATACAGTGTGATCATCAAACAGATACACAGAGAAAAGATCAGGATAACAACACAACTCACGATGGCGTTGGTAATAAGTCTGTTTAAGTCTTCCGTCGATCCTCTGATATAAGCATACCCAACAAGGCGTTCTTCTATCATGATGGGACGAGAAACTTCGATGATGCTGCCAGATATTACAGGGGTATTGAGCTGAGTAATGCGATCAGCGACGGACTCAGTTGTTCTATCTGAGCGATTATAACTAGCGAAAAACACACGTTGATTATCGGGCGCTAACTTATATATGTGGGCATTGAGTACGTACTTTGCGACGTCAAGTGACTGTAAGTTTTCTTGCTCGGATATATTGTCATCGAATGCGATACTGCTAGCGGCATTATGGCTGATCAAATCGACCAAAACTTCAATGTGATGGGCTAGGTTAGTGCGATAGTTCTTAACTTGGCTAAATAACGCCACTGCGGTTACTAATATAAGCGCAATAGTTGTTGTCGCCATAACACCACTGACATAAAGCGACTTGATTGATAGTGGACGTTTTTGTTCAGACATTGAATGTTTTCTAACTGCCGCCTAATATGGATATTACTTAATTGACTCTCTGTCGGCCAATACGATTTTGTATGTGTAAAAGTGCAACAAACTCTAAGTCAGTTTGGTACAAAGTACGGTCTAAATCAAAGTACGTCTATACCTATTGTTGTTAGTAGCGTATTAGTCTTAGCAACTGTTGTTCTGTAACATCTAAAATACGAGTGATATTTTCAATATCCAGCTTTTGCTGTTCTCTTTCTTCGATAGTCTCGCCGGGTAAAATTAAATGACTAAAATCTTGTAAGCATACGCAGTATACGTCGCCATCGCCTACAATTGAATTCGCATTGAGGTTCCTTACTGTCTTATAAATGACATGTTCACAGACATTGGTCTGAGTAGGCATTCGCACACATTGTTCAGGTATAGCTTGTGCCGTGCTGGCCACCATAGCTATCAGTAAAGAACTGGCTTTAGCTAAGTTCTTTGCAAAGCGTTTACATTGATTGATAGAAACAGAATAAGTCATTGTTTTGCTTGCTCATAAAGTGATTGGTAGCGCAGTGCCGCGTCTTCCCACGTAAAGCGAGTAAGCATCCCTCTTTCTTGCATATCGAGGAAGGCTTCTGGATATTCTCGATAAAATAATACGGCGCGCCTCAGGCAATTTATAAGCGATAAGGCGTTCGGCTCGTCAAACGTGAACCCCGTTGCTTTATCGACTCCTTCACTTAAGTCTTTGACCGTGTCCTTTAAACCGCCGACTGACCGAACAATCGGAATGGTCCCATAGGCCAAACTATACATTTGATTTAGTCCACAAGGTTCGAAGAGTGAAGGCATAAGAAAGAAGTCACTGCCTGCTTCAAGTAAATGTGCTAATTCATTGCTGAAACCCTGATAAAAAGCCATTTTTTTAGGGTGTTGTTGCATCGTACTTTCCAGCTGTGCTGCTATAGATGGATCGCCCGAACCAATAATAACCAGCTGAATACTGTGTTCTAACAAATCCGATAATATAGGTGTTATATAATCAAACCCTTTCTGAGACGTCAAACGGCAGACCATTCCAATGACAGGAATCTTTTTTCTGACAGGTAAAGACATTGCCTTTTGCAGTGCTTTTTTACAATGACTCTTACCTGCCATGTTTTCAGTAGTGTAATGATTAGGCAGTAACTCGTCGGTTGTGGGATCCCATTGTGTGTAGTCACAGCCGTTCAATATACCTGAAACATCACTTTCTCTCTGCTTAAAAGTTGAATAGAGGTAATGGGAACCTAAGGGTGTTTTGAGCTCTTCTCCGTAGTTTGGACTGACGGCATTTATTTTATCGGCGAGCTCAATGCCCATTTTTAGAAAGTTAAGATTGCCACTTTCATCTAATTGGTGGGGGATGGATTGGTCGTGATGGCAAGACGGTACTTTGTGATAGGGGAATATCCCCTGAAAAGCGCCATTGTGAATAGTCAGCAGTGATTGAGTTTGATCGAAAAAAGCACTACTGTCTTGTTTCAAAAAATAGCAAGCTAAAGCGGTATGCCAGTCGTTACAATGCAGTATGTCAGGTTTAAAATCTATTGCCTTTGCAAGTTGTAAGCTTGCTTGTGAAAGGAATGAAAAACGCTCACCATTATCTTCGAATGCTTCGTAGCCGTCAGAATACAAACCATCCCGACGAAAAAAGTCGGGGTAGTCAACGCAATAAACGGGGATTTTATTGAGATAAAGTTGGTAAATATCGAATTGGAACGTGTATTTTGATGTTTTTAATTCACTTGAAGCAATCGGCTTAGAAGACGTATTTTTATCAGCAATTTCTTTGTAATAAGGCTTAACAATACGTACATCATGCCCTAATTCATGCAATGCCAAAGGCAATGATTTGCCAACATCCGCTAATCCGCCTGTTTTTGTAAACCCTTCAACCTCTGATATCAGGAATAGGATTTTCATGAATTAACTATCAACATTTGTATTTTTCTGATCTATCCATCGCGTATAGTCTCATCATATCACTGGACATTAGCAATACCAATCCGAGCAGCGAGAAGACTAATTGTTAATAAAACTAAGGTCTTAATCGAGCTTCATAGACTTTAAATTTTGATGTCGCAGCAAGAATATGCGCTTTATTGATATATTTTTCGATAACGGGTTGGTATGGCAAAAAGCTGTTAGCCACAAGCTTGAGTTCAGCACCTGACATCATATAGTTAGGTAGTTGATGTAGAAAATTCTCGGTGACAGAATAGTCCGTTTTTATACCTGTGTGGAAAGGAGGGTTAGTATAAATCCCAGCATATTTTCCTTGAAGGTGTGACACGCCGTGAGAAGCGATTACTGTTGCATCGATTTGATTTAACCGAGCCGTTTGTTCCGCGCAGTAAAGCGCAATAGCGCTAACGTCTGTCATTGTCACTTTTGATTTTGGATTCACCTTTGCCAGAAACGTGCCTATGACGCCTGTCCCGCATCCGAAATCCAGTACACGGCCATCGGGTACCTGATTGATTTCATTGAGGAGTAATTCTGTTGCGGGGTCTAATTGTTTGTGATTAAAAACGCCGGGCAATGAGCAAAGTTGCAGATGTTGATTATTGATTTCAATATTGATGAGCTTAACCCAATCTTTTTCTGTAAATGGCTTTACGGGAAATTCGAAAGAGGCTGCAAAAAGGGAGCAGTGGCGAGCTGAATCAATTTTTATACTATTACTTGAATAGGTTTTGAGGAGCTTAGGGCAACTTTTAATGCCACTTTTGTTCTCACCAACTAACAATATTGTGCCTTGTTGTTCTAGGTGCGGCGTTATATTAGCCAATAACATCTGCAACTGTTCTTTCGACTTAGGCATATAGATAACAACGCCGTTGAGTTCATTTTCGCCTTTGTAAAAGGCGCCAAATTGATATTGGTTCGACACTTCTCCACTGGCCCGCTGGAACTGGTCAAAGTATTGGAAAAAGCCTTTTATATTGACGTTATCAAGGGCTTTAAATAGTCCACAATCATCAGGGTTAACAATAAGCCAATTGCCACTTTCAAACAGCTCTGCGTTTCTTAATAAAAGTTGACTCTGTGGGCTTAACATTAGACGACTCGCTCGAAAAGCAAATCCCAAACGCCATGGCCCAGCCTTTCTCCACGTTTTTCGAACTTGGTGATAGGTCTATATTCCGGACGAGGGACATAAGTATCATCATCGGATTGATTGGTAAATCCATCTGCAGAGGACATCACTTCAAGCATGTGTTCTGCATAATGTTCCCAGTCGGTTGCCATATGAAACACTCCGCCAATTTCGAGTTTTTGACGTAGGTGTTGCACAAATTCGGGCTGCACGAGTCGGCGTTTATGATGGCGTTTTTTGTGCCATGGATCTGGGAAGTATAACTGAACGCGGCTTAAACTATTGTCTGCAATGCAGTCATTGAGTATTTCTACAGCGTCGTGCTCGTATACACGTAAGTTTGTTATATTTCTTTCTCTCGCTTCTCCTAAACAAGCGCCGACACCAGGTTTGTGTACTTCAATACCGATAAAGTTAGAATGAGACTCTGCTTCTGCCATATCGAGTAGTGACTGTCCCATACCAAAACCAATCTCTAGAATAACAGGTGCTTCCCGGTCGAAGGTCTGTTTAAAGTCGATGACTTCTTTATGATGTTCTAATCCCATGCTTGGCCAATTTTGCTCTATGGCTCTTGCCTGAGCGTTTGTTAAGCGGCCTTCACGTTTGACAAAGCTTTGAACTTTGCGAATGTAGACGCCAGCTGCTTCTGCTTCTTGTTGATTTTTAAATTGGCTCATGGGAATTTGCTACCTTAAAATTCGATACTGCATGCCGTCATTTGATAGATTGGCAAAATAGCTGCGTATTATCCAGCCACTATTTGATATTACAAGTTTTATGCGGTTAGCTAGGTTGTTATTGATGCAGTGAGTAACTGGGCCAACATATCAGTATTTTCCAATGGCAGCATATGACCGCTGTCTGGAAACTGATGAAAGGTGGTATTTGTCATGCTTTTTTGCATGACACCTAATGAATGTGAAGTAACGAATGGATCATCAGCACCTGAAATAACTTTTATTGGGCACCTAAGTTGAGCCAGCTTTTCTGTTATTGAAGGGCGCGGTGTAGTCGATTCAATATGATACTTCAAAACCGATGGCCCTAGATCTGATTCCATAGCCTGCATTGTTTCAGCGGCCATTTGCCGAACAAGTTGCTTATCCTCTGAATTGGAAGGCTTGGATAAGTACATAGACAGCCGTTTGTCACCCATTGGGGCGTAACGTTTTTTGTTAACTGATGCAATAATTGCTTTTCGTTGTTTGATTTCTGACTCGGTGAGCCCTTCACTGGTGAAGCTTATTATTGTGAGAGAGGCTGCTAATTTTGGCCATTTGAGTGCGGCCAGACTAGCGATGTACCCGCCCATAGAAAAGCCAATCAAGTGTGCTTTTGTACCTGAAAGCGTGTGCTCTGTGATCGATAACATCTCTTCTAGTGTATTAGCCCATTGAAGTGGAACATAACGTCTCTCCCGGATATTTAGCTTTCGCCAACAGGGCATCCAAAGTCGTTCATCGCATAAGGTACCGGGAAAGAATATTACGGGCTTTGACATGTTTTTCAGAGTTGGTTTATAGCGAGATAATGTTCAAGTATGATGCTTTACTCAATAAAAACAATGCAATAATTAGAACCAGTCATTAGCTATGTCCTCATTCTCTCATCAAGTCATCCGCTGGTACGATCAATATGGTCGTAAGAATCTGCCGTGGCAACACGATAAAACACCCTACCGAGTTTGGGTGTCTGAAATCATGTTACAACAGACGCAGGTAACTACTGTTATCCCATATTATCAAAGGTTTATGGAAAGCTTCCCGACAGTTGTTCATTTAGCTGACGCCTCTGAAGACGATGTCTTACATCATTGGACTGGCCTTGGGTACTATGCTCGTGCTCGCAACCTACATAAGGCAGCTAAGCAGGTTCATGAAGATTTCGACGGAGACTTTCCAGACAATATCGACGATATGCAAACATTACCAGGTATTGGTCGTTCAACGGCTGGGGCTATACTGTCGCTAGCTGGTGGGCAAGCTGAGCCAATACTCGATGGTAATGTAAAACGCGTTATTGCTCGCCACTTTGCAATAGAAGGGTGGCCTGGGCAATCCAAAGTATTACAAACACTTTGGGCGTTGAGTGAAAAGCTAACACCTGAACAGGATACGACTAAATATAATCAGGCAATGATGGATATTGGTGCAACTGTTTGCACTAGAACAAAGCCCAAGTGTCAATTGTGCCCTGTAGAGAAAACCTGTGTTGCTAACAAAGAGTGCACACAAGCACTTTTCCCAGGTAAGAAACCTAAGAAACAGCTACCGGTTAAATCGACTGTTATGTTGATCCCTAATTGGGATAACAAATTACTGCTATATCGACGCCCATCTTTGGGACTATGGGGCGGTTTATATGGCTTCTACGAAGTTGAAGCCATCAACAGTATTGATGAAAAAGCACAAAGCTTAGGTGTTAGCGATTATAGGGAAGAAGTACTTGAAGGTTTTAGGCACACCTTTAGTCATTTCCATTTAGATATTACGCCTGTCGTTTTACACATGAGCAAGCCACCTATTGGCAAAGTACAAGAGGTATCCGATCATTGGTTTGATATATTGCATCCCACCAATTTAGGCTTAGCAGCACCCACCAAAAAGCTTATCGAACAAATAAAAGCTGCTAGCTCATAATTTTGTTGGGATGCAAAGCTTTAGTCCGCTAAAATAGTCTAAGGTTTTTAATTGAATTCATAAAGAGTGCTCCATGAGCCGTACCGTTTTTTGTCAAGTGTTGCAAAAAGAAGCCGAAGGATTAGATTTTCAACTGTACCCAGGAGAATTAGGTAAAAAGATCTTTGACAACATATCCAAAGAAGTTTGGGCCGAATGGCAAAAGAAACAAACTATGTTGATCAACGAACATAAGCTCAATATGATGGATCCTGAAGCGAGGCGTCTATTGGAAGAAAAGATGCAGAGCTTCTTGTTTGAGGGTAAAGACGTCACTGTTGATGGCTATATTCCACCAAGTAATTAACGCTTCATGCTACTCTTTTGTGTGCTTTTTACGCACTTGCACTGAAATAGTGTAAATTACCTTAAAAATTGGTTGACTTGGACGGCCAGAATCCGTTTAATACGCACCCACAGCGAAGTGATGCACTTTTAGCATCGACTTTAAGCCCAGATAGCTCAGTTGGTAGAGCAGCGGATTGAAAATCCGCGTGTCGGTGGTTCGATCCCGCCTCTGGGCACCATTTTTCCTAAGAGTAGAGACTAGTCAATTTCTCTACTGTCTAATAAAACAAACCTTGTCTAATTAAAGTTAATAGCATTTCTGCTACAAGTATCAAATATACTATCTTAAAGGTTTTATTACTTCGGCCTTTCTTCGATAGTGACGTCGAGTAACTTTACCATCTGCATGATCGAGAAGTCCAGATGCTGCTTCAGCGGATTCCGAATCACTGCCGGCTTTCGCTCTGATGTCCCTCTCTTGAAACGTTTCAGACAATAATCCTTTATCGATAGCTTTTCTCATATATCTATGGAACATGGTTCTGAAGCCATCTGGCGTGTATGGTTGGCCTTTGTTCGTGTGGAATAGGTAAAGCCCTGATACGGGCTTTTTGACACTTCTTATACGGTTTAAAACGTCACTAAGGGCATCTGAGTTAGTCATCATCAGCTCTCTTGATGTTTTGCTTATCTCTAAATTGATTCCATCTTGGCTAACCTGATTCCAGCGAAGCTTTAACATATCTGTTTGCCTAAAGCCGGTTAAGTATTTTAGTTCACAATATAGACGCAACCACTCCGGGCATATTGATAGGAAATTTTTGAATTCGTCATCTGTAATATATCGTTTTCTGGGAGTTTCTTTATTGCGTTCGACCCCAAGTACCGGGTTTGATTCTAATACGCCCCATCGAATTGCCTTTTTAAACATATGACTGAGAAGTGCTATCTCTTTGTTTACTCCTTTAGGAGCAGTCTCACTGCGTAAGTCGATGTACTCATAAACCATTGTTGTTTTTATCTGGTCAGGCGGGATATGGCCAAAACCTGCTCTTAGGTTGCTTGCTCTTGGTATCTCTTTCTTGTGCGTCGATGCTGCTTTTGTTGGAGATATTTCTTTCATGTAACGGTCTATTACATCGGCCATAGTGTTAAGTCGAACCGGCGCATTAATCATTTGATGATACTTGGCTATAGCAGTTGCTTTTGATGTCGCCAACCGTATCCATTTGTTATCCGGGCCTACAAAGTAGTATGCGTTATGTTTTTTATAGACTCTTGATGGTAGATCTAAATCTGATTTACGTTGTTTAGGCATTGGATGTAGGCCTCTTAATTGCAGCTCTGTTAAGGGTATAGGTCTTTGTATTACCTTTCTGACTCAAGACATTTTCAACTTCAGAGACAGAAACAATAGGGCGATTTAAACCGTTTACTAGAAAAGTAATCCCCATATTCTCCAACTGACGGATTTGGGCAGATGGCATTTTACGGCCAGTTAGTTCTTCAAGCTGCTTAGGTTCAAGAAACATCGACATTACCTTGTTGGTGAGCCTCAACAGAGCTTTTGAACACCACTGGTCTGCCATCAGCATCGATGGAATAGGGAATCTTTAGAGAGTCTAGTTGCTTTTTTTGTGGGCGCTTTTGCTTCCGCCCAGTAAGAGATACGACTTCTTTTGGAGTCAAAAACGTGGACATAACTTTACCTCTATCGTTTAAATCAATAATAAAAAGCTCAACAGCTTTTAATTCTGTGCTCTAAAAACCAATTCAAGGATTCTAGGCAATGTCTTTTGATGTACGATAGACTTCGTCCGCGTCTTCGTTAATATTTTGCGCTAATTAGTCCATTTAGCTCTTTTTTTTACGTTAAGTGTATTGTTTTCAGTTTACAAGGCTTTCTTTTGTTTTTATCTTAAGTGTTTGATGTAAATATATATTTAATTTTTAGGTTGTTTATCTTCTTTTGTTAGTGATGACTAGTTTTTGAAAACCTTCCGCTAGTCAGCGTAAATCAAACCCTCTCCTCTAACTTCCCATTACGCATATCTGATTAACTTATGTTAATCAGATATGCTCATTACCCTTTATTGGCAATCTACTTACGTTCGCTAAAGCTTCACTTGATTGCCAACGCAAAAAAGCGCTATTTCGCGCCCTTTTTTGCTAGAGGCCGGGGCCGCGCCCCCGCTATGTTAGGGTTTATAAAAACCCCAAACATAGCGTTGTCACTGCCCTGTAGCGCAATCACACTTTTTTTCTGACGCAAAATTGGTTTCATATATTTCATGATATTATGCTTGCGTATTAAAAAATTTAACGAGATATAAATCATCGTATTTACTATTCATGTGATTGCTCTAATCACATAAGAGACAAGTCCCGTCAGCTTCTATATGACTCAAGGTGAGCACGGTCCACACCTCAGCGCTTTAGCTTAAATTGGGCGAACGGTTTACCAGTATCGGTATGCCGCTTTCACTTATAATTACAAGTGATTGTTGTTCTTACAAAACAGTCGAAAATTAATGCGAATAGGTTTTTATCATGAAAGAAGTTCAAGACTTAGCAGCTCAACTTGAAGCTATAAAACAATTAAGAAAATTACGAAGAAAGAGGCGTTATGCGAGACCAAGCAAACTAGATCCTCACCGCTTGAAAATGATAGCGATGTTTAGAAAAGGTTCGTCATTCAAAGACATAAATATCTGGCTCGAAAAGCAAGGTGTTTCTGTATCTGTTTCAACCGTATCGAGGTACATAAATAGCTATGTCAAAGTCAAAAGCTAAATTAAAAAATAGATTTTCATCTCCCAAAAACCAACAGCATCTGTCATGGAAAAAGTTAAAGGTAAACAATTAAAATAAGTTTGGAAAGTTGGAAGCTACGAAAGCCGTCTGAAAATGGTCGCTAGGTATGTGAAGAGAGAAAATATTAGTGGGGGGCTGAGATCTTTAACAAAAGAGCAAGCTCACACTTATTTGGAAAATAGAGGGAAAGATGTTGGCCAAAAGACGCTTGATATGGAAAGACAAGCTATCCAAATGATGATGAGACATGTTACAGGTGAGTTGCAAATGTCAGAGAGTCTTACGGTTATTAAATCTGCTCATCAGCAAATTTTGAACAGCAGAGCTTACACACCTGAACAAGTGAGAGAGATTGTAAAGAGTCAAACCATACGTAATAGCCTATCAACGGAAATTGCGCATGCAGCAGGCCTTAGAGCGCATGAGCTGCTTTCATTACAACGCATTGATGAACGTAAACCTTCTGACAGGCCTGCACTTGATACAAAGTTTAAAGGAAGGGAAGGTGTAAGTTATACCGTCAAAGGAAAAGGAGGGTTAATTAGAGAGGTCATTATTCCGCAGCATTTGGCTCAAAGGCTTGAAGAGAGGCGACTAGAAAGGCCAAAAGCTGGTGTTGATCGAGGTATTAATTATAAGTCTCTATATGATATAAACGGTGGTAACAAGTGGTCGGCATCATTCACAAAAGCAAGTGAAAGAGCCTTAGGGTGGTCGACTGGCGCACACGGAGTTAGACATAGCTATGCTCAAGAACGCGTAGGTGAGCTAAGAGATATAGGATTAATATATGAAAAAGCACTTGAAACAGTTAGTCAGGAAGTTGGTCACTTTAGAGCCGAAATCACTGAAGTGTATTTAAGATAAATATTAGGGAGTTCAAAATGGACGATCTTCAAACTATTGTTGTAAGTGGTTTAGTCTTTGCCTTCGTATTTATGGGGGTGGGATTTTACTGGGTTGATAAAGAGTGGGAAAAGAGGAACAGTGAACTCTTAGAAAAAGCGACAGATAGAAAAACAGTTGAGTGATAGCTATCAACAAGAAGCTTAATGAGATTTGATAATTTGATAAGGTTCAGATTTATAAAGAACTATTTCTATTCTGACAATCTGTTCAGTGCCAATTGTAGCGAGTCACCTGTCTGCGTTTGGGTGGCCGCTGCGTACGTTTTTCGGACGGTCAGGGACTTTCTTTATGGATTTGTGAAAAGAGTGATTAGCCGCCTTATTACTCAGAGAGTGCCCTTTAATTAATCGGGCATTCAAGCTAAAACTTGACTTAAGACCAGTGTTTTCTATTCAAATCAAGTTCAATAATTAACGCTTTTTCATGGCATGGAAGCCATTTAGTGTTAGCAAAACAGAAGAGTGCATATCAACGCCATCGACCAGAGCAGACATTGCTGTATCAATTGAGCGCATATATAAAATTAAATTAAGAGCAAGTGTTGTGGTCAACAAATATTATAGTGTTCATTTTGAATGAAATGACAGCTATGCAATTCAATAATGGTTAAGAATATTGGTTCAACTATCTACCCAAAGGTGCAAAAATAGCAAAGCAACCTGGAGGAGGGGTTGGATCAAATATTAAATCGAACGTTTGACCATATATGTCTATCGAATAAGTAGTAGTACCATTATGAGGTGTGTCAATAGATATAGCATGACAACCATCCGAACCTTCAACCATTTGACCAGCAACAATCCTTCCACAAAAGCGATCTATCTCTGAAATAATATCGTCTTTATGCATGCGGATTTCACTAAATAACTTATCTAATTGACGCTCGTTTCCGTCAATAGGGTGAATTTTATACGCCATTCCTACTTGTTATTCTATATTTCCTATTCCACTAGGATAAAAACCTGTCACAATTGAGTCAAGCATCTATTTCAACCCCATAATTTAGATCATTCTCAATAGAGAAGTGAACAAATAATTTCGGTTGTAATGCCTTCGGCAGCTTAAATAGACATTTAAACGCTATTGATTTAACCAAAACAACTAAGGTAGTAACGTTGCTGACAGAATTGCCCGTAATTGTGAGCACCGTATTAGCTTGGCTCTGATTACCGTTAATGGATGTACCTATATATTCAACCCTACTTACTTGAAATATGCCCCATGTAATTACCGTGTTTGAATAATTAAGTGATTTATTTTTATCAGAATTATTATCTACACTAATAGATGCTTCAATATACAAAGCATCTTTTACTGTAGACTTGAATATGTTTTTCTTTTTCCACTCTAGCTTAGTGTTGTGTTTATCTGTTATTTCAATTTGCAGGCCATTTTGTTCAACTTTTTTATTAAAGTTATACATTTGAATTTGTTCAATAATAGCCAGTATTCCAGCGAAAGCTATTAAAGTAAAAAGTAATGTATTATTTACGGCAAACGGAGCTTGAAATGCCTCAAGAATATCTAAAAAAGATTGGTCTACTTTGCCATTTAGATATACCGACAATAATTTTGCACTTGTTGGAGTTGCTAAAATAAAAAAAGCTAATTTGAAGAAAAAACGCCTCGAACGAGAGTTTGGGCTGAAAATCCAACAATATACATAAACAAGAGCAAACACGATAAAAAATGGGCCTAGTGTTCCAGGAAAATGAAACGATAAAAAAGCGCACACTCCAAGAATAAGAGCATTTAGTAAAAATGTTTTCATTTAAGCGAGCTATTCCTCAGATACTTCAACGAAGTCGATAAAAGACTGATTATTCTCGGTTACCGAATTTACTGTAACTTCCTTTTGACCAATGCATACATGTTGTCCAGCTCTTACCCTAACCCTAAACGAACTCTCTTTTACAGGAGAAGTGCTACTCCCTAATAGTCTGCTTGAAAATCTATTCTCTACCTTAAGGCTAGAGTTTTTTTCATTTAATAGCGCAACTAAATCACTATAAGTTTCTTCGACGTTGGCATTATCTAGCTTTTGCGTTTCAATTACTTCTTGAGGAACAGGTGTACTCTCCTTTTCACCCAAAATGGAACTTAATGAAGCCGTACTTTTAGGTTTAGACATTGCTTCTTTTACTTGTGAATCAGCAAGGCGTTCCTTGGCAATCAATGCATCATATGCTTTGATTTTCTCTAATGCTTCAATAGGAACAATCGCTGCAATAGGTTTATCATGACTTTTGATAATGCAAGCTCTGCCCTGTGTCCAAACACTTTTAACAGTATCACCCAAGCAATTTCTTAATTTCGTAAGGTTTATTTCACTAGAATAACGCATATCTTCACCGTTTTTATTCAGTTCATACAAGATAACTATAGCAAGAAACACATAAAGTGTACATTTTAAAGTGCCTAAAGTGTACACTTTGATAGCCCACCTAACCAATGTACACTTTCATAGAGCAGCATTAATCATGCTTGATATTTCAATAGTTAAAGTCCATTTGTTTCAATCATTTTTTGAGGAATCAAACCAGCTGCTTCCAATACAAGTTAAAGCCCCAATAAAAACAAAAATAGTTGGAATAGGCATAACGCAAATATCATTGCGTGAATTTATAACTAAAAATAGAGGGGAAGTGTCAGTAGATAAGGCGGGGAAATGCCCCTTAAGAGTTTGAACGAGAGTAAAAGTCACATAAAGGCTGTTGTTCCGCATGCAGAACAAAATAAGCTTTGGTGTTTTTTGCCAAAATTAAACCTAAAAGAGATTTAGCAGAGGGTGGTTTTTACACTCCACTATCGCTGTTTTTTTGAAACTCTTAAGAACGAGCTTCACAGGTTCCCGCTCTTCGATCAGTTAAAACTAGTGTGTGCTCTATTTAAAGCCAGTCACAACTTGAAAACGTTACATAACCTTGTTGAGCTTGGTGTTTATCTCGAGTAAGATCCTTCTGTCGAGTAAATCTCTTAGATGAATTTCTCGTTTTAGGCTCGGCACGCCAGCTTTTGATTGTTCAGATAGATGTTCAATTAGTTGAACGACAGCATTTTGAAACTGAGCAGGGATACGCATCACATTTGTTTTTCCATTCACAGCTTTGCGACCAGAGCCTTTTCTAGCCCCACCATGCTTCTTCTTTTCGTTATCAGCCACTAAAAAGCACCTTGATTTCGTTACATTTTCATAATCATAACTTAAAATCCACCCCTGCTCAATCTTGAATTTGTTACAATATCAAGTTTGACTTTGTCTAACTCGAATAGTATTATTTGTGCACTTAAAATTTGTTCTGCATGCGGAACAATGGAGGTTTTTATGTGGTTGTTGAAACTACCATTCCAGATAGTCTGGGGGTTATTGAACATCTTCTTTTTCTTTGTAGCGAGCGATGAAGAAAATGATGAAGGTGACAGCAGAGAAAAATATGATGTAACTGTTGGTGTAGACGGGTATGGTGATCAAAACACTGATAACGACGTTGCCCAGTTTGTAAAAATAAAGGGGAAGGATAGGTTGTAGAAAATAAAGGGCCTATCAAGCCCTTACTTCAAACTCTAATCTTATTTACTTTTTAAACTTACTCGCAGCCCCTTTAACCTTAGAAGCTCCTTTACTCGCACCACTGGCGGCAGAAGCACCACTGCCAACACTTCCAGTGACTGCGTTAGCTCCAGAAAACCCAGCCAACGATATAATTGCAGATACAAACAGAGGCACCGCAACAAACGCAACGTCAGTCAAACGCAGGACAACTAACTTAGAGTTTATATTAGTCAAATCTAGCAGAGCAAAGGGACTACTATTAGCATACACGGACTCTATATAGCTTTGCTGTGTAAGAATGATTAAATCCCAGAGATACGGCCACAGCATCACTGTGAAAATAATGACGTGAATTTTGAAGATAAACTTCCAGTCGAATGATGAAACGATTATTGCAACCGGCAATATTGATATAAGCATAAAGATAACAAGCCCCTGCGCTAGCGGCGCGGCAAGCTGTATTATGCTCGCTTCAGCGAAATCACCAACGGCCGTTAAAGAGCTTCCAACTGTCCCAAAGATTCGGGAAGTCCATTCATTTAAAATACTGCCAGCACCCTCACCTAAACTACCGAAATCTCTCGTCTCCGCATTTTGTATTTTATTTAGACCGTATTGAGTAAATAATGCCGTATGTATTAATTCATCGTCCAACGATGTATTAGCACCAGCCTCATATTGATCTGATAAACCCTGAAGGGCGTTTCGCATCTGAGTAGACCCTCTTACTCCCATAAATTCTGGTAAGCCAGCTAACAACCTTGAACGTAACGATTGATTACCACTGCTTACACCAACATCGTCAAATCCGGCACCAACGCCATCCCACCACTCCCTGCATGTCGGATACCCGCCACGTTCATGAATACAAAACGGTCCCTCGCATGTAGCTGCGCTATCTCTCCAGTTGGAAACGTTCTGGTTGTTCGGTGACCCTTGATACCCGTCTATCAAACGTTGCGCAACAAACCCATCAGTTATATTTGAATAGTAAAGGTCATTAAAAAGACTTCTATGACCCGGCCAAGGAATATCTCTGGAATCCGGGTTTTCAACCCAAGGAAGTCGATCATCTTTTCTACCAGAATACAATGCAGGCTCATAACAAGTATTTAAAAAGTCTTTCGTCTCACTCAGTAAATCAGGTTCGGTAATACGAGTCTCCAAAACTGTCTCACTTAGCGCAATAATGTTGATTGAACACGGTAAATTACTAGTTGCTTGGAGTGAAACAGACCTTCCCAGTGCCATCGCAAGGTCAAGCATCAAGGGAATACGAATTGTTCGATTAGAAACTAGTATGTCAAAATCCCGAACCGGAATTCCACCGGAATCACCTTCGAACTCAAAAACAGAGCTGTTAGCGTTTTGGTCAATAGTCGCAACTGTGCCGTCTATTTCACATTGTCTTTTGTACTGAACAATGTCATCTATTCTGACTTCTCGGACTGGTACGAATGCCAGCAAAAAAGCTATTATCGCTAGAACGACCTTGACCTCAGCTTTTTTAGTTAAAAAGCCAGAATCGGCTATATCTCTCTGACTTTCCGTAACCTCAACGATTATTTTCAATAAAATTGCTATGAAGCCAACCAGAAACAGGTTTGTAGAAATGAATATTTCATACAGATTGTTATATGAAAGCAATCCAATTATTGTGAAATAGAAGTCCGAGAGTGATGTGAAGGTCACACTATGTGCCTCGCAATATCAAGCAGGCCAAAAGTGAGTAAAAAGTATGGCCATCTGGTCAACATGAAATATTCGAGCTTATCTGACTTGTATAATTTACCTGTAAATCGGGCGATTATTTTCCAGTTCATCGCAATCGCCGCGACTATTGAGTAAATGAGTAGGCTCGCAACCATCTTCATATTCCCGTTTGCCACCGAATCACCGATTGCGAAAAGGTATTGGGGGTTAACAAGTATCGGTAAAATCATTGATATAAGAAGAATATAAATAAAGTACTTACCGATGTTTTTTAAATTCGTTGTCATGTTGAAAGCCTTGTTATCATTAGTTCACAACGATTTTATCATCTAATATTGCTTCAACTCCCTGCGCCAAATAAATAGTCGTAATAATATTTTTCTGTAAGCCATGCAAAGCTTATGTTTTGTTCTTATACTCGCCAGATGCTTCAGAGCTGATTACTTAAATGCAGGATGGTATAAAAGGTGGTAATGTTTGACTTGCTTAGTGTTTAGAGATAATTAATAGGAACATAGCATGAGCGCTTTATTTAAGTTTTTATTGCTAATCGGCGCGACGATAGTTTTTCTAGCAGTGACCCTGTTAGTCGTAATAGCCACAAATACCTTGTCTTCTGACTACCCAGGAACTTGGATACCCTCTATACCTGTTGTAATTTATACCTCGATTTGTTTATTCATGTACCTGAGAATTTTGATACCTATGCAATATTCATTAATCGAATGGCAAAAGAAAAAATTATCTATCTGAATCTTCCTCATCAGATAGTCATTTAAGTTCTGCATGCAGAACACTTTCAACCTTCAATCAAGTAGCCACTGAACACTCCGTAACTAAACTTTAGAACTGGTCAATATCCAAATCTAATTGTTTAGGAGCATTAGTTAAATTTAGTTTGATTTTTAGTTCTGAGCCATTTCTCTCAACATCAACCGTTACTTCTACCTCTAAGGTAACTCCTGAATCATTAGAGAATGGAAGATTGCCTTTAAGGTTATCAATATTTTGACTGTAAAGTGGAATGGTGAATGTTAGTTGCTTAATTGCTTTATCGTCCTTTAGCCTTTTATCTTGGTTTAACTTAGCTGGACTATAAGGAAGCTCTCCAATTTTTTCGATTATTCTAAGTTCGCTATCCATAATATCTTCGAAGAAAACTCTCTCTTTTTCTCCCTTTGACATAGTAGGACTTAGTTTTGTTTTAGTTAGCATTATTCCCTTAGAAAAGTTTCCTCTCTTCTCGTTCTTTTCGGCCCGGGTTTCCTTGATTTGCTCTTCGGAGATGTTCAGCACTTCCGCAAGCCTGTCAACGACTTCACGAAGATCTGCGATTTCTTCACGTATTTCTGTAGTAGTTTCTGCGTCGAAAACTTCAAGGCTTTCTTCAACAAGCTTCCTTTTTAGAGAAGCCAGTAGAGCGTCATTTCTCAAAGCTAAAACTTCTACGTGTTCGCCGCCTGCAATTATATTTTCTGGAATAAGATCTCTAACTAGCTTGTTAAATTCAAGTTCTTCATCTTCAGTAGCGTATAGGTCCTTGCATTCTACGTTTGCCCCTCTTTTGGTGAGCATATAAAAAGCATGAGAGAGGATGCCGCCTGAGAGCTCTACAACTAAATTATG